>JASJBQ010000036.1 GCA_030066455.1 Desulfobacterales bacterium
CACGCAGACGCTGACCTTTCCCGCGGACAACACCGATCCTCAGTACATCGACGTGGCGATTCTCACGGATTCGACCGTGGAGACGAGCGCCGAGACGTTCAACGTCAATTTCACGAACCTGCAGGCCAGCGGTCGCGACGTCAGCATGCCGGCGGGTGCGGTGGGTACGATCAACGACAGCGACGGCACGGCGATGGTGTCGATCGGTGACGCGACGGTGAATCCGGAAGGCGCTGCCAGCGACACGACTACGGCCTCGTTTCTGGTGACCATGGACAAGACTGTGGACCAGGATGTGGTTGTGGCATTTTACACCTTGGACGATACGGCGTCATCCGGCAGCGACTATGTGGTCAACGGTACAACGACCACACCCTCGACGGTGACGATTCCAACGGGGTCCACCACCGCGACCATTGCGATTACGGTCAAGGGCGATGATGTCGTGGAACTGCCCACGGAAACGTTCACAGTCAATCTGGCCGCCGCAAACTCCACTGGCCGTGCCGTGGGGGTGGATTCAGGGAACGACGCCGGCACGGGCGCGATCACGGATGACGACGCGGCCGTCGTCAACATCGAATTGGCCGACCGGGACCAGGACTCCCTCGACGAGGGCGATACCGCGCGTTTTACGGTCACATTGGTCGATGACATTGCGGATTATGGCAGTGTCGACGTGAGCTACCACTTCAATCAGGGCGGTTCCGGCGGTGATACGGCGGTCTTTGGCGATGACTACACCGATGTCACCTCAGGTACGGTCACCCTGACCCAGGCCCAGAAGACCTTTGACGTCGTTGTCGATATCACGGACGACGACTACGTAGAGCCTGACCAGCAATTCAGGCTCGATCTCACCGGTGTTACCACCAATGGTTTGTCCGATGTCAGCCTTGATGCCACGGCAGGTGCGGTCACCGCTATGGGGACGATCGTCCGCAACGACAGCACCGAGGTGAGCATCAGCGGGGACGCCACGGTCACCGAGGGTGCGGCGGCGTCGTATACCGTCACCCTCACCAATCCCATCGAGGGGGCCGGTGCGGGCCTCACCGTCGACTACCAGGCCACGGACGGTTCTGCCGTCGTGGCGTCCGATTTGGACTTCACGGTGACGAGCGCGAATCCGGACAGCGTGACGATCAGTGAGGGCGACACAACCGCTGGCTTCAGCTACACCACCTATACCGATTCCTATGTCGAGGCGGCCGAGGATTATAAAGTGGTCTTGACCGGCGCCGCCACCGGTAACAGCGAAGTGGACAGCCGCATCAGCATTTCCACCCCTGAGGCAACGACCATCATCGATAACAACGACACGGCCGTTGTCAGCCTGTCCGGTCCGGTCACGGTGACCGAAGATCCCGTTACCGGAAACATGCTGCTGAACTTCACCATTACATTGGACAGCACCCACGTCATGGGGGCCGGCCAGGTGACGGTCGACTATGCCACCGAAGAACTCACTGGCGGCAATCCGGCCTCCGCAGACGTTGACTATATATCAGTTTCCGATTCAAAGACCTTCGAAGGCGGCGGCGTTGTCGTTCCCGGCAGCGGCGACCCTTTTCCGACCTGGGACTTCCAGGTCCAGGTCAAAAACGACCAGATCATCGAGCCCGATGAGCAGTTCCGGGTCTATATTACGCCGGGCGCCAACGCTTCCGCGGGAGCGACCACGGAAATAATCGTCACGATCGTTGACAACGACTATTCCGTCAACACCACGGCGACCGCCGACGGCACGATCACGAGTTACGTCGACCATGTCGTGGATAGCGGAACGGATCTGACCCTCAACCTGGGCTGGGATTACGGCCTGCAGGCGCTCAACATCAACGGCACGGACGATAAAGGCAATGCAACGCGCTTCAACCTCCTTAGCGGGGGGATCGGTACCTCCGGTCCGGAGGCGAGCACCGGCACCCCGGGTACCGCGACCTACACCTTGACGGTTACCGAGAATACCACGGTGGAGGCCGTCTACCGTCATCTGATCGGCTATACCATCGGCGACAACGGTTCGGTGGAGGTGCCCGGTATCACCCCGTCCGTTTCGGGATCTGCCAGCGGCAGCATCGTCGTGGACCACCTCAGCACCCCGACGTTCGCTTCCATCGTGGGCGATTCGAACCCCACCAGCGGCATCCAGTACTGCGTCAAGGAAGTGGTTGCCGGCGGTGTCTCGCAGGGTTCCCCGCCCTCCTACGCCTTTCCGCCCGTGGAAGATTCGAGCGATTTTAACGTCACCTTCCGCGACAACAAACTCGTTGTCACGATCGGTCCGGCCGTCATTATCGCGGATATGACCGATGACTCGCGGCGCGGCCAGTGGAAGCTCCTGGACCAGACCGGCACCCCCTTGAGCGGCTGGCTGGAAAGCGGCGACGCTCTGGGCATCCAATGCAACGTGACCGGCTACAAGATCGTCTTCAAGGACGTTCCCGGGTGGACCACGCCGAACAGCGCGGATTTCACCATTGATCCGTCGTCGACGAGCAATCCCACCTACCATGCCAACTACCAGGCCACGAGTTACGTTGTCACCATTCTCCAGGACCATGAGCTTGCCGGCCAGGATATGACCGCGTACAGCTATACCCTCGAGCCCCCCGGCGAGAACGCCGGCGATGGCAACTACATCTTCCAGACGGGGGATGTCGTACAGATTACGGGCCACCCCGCCGGAGACGACGAAGTCGACAGCTGGCAAGGCGTCGACAGTGCCGGTGATGGCTACGCCGAGATCACGGTCAATGCCGAGAGAACGGTGAAGATCATCTACGGTCGGCCGTCGGCGGATAACGACCTCGACGGCTTCGATGTCGACGTGGACTGCAACGACAACAACCGGGATATTTATCCCGGGGCGCCCGAGCCGTGTACCGCGACGATTGACATGAACTGCGACGGTATGCTGATTGCCTGTACCGAGGGCGATGAAGATCAGGACGGGGACGGCTATACACCCAACCAGGGGGACTGCCATGACACCAACGCCAACCTCCCTGCGGGATATCTCCCCGAAGACATCCATCCCGGGGCCTTTGACATCCCCGGCGACGGCATCGACCAGGACTGCTACGGCGGTGACCGTGACCGTCAGGTGTCGGAACTGACGTGTGTGCCCATTGCCGAAATGCCCCTGGAAACCCAGGTGGCCGCGGCTCCGCCGTTGATCATGTTTCTGCTGGACGATTCCGGTTCGATGGATTTCGACTCCATCATTTCCGGCTCGGAGGGTCGTTTTACGCCGCCGGGCAGCATGGCCCGCAGCTACATGTTCTACGACCGTATCTACAGCCAGCCGCTGAACCAGATTGTCAGCATCGACAACGTCTACAAGGGCTCCAGAAACGGCGATCGGTATATGACGGAAACCGAGCGGCGCTATTGGCAATCCCAGTGGGCGCAGGTAAACAAGCTGTATTTCGACCCGCATATCGATTACACGCCCTGGGCCCGCTGGGACAAGGTGATTCTGGGCAGCGCCACGGCCGATATCGAAAATCCGGCCAATGCCGACCCGGATCAGCCCCGGCAGAATCCGTACAAGGCGCCGACCCTGCACATGGATACCACCTATTTTTCGGTGGGGGCCACGGTGCCGTCCGACCGCTATGTCCGGTTGACCTCCAACCAGTCCAGGTCGGGCGGGTATGACAACTGGACCATGGCCGACGCCGTCCTGCTGCGCCCGACCTCGGGTGGGGCGCCGATCTTCCTGGACGACAGCATCGGCGATCTCCGCGGTGGTACAGCCGGCTGGTTCGAGAAAACGACCACCCGCTGGGGGGTCCGCGAAGACGAGGACGCCTACGGCGAATCGGCACGGTCCGTGAACCGATCCGGTGAATCTGCCGTCTGGCACCTGAACGTGCCCTCATCGGGTTCCTACTGGGTCTACGCCTGGGTGCCGAGCCGCGGCGAATTGGCGACCAATGTCACGTATCGCGTGAAGTACGGACCGAATGGCGGTGATTACCGCGACGTAGTCCGCAACCAGAGCCAAAACGCGGCCCAGGATTATGAGCGGGATGACTATGAAAGCGGCGATTACAGCGAATGGATGCGGATCGACGGCCCCAACGCCAATGACAGCTTTACGTTTACGGCCAACCCCGTCCAGCGCATCGACGTGCCGATCGCCCATTATTTCACCCTCAACGACATGGACGACAATGGTATTCAGGATCTGGGCGAAGACGTCTATCTTGTCACCGTCACCGGCGGTAGCCTCGCCTACTACCGTGTGGAAGACGCCAACGGCAACAAACGCGTGGACGACGGGGAACTCGTCGCGACCGCGGTGAGTTCCGTTCCCGTGCGCGTAAAGACCGACCGGAACGGCAACGAATTGAAGTACAGCCAGGTGCGTCAGAATTTTGCCAACTGGTTCTCCTTCTACCGCCGCCGGGAACTCACGGCCAAGGCCGCCGTCAGCCAGGTGATCCACCAGATCGAAGAGGTCAAGCTCGGTATGGCTGTGCTCAATCAGCGCAGCAACAGCAGCTACAGGAAAGGCGTGCTGCCCGTCAAGCTGGACGGCAGCCCGCCTGAGGACAAGACCGAAGAACTCCTCCTCGATCTCTTCAAGCTCGACTCCAACGGGGGCACGCCGCTGCGGCGGGGGCTCCAGGATATCGGCCAGTACTTCGACACCCGCAAGACTTCGGGGACCGGGAGCAGCGGTGAATACCTGCCCTCCACGCCGCCCTGGGCGAGCGAACCCGATGGCGGCGCCTGCCAGCGGGCCTTCGTGATTGCCATGACCGACGGTTATTACAACGGCTCCAATTCCTCCGTGCAGGGAGACCTGTACAGGTTGAATGCGGACAGTGACGGACTGGACCGCGACGGTAATATCTCCAAGTTCGACGGCGGCGTCTTTGCCGGCGACAACTCGACCGTGCGGGTCAGCCGAAACCCCGACGTATACGAGACCCGCGCGACCCTGGCGGACATCGCCATGTATTACTATGAAAACGATCTGAACGAGAGCGCGCAGAACTGGGTGCCCAAGCACAACTACGACACGGCCACCCATCAGCATCTCGTGACCTACGGCGTGGCCTTCGGCGTCACCGGGCAGTATTCACCGGAAGACTACAGCAACTGCCTGCCCAAATGCGACCCGGACGATACAGCCAACTGCGCCGATCCGATCTGCCCGCCGTCCTTACCGACGGACACGGTGCAGTCGTCGTTGCCCTGGCCGGCGCCGACCAGCCAGGCAAGAAAAATCGACGACCTCTATCACGCCAGCGTCAACGGCCGCGGGCAGTTTTTCACGGCCGACAACCCCGAGAAGCTGGTGGGGGCCCTGACGGCCGTGGCCCAGAGCATCAAGAACTCGACGGCCACCGGTTCTTCGGTATCGGTCAACACGCAGCAATTGCGCAGCGACACCTCGCTCTACCAGGCGACCTATCTGCCGCGCAACTGGACCGGCGACGTCGTGGCCAAACCGATCGATCCGGTCACCGGCCTGATCGTTCAGGACACGCTGCCCGACGATTCCCAGACGGACCGTGTGGACTGGTCGGCCGCCGACCAACTCGATGGCATGAGCTGGTTGAGCCGCAAGATCATTACCTACGACAACGTCAACGGCGTTGGGGTGAGTTTCGCGCACAACAACCTCTCTAGTGACCAGCAGCAATTGCTCTCGACGGTTGATAGCGAACGCGTCAGTCTGATCAATTTCCTCCGGGGGGACAAGTCCCAGGAAGGCGCGCTTTTCAGGACGCGCGACAGCCTGATGGGCGATGTGGTACATGCCTCCCCGATTCCCTACCGCTGGGATCAAGACAGCGACGGGGTGGTTTTCGTGGGGGCCAACGACGGGATGCTCCATGTGCTGCGGGAGGACACCGGGGATGAACTGTTCAGCTACATCCCCAACCTCGTGTTCGCCAATCTGAAATCCCTCGCGGACGACCCCTACGTCCATAAATACTACGTGGACAATGAACCCTTCATCTCCACTCTGGGGTCAACGGGGCCGACCCTGCTGATCGGCGGACTCGGCCGAGGGGGACGCGGTTACTATTGTCTGGATATCAGTGCGTTCTCCGACGCGGGTTTCGATATCAATACCTTCAATGCCGAGGACAACGCGGCCGCCCTGGTCAAATGGGAATACCCCCAGACCAAGTCCAACCCGGAGAATGTGCCCACCGATCCGATCGACGACGATATGGGATTCAGCTTCAGTCAGGCCTACATCGTCAAGTCGAACGCCGGTTGGGTGGCGATATGGGGCAACGGCTATGACAGCAAGAGCGGCAAGGCAGTGCTTTACGTCCAACCGCTCAACAGCGACGGCACGCGCCAAGCGCCCTACAACGGCACCAACCCGCCATTGAAAATTGACACGCTGGCCGGCAGCGCCACGGACTGCAACGGTCTATCCACGCCGGCGCTGGTGGACGTGGACCTTGATGGCTTCGTGGACTACGCCTACGCTGGCGACCTCCACGGCAACCTGTGGAAATTCGATCTGTCGAGCGGTAATTACAGTCAGTGGGACGTGGCCTATTTTGATGGAGCCCTTCCTAAACCGCTGTTCCAGGCTCGCAATATGATCACCGCGCCTGCGGACACCGGCGACGCCGGATTCCGTCAACCCATCACAACCCGGCCGGACGTCATGCGCCATTGCCTGTCGGGTCGCGACGGCTACATCGTGATCTTCGGCACGGGGCGTTTCTTGAGCTTGAGCGACTATGCCGATGGGGCCGCCATCCAGAGTATCTATGGCATCTGGGATTGGGCCGATGAATGGAGCAATTTGCCGAATCCGCCCTACAGCGACACCACGATTACAAATCCCATCGACAAGTACATGGGGTATTACACCAAGAGTCGTGGTTTGAAAAATTTGATCAACAATCCTTCCATGCCGGGCACGGATCAAACCCTCTACAGTTTTGATCTTACCGCCTCCAACTACGGGGATCAGGTCTCGATCGATGGAGAAGTCTTTACCCACGGCAACCCGACTGACCCCGCCAACAATATCTTTCTGGGCGCTGCGGGGCTGGCCAAGTGCATCAACGATCCGGTTCACGGGTTAAGTGATGTGAGTGCCGAAACCTCGTTCGATACGGTTGTCGTCCGCACCGTACCGCCGGGGGGCAGCATCACTTACGGCGCTACGGGCGGTATCTCGGTCGAAGAGCAAGAAGTCAATGCGACCTTGCTGAACCAGGTTGCAACCTACCATAATTCGCAATACATCATCATCAGCAACAACCCCATCGACTGGTTCAGCGCGGACTACCGTCAGGAATCCGGGATTCACGTCGGTTGGAGTTTTGACCTGCCCGCCAATGGCGAGCGTTTGGTTAACGACGTGATGATTCGTGACGGGATCGCCTACATCGTTCCGATCATACCGTCTGAATCGCCCTGTAAGGCCGGCGGGGATTCGATCATCTACGCGGTGTCGGCCTGCAACGGTGGTGGCGGGCTTACCGTATTCGATATTGACGGTGACCAGCGGGTGAACGACAGTGATCTCATCAATATCGGTACCGCCGATAATCCTGTATGGGTGGCACCGGACGGCCTGAAGAAATCAGGGATCTGGTATACCCCGGCGGTTCTTTCGATCCCGGGCAGCGGTATGGATGTCCTCTACTTCAGTACTTCCGGCGGCACCGTTGAATC
Organism: Desulfobacterales bacterium; assembly: GCA_030066455.1. Next base: position 7,678 of record JASJBQ010000036.1, read on the forward strand.
GGAATTTACGACCGGCGAGAAATTGGGATTCTATTACTGGCGGACATGGTAGGTCCAATAAAGGAGAAAGGGCATCATGCGCAAGACAGCGTTAATATTAATAATGTTGACTCTATGGGGGATATCCGCTAACGTGATGGTCCAGGAGGTCAGGGCAGAGGACGGCGAGGTCATCGATGCGATCGAGAGTACGACTGAAATCGTGATCGGCGATGTGACCTATCGTATCAACCCGGATGCCGATTTCCTTGCCTCCGATGGCGACACGCTCATCGAATTTAGGGATTTTAAAGAAGGCGATGCGGTGGAGATGACGTTGAACCACAGCGGTGAGATTATCGAACTTATCAAAAGCACGGGGCGATAAAGCATGCGGTATGTGTTGCTGGTGGCAGTGATGGTTGGTCTTGCGGTCACCGGGTCATTGGTTGAGGCGGAGATGTATAAATACCGCGATGCCCAGGGAAATGTACGCTACACGGACAACTTGGCCCAGATCCCTGAAGACCAGCGGCCCCAAGCGTTAACCATGGAGACCGTCGAATCGGTTGATACCACCGCGGATGAAGACCCAAACGCTAATCCAGCGGATACGAACGATCCAGGCGATTCCCAAGGATCAGATGAGGTGGTCGTCGATGACGAGACCATTGCCGCCTTAAACGCTCGAAAGAAAGAACTGGACGATGAATTTTCGGGTTTGATGGCCGAAAAATATGCGCTTTTACAAGAGAAGCAAAAACTGGATGGTTTGGCCGGACGCGATGTCGAGGCCCGACAGGCATACGAAGGTAAAGTGACCGATCTGAACCATCGCATTGCCGACTACGCCACCAGGCGTGATGCTTTTCAAAAAGAGGTTGACCGGGTCAAACAGACGCTCGAGCAAACGCCCCCTGGGGTCGATGGAGAAACGCAAAATTAGGGCCCCGAGGCCCTTGGTCCGAATAGCAGCGCCCAGACCTTTCGCCGCTTTCGCAAGGCGCTATCGCCGGGAGAAAGCAAAGAGATCTTTAAAGGGCGATCACACCCTAACGTCAGAAGGTTGAAAACCACCGCTTCGGCTTATGGACAGCCCGGAAATCCCAATTCTCGAGAGTCTCTACGACAGCCAGGGGCGCAATGACGCCCTCATCACGCTCATGGTGGAGCTTTGCCACCTGCTGAGCGCTTGTCTGCGGCGTGACCGGGCGGGGACGGATGAAGCCCCCGACACGACCGTATCGGGCAACGGAAATGAAGATGACACGATCGACGTCCCCCTGCAGATCGATCCTTACACCCAACTCAAAAAGACCTTAGGGAAACTGGCCAAGCGACCGGGGCATGACCGTACGATCCTGATACGGGCCAACCGCCTGTCGTCCCGCGTCCATGCATCCGATCAGACAGACTACAGGGTGTATTTCAGCGATATCGTCATCACACGGCATACGGTTGCCGCCATGGTTCGCCGCGTCGGCGACCATATGACGTACCTGAATGCACTCGTCCTCAAAGCCTTTCAGACGCTTTCCGACCACAATATCCTGACGGTTTTTTTGAGGATTCCCGATGGCAAGTCATCGACTTTCGAAGACTTGAAAACATCTCTAAGTATCATCGCACGCTACCAGCAGGCATTGGATCAAGCCGAAGAACTCACCTTCCGCAATGGCGACCAGGATATTGCCTTGAGCATCATGAAGGATGAACGATCCCTTCCGGATTCAAACTTGACGCTGCTTGCCGGCCTGAATGCAATCAAGACCGAGGCCATGGGCAAACTCGTTCGAGAAGTACATCACTGGATACGGGCCTCCGACACGTCTGCCGGATCTCACCGCTACGCCAGCGTCTATGATGCGATCGCCGGGGTTAAAAATCTCCGCGGTAAATTTCACATTCCGCCGATCGAGATGAATAACATCCGTTGGTTTCTGGTTGACAAGGCGTTTGAAAAACTTCCCAAGGCCAAGGCCCAATTAGCCTGGCTTATACGGGAAGAACTTGAAGAAGACATTGCCAACCAGGTTCTCTATCTGGAAAGCTTGTATGCCGGTGACTACGGCCAAATCGAGGCGCGCGAGCTTGGCTTGAGGCTCAAGCGGCTCTCCGCGATCATCGATTCTGTTGGTGACCGCCCCAAAAAAGCCATGATTGTCGAAGAAGTGGTGACCCATCTGCAATGGCACATGGATCGGATTCCCGATGAGGTTCTCCAGAAGCTTGTCATCGACAAGGGGGTTTTGGCGATTCGGAGCGATGAGGGTGGCGCACTGGAGGTCGGCCGTGTTCACGATTTGATCGTGCGCATTGTCGAGTTTTATACCGGTCGTCTTGAGACGCGCAGTAAAATGCGCCGCGTTGGCGCGGACGACGTCGTGTTCAATCGTCGCGACCACGAGATATTGGCTCGAGACTTTGACCTTTCGCCTTTAGATGTAAAAGAAATCATCAAGCTTTTAAAGCGATGTTTTGACGCCAAGGGCCGATTTAACAAAGTGGGTTTCGAGGCGTGTGTCGAATCATTCGCACGGCATGAAGAAAAAGTGTTTGAGATCCTCTGGCACTTCCTCAAACAACCGATGCCAAGGGAAGACCGAATTGCCTTTCTGAATGCGTTGCAACTGCTGTTTGTCAAAATGAAGAAACCGGAATTGGCGCTGCATGTATTGCTGAGTGATTTTCTGGAAGAACCGGATCGAATCCATATATACGACCGAAACGGCATCATGCTCGCGAATCTTCTTCTGCGGCGCTATAACAAGGAACTTGAAATTGACATTGAAATTACTCCGGAAGAGGTTTTTCTCGTTCGCGAGGGGCTTAATCGAGAGACCGCGGCCGCTGCATTAATGATGATTGACCAGCATTGTGAAGCCTTTTTTGAAAAAATTCGGACCATTCATCGTGGCATCGTCAACTCATTAGACGATGCAGTGGACGACAATGGTCAGATGGATACCAAGCACCTGCTGTCCCTTGAAAGGGAAATCCATATTTTTGTCTCACTGCTCGGAGGTGACATTGCGCGCTCGGTGCTACGCAGCGCACTGAATGCGTACGGCAATCCGGACTCGGAAATATATCAGATCAATCCGGAAAAGAGCATTTTCGAAGCGTTCTTGCTGCATCTCAAAATCATACTCCGAGGAATGGGGCGCGCCGGCGATGCCAGCGATGAATGGATTATCGAACACGCGGCCAACCAGCGCGAGGAATTGATCGCCCTGAGTACGGAAAGCCGTCACGCGGTCCTTGTCGATCGTGTTCTGGACTGGGCCCATAAAGCCCGCGAAAGCATTCACAACCGGCAATTGACCGAGGTCGCCTGACAACCCATTGGGTGGCATGGCCTGCGGGCGTTCAACACGCTGGCCAAGCCGCCAGATTCCGATATCCCTCCTTCTTTGCACCCGGGTCTTTTAAGAGCACCAATCTGTGCAGGCAATGTTATCAAAGACATGTTTGCCCCGCCGACCCTCCCGCCAGACGCCAATTTACCCGGGGGGCGATATCAAGACATCTTGGTGGGTTGTCCGTGGACGCCAATCACCGTGAGGTTTGCTTGGGCTTCCATGGGGCCGCCCTTACCCAAAGTGACCTGCCGGCCGGCTATCGAATCCTCAGGCCGTCAACTCCCGATTCGATCCAGACCGGTTAAATGCTGACGGTGACGCTCGGCGTGATTTGATCATCCCGCAAGCGACCCCGGGCCGAATTGCATTTCAGGGCGGATTGTTCTATCATTTTTGGAACCCGGAGTTTCCGAGGTTTGAACCCTATACGGCGCCAATCATTTCGGCTCATTGAGGACACTCAGCCATGCCCCCAGTCGATATTAAAGATCCGTTTGCCCCCAAAGACGTCTGTCGCGTTTTACTCAAGCGTCGACTGATAACCAAAGATCAGGCCAAATCGCTGTTGCAGAAACGGCTGCAGGTTGAGGAGGAACTGGTCAAAGAAAACCGCAAACGCATGGCGTCTTTTGGCTTGAAGATTGCCAACCCCATCACCTTCATCGACGTGGTCGCAAGGATTGGCCCCATGCGGGCGGATGGCAAACCCGGAGTTCTCGAAGAAGATCATATTTATAAAGCCCTGGCTGCGGAGTGGGATATCGTCTACAAAAAAATCGATCCGCTCAAACTCGATCTCAACCTGGTGACAACGAAAATTCCCCGCAATTTTGCGATGAAGCATTTGGTCCTGCCGGTCGAGATCAGCGATGGCACGCTGATTGTGGCCACTCCCAATCCTCATAATATGGAAGTCATTGACGATATCGCCCGTGTAACCAATATGCGGATCTCCACGGTTGTGAGCTCGAAATCGGATATCCTTAAGCTCATTGATGAATTTTTTGGTTTCAAGCGCTCGATTGCTGCGGCCGAGGATTTGTTTTCATCTTCAGCTATCGATATTGGTAATCTGGAGCAATACGTTCGGCTGAAAGCAGCCGATGAATTGCCATCGAATGACCAGCATATCGTCAATGCCGTCAATCACCTGTTTATCTACGCTTTTGATCAAAGGGCATCGGATATTCACATCGAACCCAAGCGGGAAGATATCCAGGTGCGCATGCGCATCGACGGGGTTTTGCACACCGTCTACAAACTGCCCAAAAAGGTTCACAATGCGATTGTTACGCGCATTAAAGCCCTGTCGCGCTTGAATATGGCCGAGAAACGCAGACCACAGGACGGCCGAATCAAGATGGACAAGGGCGGGCAGGAAACCGAAATCCGGGTTTCCACCGTCCCCGTGGCATTTGGTGAAAAATTGGTCATGCGCGTGATGGATCCGGATGTTTTGATTCAGGATCTCGACGGACTGGGATTTTCGGAGGTCGATTTGGCGAAATTCGACCAGTTTATTCGGATGCCGCATGGAATCATCCTCGTTACCGGGCCCACGGGAAGCGGCAAATCAACCACGCTTTACTCCTCCCTGCGCAAAATTTCCACGCCCGAGAACAACATCATCACCGTCGAAGATCCCATCGAAATGATTCATGAAGATTTCAATCAGATTGGGGTGCAACCGGCAATTGGTGTTACCTTCGCTTCAATTTTGAAAACGATTCTGCGCCAGGATCCCGATATCATCATGATTGGTGAGATGCGCGATCTGGAAACGGCCGAAAATGCGGTGCAGGCTTCGTTGACAGGGCACTTGGTGCTTTCGACGCTACACACCAACGATGCCCCTTCAAGCGTCACCCGTCTTCTGGATCTGGGGGTTCCGGCTTTTCTGATTCAGGCGACGCTTATCGGTATCGTGGCGCAGCGCCTGGTGCGCGTCATCTGTGAGTATTGTCGCGAAAGCTTCGAAATCGATGCCGCGGAGTTGACGGCTCTGGGCATCGAGACCGGTTTCGATGGGGGGGTTAAATTGCACCGCGGTATCGGTTGCAACCGGTGTCGCCAAACCGGTTACCGCGGCCGATCGGGGATCTATGAAGTCATGCCCTATTCCGAGAGTATTCAGAAAATGACAACGGCCAGAGTCAATTTTGAAAATTTGCGCAAACGGGCCAAAGAAGAGGGAATGGTGTCACTGCGGCAAAACGCCATAAACAAAATGTTGGCCGGTGTGACGACCTACAAGGAAGTATTGCGTGTAACATCGGTCCGCAGACTGCTGCAATAATCGATGCTGAGGGGCGGGGTAAATCATAAGCCGCACGCAATCCCCAACAGCGCATGTATGGGCAACGCGTTGCGCCCATTCGGCCCCAGTTTTTTATCTTCGAGAGGTGACGGCTTTTGGCCCGAGGGCGCCTTGGATGCGGCACACGCCATGCTGATTTTCGGGTGCGTTGCGGGCTGCGGGAGGTCGGTGCTTCTACCGGACGGTCTTAAAAACACATGCCCCGCATATTGAAGCGCCGGAGGGGGTTGCCCGCCGGCGCTTTGGGTATGAACAGATACACAATCTCTTGCGTTTCTCAGAATGGCGTCGTAAGGCGTGTCCAGGGTTCGATATTCGTTTCCGAGCGCGTCAGCAGCACCGTGGACGTGTTGTCTTCGGTATGCAGCACCAAGACCTGGCCGATGTCCTGTTTGGGCATTTCGATGAATTTATTCACGCCGCCAGTGGTCCACACGCGGTTTAGATTCTGGAGATAGAGCGTGTAGTACTGACCAACCTCTACCCCGTCGGATTCACCTTTGTCGATAAAGGCCGTTTGGAATTGCCCTGTTATGCGAAAATGGTCTTCATTGTGGATGAACTTGCCGTAAAGCCCCGGAACGCTTTCCTTGATTTCAACGATGGGTGAACGTTCCAAATACGGCGTTAACAAATCTTGACGTTCGATGATGCGCCAGGAGCGGGTGACGTAGGCGATGGCCGTTTCGTCCGCCACTTGGGTAATTTCACAGATGCCTAACAGTCGATGCTCGATGCCGATATAGTTATCGGTCTCGTTATCGCGGACTGGCCGCAGTTTGCGATAAATGGTGTATTTATCGCCAACTTGGAATTCATGGTCAAGACCGGTGACATAAATTTGATCGTATTGACCAATGAGCGCCTTGGGGCCGACCGGATCAATGAGGATACCCGATGGCACCAGGGCTTCACGCCGAATGAACCCCACGGTGTCGATGTCGCCATAGCGGACCTTCGCCCCTGGAGGTTTGACGACCGCATCGACTTGTTGGATTTTCTGGATATCCTTGCGGCGATAGAGTTTGATACGATCCCCGGGGTAGATCAGGTGGGGGTTGTTGATTTGCTGATTTTCTTTCCAGAGATCGGGCCAGAGATAGGCGGAATCGGAAAACTGCTGGGACAAGTCCCAGAGGGTGTCGCCGGGTTGAACGATATAGTAGACGCCGGTCTCCGTTTCGACGATATGCTCTTGAAAGCCCTCTCGGGCCCATGCGACCGACGAGCATAAAGCAACCGTGATGATTAAAATGAACGCCGCCAGGATAATTCGGTGTGGCGTGGTCGATTTCATAAAGCGCTCCGATGCTTAGAGTTAAGGAACGGCAACGTCAAAATATGCATAAAATTTAGGTGAATATCTCCTATATCCTTAGCGTTCAGCCTGGGAATTGTCAAGTAATCTGAGGTTGTCAAAAAGAAAACCCCCTGCCAGCAGGCAGGGGGTTTCGAGATTGGTTGCAAGTACGGGTGTGGTTTACATCATACCGCCCATACCGCCCATGCCACCCATACCACCGCCCATGCCGGCGGCAGCCGCGGCGGCGGCGGCATCGTTTTTCTCTTCGGGCTTATCGGCCACCATGGCTTCGGTGGTCAGCATCAAGCCAGCCACGCTGCCGGCGTTCTGAAGCGCAAAGCGGGTGACCTTGGTCGGGTCGATGACACCGGCCTCGATCAAGTCTTCGTAGTTGTCCGTGCCGGCGTTGTAGCCGAGAGCGCCTTCGGCCTGCTTGACCTTGTCAATGACGACCGAGCCTTCTTTGCCGGCGTTGTTGGCGATCTGGCGCAGCGGCTCCTCGATCGCGCGCATGACGACGTCCACACCAAGCTTCATGTCGGCCTTGACCTTGCCGCGCGCCTTGTCGAGCGCTTCAAGGCAGCGGACCAGGGCCACGCCGCCGCCCGGGACGATGCCCTCTTCGACGGCTGCACGTGTCGCGTTGAGCGCGTCTTCGACACGAGCTTTCTTCTCTTTCATCTCCGTTTCGGTGGCCGCGCCGACATTGATGACGGCCACGCCGCCGATCAGTTTGGCCAGTCGCTCTTGGAGCTTTTCGCGGTCGTAATCCGACGTGGTTTCGTCGATCTGGGCGCGAATCTGCTTGACCCGCCCCTCCAGCGCCGAACGGGAGCCGGCACCATCCACGATGGTGGTGTTGTCCTTGTCAATATTGATGCGTTTGGCCTTACCCAGATCGGAAAGGGCCAGGTTTTCGAGTTTGATGCCAAGATCCTCGGACACCACCTGGCCGCCGGTCAGGATGGCAATGTCCTCGAGCATGGCCTTGCGGCGATCGCCAAAACCGGGGGCTTTTACCGCGGCGACCTGAAGGGTCCCGCGCAGTTTGTTGACCACCAGCGTGGCCAGGGCCTCGCCATCGACATCCTCGGCGATAATCATGAGCGGTTTGCCCATCTTGGCCACCTGTTCGAGAACCGGCAGGAGATCCTTCATATTGCTAATTTTTTTCTCGTTGATCAGAATGTAGGGATCTTCCAGCGAGGCCACCATCTTTTCCGGGTCCGTGACAAAGTAAGGGGAGAGATAGCCACGGTCAAACTGCATGCCTTCAACGACATCGAGGGTTGTCTCCATACCCTTGGCTTCTTCCACCGTAATCACGCCCTCTTTGCCAACTTTGTTCATGGCTTCGGCGATGATATTGCCGATGGTTTCATCGTTGTTGGCCGAAATTGTACCGACCTGCGCAATTTCACGCTGGTCTTTGGTCTGCTTGCTCATTTTGTGCAGTTCTTTGACCGCGGCATCTACCGCCACGTCAACGCCGCGCTTGATGGACATGGGGTTGTTGCCCGCTGCCACGAGTTTCTGGCCCTCTTCGTAGATGCAACGCGCCAGAATGGTGGCCGTCGTCGTGCCGTCACCGGCCATATCGCTGGTCTTGCTAGCGACTTCTTTAACCATCTGGGCACCCATGTTCTCGAACTTGTCTTCCAACTCGATTTCCTTGGCAACCGTCACGCCGTCTTTGGTGACCGTGGGGGATCCCCAGGATTTGTCGATGACCACATTGCGGCCTTTGGGACCCAGCGTAACAACCACAGCATCGGCAAGCGTTTGGATGCCCCGAAGCATCGCTTCGCGAGCTTTCATGTCGTATTTGATCAGTTTTGCCATTTTGATTCAACCTCCATAGACTTCAAGTGTTTATTCAATGATGCCCAGAATATCATCTTCCCGCATGATCAGGTATTCTTCACCTTCCACTTTGACCTCGGTTCCGCCGTATTTGCTGAACAGAACACGGTCTCCTTTCTTGACCTCGAGGGCGACACGCTTGCCGTCATCACCCAGGCGGCCGTTGCCGACGGCGACCACTTTGCCCTCCGCCGGCTTTTCTTTGGCGGTATCGGGGATAATAATGCCCCCCTTGGTTTTGGTCTCTTCTTCCATCCGTTGAACCAGGACTCGATCGTTTAACGGTCTAATCTTCATTTGTTCCTCTTCTCCTTTTCACACTTTATGGTTACAAACCCATTAAGGCCGGGAGGTAATTCCGCCTGCCACAGCAGTGGAATTTTCTCCAACGAAACTATTGGGTACATCCGCGATAGGGTCGCATTGATAATGCGATATCGTCGATTGTATTCGGTTCACCCTTCTATCGTTCCACATCAGGTACTGCTGGAATAAGTTTGCTGGCAAACAAACCTCTCATCACCAAAGACGTTTGTTGAACAATGTGTTTCTTTATTTAGTTGTTACGTGCGTCTATGCACTAGAATGGTCGGACTTTGAGCTCCCTGATGCGGACGGCTTATCAGAGGCTTTGGCTTGCTTGCCATTATCCGTAGATTTTGAGGGAGAAGTGGTCTTTTTGGCATAATCGGTAACGTACCATCCAGAGCCCTTGAGTTGAAAAGTGGTATTGGAAATCATTTTACGAAGCTTGCCACGGCACTGACTGCACCTGGTCAGGGGCTTGTCCGAAAATTTTTGCAGGGCCTCTTCCACCGCCCCGCATTGCAGGCACTCATATTCGTAAATGGGCATAAAAAAAACCTCCCTCAAAGGTCAGTTAATTTTTTCGTCTCGTGGGGTACGCCCACGTCGGAATGAGCAAATATAGTCAGCCGATTTGCTTTGTCAAGACCTGGCGCTAAGTTAAAAATGATCGCATCGCGATGATTGCATGCCCGGACGAAACTCGCTGTCGGGTTTGAAATGGGAGCGTCCGATGTTCGTCCCAAGCCAACTTCAAGGACGGGTGCAAAAAGCAACCTACCGGTGGTTCATACAGTGAGGGTTGAAGGGTCCCTGACCGACGCAACCCATTCGCGCCGGATCTTGGGAAAGCGATCGTTCAGCATCTCAAATTATCAAAACCGTCACGCCAGCGGGCATAATAGCCCAGCACGGAAGCAAGCCCCTCGATTCGGAGCGGGCACAGAATCTGGTGGGTTTCGTCGTGAACGCGCTTTTCCTCGGCCAGACGTTCTTCGTCCGAAGCCTCGAAATTTTGTAGGAACAAGGAAAAGCGGACGATATGGATCAACTCGTGCGTCACAATGTAGAGGGTGAATGGAAACAACTCCAGCTCGGGCGTATTCATGACCGTTTCCAAAATCGTATGGTCTTGGAGGCAAACCTTGTAGAAATCGAAACTTTCGGAATTGAGGGGCGTGCGGGGCGAACGGCCTTCGTAGCGAATGACCTGTGCGAAAGGGCCCTCGATCAATTCATCGCGACTCAGGCCCGCCGCTGTCTTGACATCGAAACGACGCCCGGACCATTGGCTGGTCGACAGTTTATAGTGGTTGCTGACCAGTTCTTCGGCCATGGCGACGGCCTCGTCTACGATTTGAAGCTGTTCGGTATTGAATTGCACGGCTTCGTTCCGACGTGTCTTCGATTGGATGCCTGGGCGTATCAACCAATTTCGGTATCACAAGAATGATTGATAATCAATTAAAAATCAATGGGTTAATAAATTCTTGTGAGAGTGAGGGATGTCATCGGGAAAGACGGCCAAAAAAAAACTGGACAAACAGTCAGGCTCGATGCTATCAAGCCAGTTTAATTTCAAATAATAATCAAGAGGGGGTGATCCGTTGGGCAGTGTCATAAAAAAACGTCGAAAAAAAATGCGCAAACACAAGCACAGAAAACTCTTGGCACGCACGCGCCACCAAAGGCGAAAGGGTAAATAACCCCCTCCGATTCAATTTCAGAAAAAAAGCACCAGGGAAAAGCTGTTCCCGGTGCTTTCTTTATCTTCGGACGATTCAGGCCGGCTTATCGGACTGGAACTGGCCGGTGCCTGTCAATTCGCATCATTCCAACGTTTTGGGGTACGCTTTAAGGTATTTGAGCAGATCGGAATCTGTTGAAAGAACCAGGGCGCTGTCGCCACCGATTGACTCGCTGTAGACTTCCAGTGTTTTCAAAAAGGTGTAAAACTCAGGGTCCGCCCCGAAAGCTTCGGCGTAGATGCGAGTCGCCTCGGCGTCCGCCTTCCCCTTGATGATCTGTGACTGGCGGTAGGCTTCCGAGTTGATTTCCTTCAGGTCGCGTTCTTTGTCGCCCCGAATCTTGCGTGCTTCCCCTTCGCCTTCCGATCGGAATTTCTCGGCGATCTGCTTGCGTTCGGCAATCATGCGGTTATAGACGGACTCCCTCACCTGATCGACGTAGTTGACGCGTTTGATCTGGACGTCCACCATTTCGATGCCGAACTTGTCGAGCTTGGGCTGTGCCTCGGTGAGAATACTGTCGGTAATCGTTTCCCGTCCAGTTGTAATCCGAAAACTCTGCCGCTGCTGACTGCCCTCATCGTCGATCCCTTCCTCAAACGTATCGAGCTCGCGGTTGCTGCTGCGCACCGTTTCGATCAGACGATAGCTGGTCACCGCGTTGCGAACCGCAGGGTCAATGATATCGTTCAGGCGGCTGTTGGCGCTCATCACGTCGCCGACGGTCTCGCGGAATTTGACCGGGTCCGTGATCTTCCAGCGGGCGAAGGAATCCACCCAGATAAATGTCTTGTCCAGTGTGGGAATCTGGCCGGGATCGCCGTCCCATTGCTGGAGATTCTTGGGATACTTGTTGACCGTGTCGATAAACGGAATTCTGAAATTGAGTCCCGGGTTGGTGATGGGTTGGCGCACGATTTTACCGAAGCGGGTTAAAACCACCTGTTCGGTCTCGTCGACGATGAAAGCGGCGGAATAGGCGGTTGCCGCCAGGGCTAGCGCAATCACGACAAGAATGGCAATTTTATTGTTCATTGGGTGCCCCTGCAAAATTCTTCAAATTGGTTTGGTTGAGGTTGAGAAGCGGCAGCAGATTGCTCTGGTTGTCATCAACAATGTACTTGGGCCCCATACGCGGCAGCAGATCCTTGAGGGTTTCCAGGTAGAGCCGCCGGGCCGTGACGTCCTTGGCTTTGACATATTCGGCGTACACCGAATTGAAGCGGTCGGCATCGCCCTTGGCACGGTTCACCCGGTCGAGGGCATAACCCTCGGCCGCTTTGACCACGCGCTCGGCATCGCCGCGGGCCGTGGGAATGGCTTTGTTGTATTCCTCGCGGGCCTGATAGATCATGCGCTCCTTTTCCTGGGTGGCCTGGTTGACTTCGTTGAAGGAGTCCTGAACCGGGCCCGGCACATTGGTGCGCTTCATTTCGATCGTGCTGATGGTGATGCCGGCTTCGGAGTTGTCGAGTTCGGTCTGCAGCACGATTTTGGCGGCATCGGCGATCTCGGCGCGTTTGGTCAGAATTTCATTGATGCTGCGGTCGCCGACGACAAGGCGCATTGAGGCTTCCGACATGTCGCGCAGCAACCGGGTGACGTTCTGCACCTTGAAGAGGTAGTTGTAGGGGTCGTTGACGCGGTACTGAACGATCCAGGGCACGACGCCGACATTGAGATCGCCGGTCAGCATGAGGGATTCATTGCTGTTTTCGGTGGTAAACGTGGAACGCCCACGTCCGCTGCCGCGCTGGCTGGCGAAGCCGAATTCCTCTTTCAAAATGCGGCGTACCGGTACCGGTGTGACCGTTTCGATGCCGAAGGGCAGCTTGAAGTTCAGACCCGGCTGTGTGGTCTTGATGTATTTGCCGAAACGCTGGACAACACCCACCTCTTCGGTATCAATTTTATAAACGGTCGTGTAGATGCCCAGGACGACAACGAGCAATACAAATACGATGGGGCCACCGGGGATCTTGATATTTTTCAGATTCTTAACCACCTCGTCCACCTGGGGGGGCGTGGGGCCGCGGCTTTGCTGCTGTTGTTTCAGTTTTTCCCAATCCCAACTCATTTTCGTTTTCCTATCTGATTGTGGTTGTGCGATGATTGCCGCAATGCGGTTTATGAAAAAAGGTAAGGTCTGATCCGGCCGGAGGCAAATCCCGAAACCGCCGGCGGTCATGGGTGTCGGAGCGTCGGGTGCCCAAATAATTAGGTTACCGAATGATGCAAGTCAAGCAAAAAGGCGGTGGCTTCACGGTTTGGGGATGGTTTGCGCTGCCCGGGGCCGTGCGCCCGGGCGTTGCTGAAATCACGGTAATCCTGCCCGGCGCCTACTTGTCAGACCCGGTTGGCTTGCGGCCGCATGCGTTTTCCGGTAGCGGATGCTCTGGCCGCTGCCGGGCGCCGGGATTTGACATTGCGGCGCTTGCCGGTATAGAGCGCAAGGCATCGGCCCTTTCTTCCAACCGAGTTGTCAGCATCTTGTGGATGGGCGTTCCATGACGGATGGAAAAGACAAAGGCGCGGGGATGACGCCCATCGAGGGCATACTGACCCGCATGCTGCGCCAGTACCGCAGCGAGTTGGAGCTGGACCCCGAACGCATCGGGTCGATCTGGGAACGTGCGGTTGGGGCGACCATTGCCCGTAACGCGCAACCGGCGGCTATCAAGCAGCGTCGTCTGATCGTTCATGTCAGCAGCTCGGTTTGGCTGCAGGAGCTGCACTTTCGGAAAGCGGCCCTGATCGAAAGCGTCAACCGTGAAGCCGGCCAGGTCGTGCTGGAAGAAATTCAATTCCGCATCGGGCCATTGAAGCCATCGTGAGGCAGTCGGTTTTGACGGATAAGCACACGACGACCGACACGTTCTTCGGCGGGCGTCTCGTCGTTCACCAGGATCGCCACGGCTACCGCTTTTCGATCGATGCCGTTCTCCTCGCGCACCAGGTGACATTCCGCCAAGCCGACCGGCATGTGGTCGATTTCGGAACCGGCTCCGGCATTCTTCCGCTTCTGCTGGCCTACCGCCATGCGGCGCTTTCGATCTGCGGCGTGGAAATTCAACCCGCTCTGGCCCGCATGGCCCGCAAAAATGTCCAGGCCAACGGTCTGGCGGATCGTATTCAGATCCTCGAAGCCGACCTGCAGACCCTCAACCCGGCGCGCCTGGGCTATTCGGCGGATGTGGTCGTGAGCAATCCGCCCTATCGTCAAGCGAACTCCGGTCGGATCAACCCCAACCGGGAGCGCGCCCTGGCGCGGCACGAAATTGCCATCACGCTGGAAGGCTTGGTGCGCGCCGTCCGGCGGGTGTTGCGAACAGGGGGATACTTCTGGACCATTTACCCGGCCCAACGCCTGCCGGACCTGATCGGCAACCTGCAGCACTTTAATATGGCGCCCAAAATCATGCGCCTGGTGCATTCCCATGCCAACAGTGAGGCCAAGATGGTCCTGATGGCGGCGGTCAAGGGGGCTTCGGCCGGGCTGGCGGTCGGGCCGCCACTGGTCATCTACCGGGACGCAAAGCACTACTCCGAGGAAGTGCAGCGCATGTTGTCGCCGGCGCAACCCTGAGAAGGGCGCATTCTTCGAAGAGATCAGGCATGCTCCGCAAGGGCGCGCATCACCAGGCCGGTGATGACTTTGGGGGCAAAATAGGTTGTCTTGCGCGGCATGCTCAAGCCTGCTTCGGCAATGGCTCTCACCTTTTCCACCGGGGTCGGTTTGAGGATAAAGGCCATGGCATATTCCCCCCGCCTTACATCCGCAACCGCCTCGGCGGCGCTGTGGCGAAAGTGGATGCTTTCCGCATCTTCCAGCCGGGAGCGGTCCATTTCGAGCAGTTCCGCCAAGACGAAATCCGACAGCAGGGTAACGTTCAGCTGACGCAGCGGGGCGGGGAGATCCGCTGGATAGATGCGTGTTTGGGCATCCGGCCGCAGTTGCATGAGGTGAAGGCGGTCGTCGCCGTGAAGAACGACCCCCAGGCCTTGCTCCGCGGGAATGCGATCGAGGGCGGCGCATAGATCACGCGTGGCATCCTGACTGCGGCCGGGAGAAACGGCGATGGGCCGGCAGTCAAAATACGGCCGGGCGCGTTCGAGGAAGGCGGTTTTCAGGTGGGGGGCCACCCGGGGCAGCATTCTGTGGGCCGGCAATACCTGCAGGCCGGGATCCTGCATGCTGCTGATATACATCAGTGTGCCGTTGGCCGGGTGCGTCGCGTTGAATTCCGCATTGTTCCGGGCGCATTCCGCCTGGTAGGCCAGGCAGGTTTCGTAGCGGTGATGGCCGTCGGCAATATAGAGGCGGTGATCTTTGAATCCGGCCTGAATTTCAGCGTTGGTTTTCTTATCCGTCAGGCGCCAGATGCGGTGACGGTGGCCGTTTTCGTCTTCGAAGTCCTGCAGCGGGGAGCGCCCCTCGACCTGCAACCGAAGACGGTCCATGAGACTGTCCGCATCGTTGAAAACGGCAAAGATGGGGCTGGTGTTCAGACCGCAGGCCCGCATGAGGCCCAGTCTTTCCGACTTGATTTGGGGAAACGTCTTTTCGTGGGGCAGGATATGGCCATCAGGGCTGAAGGCTTCAAGCCCCACTTGAGCGATAAGTCCCCAGCGGGTGGCCGTCTTCTGACCGGTGCCGTAGCGGGTCGCGATTAGATAATAAGAGGGCTCCTGATCACGGGTCAGCACGCCCTGGTCTTGCCATGCTTCCAGATACCCGCGGGCCCGTGTATGGGCGTTGTCTTGGCGGTCGTCACCTGCCGAGGTGCGCCCCAGTTCGATGCGGATGATGTTGAACGGGCTGCGGTCGTAATAGCCCGACTGCTGCGTTTCGGAAATAACATCGTAAGGGGGGGTGACCACGTTTGCCAAGGATTCGATTTTGGCGAGGTTGTAACGGATGCCGCAAAAGGGTTCGACCGTTGCCATGTAGGGATCCTTCGTGCCCCACCTGTGCCGGAAAGACATCGGCTTGCCGAGGCCGACGGCAGAAAGGGCGCAGGGGGTTGATGCCGGTGGTGAAGTTAGAGACTTGGCGGGTCTGATACTAGATTCACCCGCGGCCATCAAGCAAAAAAGCAAGATGCGGTGTCGGTTTTCCGGAGTGATGCGCATTGACGATGAGGATTGACACTCCAGCGGACAGTTGCTATAGATCCAAATTCTCAAGAATGCGCCCGGTTACGGAGAGGTTGCCGAGTGGCTGAAGGCCCCGCTCTCGAAAAGCGGTATTCCGGCTAAAACCGGGATCGTGGGTTCGAATCCCACCCTCTCCGCCAGGGGCGTTCGCAGCGGGCCGCATTCGCGGGCCGCTTTTTCGTGTCGGCGCTCGATGCGGAGAGATGACCGAGTTGGCTGAAGGTGCACGACTGGAAATCGTGTGTGCCGTTTATAGCGGCACCGAGGGTTCGAATCCCTCTCTCTCCGCCATTCCTTCCCGTTTTCGTCCCCGGCTGCCTCACCGCTGCCCCGCGAAGATAATCATCCGGCCGCGCGTCCGTTTTTTGCTTGCCGTTTGAGATGGGGTTCATTATGTTACGCCGAAACCGAGAGGCGGCCCTCATTTCTGACGCAGAGGATTGTTGTCATTCATGGGATATCTGGTACTTGCCCGTAAATATCGTCCCCAGCTTTTCGATGAAGTCGTGGGGCAGGCGCACGTTACGCAGACGCTGGTCAATGCCATTCGGCATGGGCGGGTGGCGCATGCCATCCTGTTCTCAGGGCCGCGGGGCACCGGTAAGACAACGGTGGCGCGCATTGTGGCCAAGGCCGTGAACTGCGGCCAGACCGCCGGGTCCAATCCCTGCAACACCTGCCGTTCCTGTGTCGACATTACCAGCGGCAGCGCCGCCGACGTTTTCGAAATCGACGGGGCCTCCAACAACAGCGTCGACCAAGTGCGGGAATTGCGGGAAAACGCCAAGTACATGCCGGCCCACAGCCCGTTCAAGATCTACATCATCGACGAAGTCCACATGCTGAGCACGCCGGCCTTCAACGCACTGCTTAAAACCCTGGAAGAACCCCCGCCGCATGTCATGTTCATGTTTGCCACCACCGAGTCCCACAAAATACCGATCACGATCCTCTCCCGCTGCCAGCGCTATGATTTCCGGCGGGTGGGATTCGACCAGATCGTGGCGCATATGGCGCAGTTGTGCCGCCAGGAGAACACCACGCTTCCCGAGGAGAGTCTGGCCGTCATTGCCCGGGAAGCCGGTGGCAGCATGCGCGACGCGCTCAGCCTGCTCGACCAGGTCATGACCTGCGCGGAGGGCGCCCTGACCCACGATCAGGTGCTGGAAATTTTAGGGACGGTTGACCGTCGTTTGTTGACGAACCTTGCCGCAGCCCTTCTTGCGGGCGATGCCCCTCAAGTGCTTGAAGCCATCGATGCGGTTTACCAGCGCGGTCAGGATCTAAAAAAGCTCTACCAGGATCTGGTGGCCCACGTGCGTAATCTCCTGGTGGCCAAACTCAGCGAGCGGGCCGATCATCTGGTGGACTTGCCCGCATCCGAAATCGACCGGCTGCGGCGCAGCGTGACGTCCATCTCCCCCGCAGCGCTGAACCATGTGCTCAATGCCCTTTTTCGTGACGAGGCCGCCGTTCGCCTCTCCATGCATCCCCGTCTGGCCCTCGAGACCAGTCTGATTCGGATATGTGAGCTGCAGCCCGCCCTGCCGATCGACGGCCTGATCGCCAAGATCGATCAACTGCGCCGTCAAATCCGTGAAAGCGGCGGGGCTGCGCCGACGGCTCCGGCCGGCGTTGCGGACACGGAACCAGCGGCCCGCCAAGACACGGCGGCAGACGCAACACCACCTGACAAGGGCGTCGAAACACCCACGGCTTCCGCCGAAGCCCAGGCGGCGTCACCGCCTCGGCCGCTGCGGGCGGTCGGGCAAGCCGCCCGCAAAGATTTCTGGCAGGAGATACTGGGGGCACTGCAGGCGAGCCATCCGGCCCTGGCTGCCAACCTTAAGACCGCCTGCCTGCTGTCGCTGGATGAAAACAAAATCGAAATCGAACTTCAGGGCAACGATTTCAACCTCAAGCGCGTGCGGCGCCAAGACAGTCTGGCGGCCGTGCAGAATGCCTGCCATGCGCTCAGCGGCCACCGTCCCCGGATTGTTATCCAGGGCAAGGCCATCGATCCTGTGGATCGAAAAAAAAAAAAAGAACGTGAAACGCAGGCTCGCCAGGAGGCGCTGAGCCATCCGCTGGTGGCCGAGGCGGTCGAGCTCTTCGACGGCAAGATCGTCGACGTGAAGATACCGGAGACGCAAGCGGATCGCAAGGATGCCTGATCCGGCCGTTGGCCGGCCGACGCATGAAACTATTGTAAGGGAGGAAAGACGATGAAGGGCATGGGCAACATGATGAAACAGGCCCAGAAACTCCAAGCCAAGATGTTGAAGATGCAGGAAGAACTTGCCGGCCGGACGGTGGAGGCGTCGGCCGGCGGCGGCATGGTCAGGGTAACGGCCAACGGGCGGCAGCAGATCGTCTCGATTGCCATCGACCGCGAAGTCGTGGATCCCGATGATGTCGATATGCTGCAGGACCTGGTGCTGGCGGCGGTCAATGATGCGCTGGCCAAATCCCAGGAGATGGTGTCCTCCGAAATGGGCAAACTCACCGGGGGCATGAACATTCCCGGACTCATCTGAGCTTCGCCACCAAAGCACCGAGACAGCGATGAATTACTACCCGACTTCAATACGCAACCTGATCCGCCAGATTTCCAAACTGCCGGGAATCGGCGAGAAGACCGCTGAGCGCCTGGCCCTGCACATTCTGCGGGCGCCGCGCCACGACATCGACCAACTGACCCAGAGCATCACCGACGTGAAACAGCGCACCCGCACTTGCAGCCGCTGCTTTGCCTGGAGCGACGACAACGTCTGCCATATCTGCAGCGATCCGGCACGACAGGCCGTGCAACTGTGCGTCGTCGAGCAGCCGGCCGACATGATCGCCGTGGAAAAGTCCGGCGCCTACCAGGGGGTCTATCATATTCTGGGCGGGGTGCTTTCGCCGATGAACGGGGTGGGCCCCGAAGACATCCGCCTGCCGCAGCTTTACGCCCGGATCCGCAACGAGAATATCCAGGAGGTGGTGATCGCCACCGGCACCAACGTGGAAGGCGAGGCCACGGCCGCCTTTCTGGCGCAGAATCTGAAAGCGTTTGCACTCAAAGTGACCCGGATCGCCTCGGGCGTCCCTGTGGGGGGCGATCTGAAATACGTGGATCAGGTGACCCTGCGACGTGCCATGGAGACCCGGCATGACTTCCAGTAAGAAGGCCGAAGCGCCACTGTTCGAATGCCGCCAATGCGGTGACTGCTGCCGGGGCTATGGTGGCACCTATGTCACGGCGGCCGATATCCGCCGCATAGCGGCCTATATCGGTGAAGACCCGAACGCTTTCGTCCAGCGGTATTGTCAGATGTCCGCCGGGCGGCCGGTGCTGGCCCAGGCCGAAGACGGCCGCTGCATTTTCCACAACGCGCTTTGCCGTATCCACCCGGTCAAACCACGTATGTGCCGTCGCTGGCCCTTCATCGACGCTGTCCTAGAAGATATCCAGAATTGGAAGATCATGGGGGCATCCTGCCCGGGAATCTGCACCGACCTGCCGGATGCCGTCGTGCGCGAGGGCGTTTCCCGCGCCATCGCCGAAGAGGAAGGGCGGGAATAATGGTCGTCCTTGCCCGGGATGCGCGATGATCGGCGTATTCGATTCCGGTATCGGCGGATTGACCGTCGTGCGGGCCCTGATGGCGCGTCTGCCCGGATTCGATATCACCTATTTCGGGGATACGGCCCGCACCCCCTACGGCAGTAAAAGCAGGCGGACCGTTATAGGCTACGCCGTCGAGAACACCGAATTTCTTCTGGCCCAGAAAGCCCGGGCCATCGTCGTCGCCTGCAACACCGCCTCCAGTTTTGCCACGGACGTGTTGCGCGAGCGTTTCCAGGTGCCCATTTTCGAGGTCGTCACCCCGGCGGCCGAAATGGC
The DNA here is from genome assembly GCA_030066455.1 of Desulfobacterales bacterium. Next base: position 27,602 of record JASJBQ010000036.1, read on the forward strand.
CGTGGCGCAGACCCGCAAGGGGGTCATCGGCATTATCGGCACGCGGGCCACGGTCAACAGCGGCATCTACCCGCGCGTGATCCAATCCTTGCGACCGGACTGTCGAACCTACACCCAGGCCTGTCCGCTGCTGGTTCCCCTGGTGGAAGAAGGCTGGCTGCAAAAACCCGAAACGGCCATGATCGTCAAGAAATATATCCGGCCGCTCAAGGTCCGGCAGATCGACACCCTGATTCTGGGCTGCACCCACTACCCCCTGCTGCAGGAACTTATTCAGGCCAAGGCCGGTCGCCGGGTTCGCGTCATCGACTCCTCCGGCGGCGTGGCGGCGGCCGTGGCGGCGCATGTCCGGCAGCACGCCGCCGAGGCGGCCCGCTGGTCGCAGGCCGACGCCCATCGCTTTTTCGTTTCCGATGCCACCCCGCATTTTGAAACCATCGCCCGGGGCATCCTCAAACGACCGATTCGTCTCGAGCATTTCCGACCCTAAGCACTTTTCTCCTCACCGACTCCGGGCGCGGGCGGCGGCGTGCGCCCGGATGTTCATTGGTGTCCATCCAGCACACCTGACCGGGGCGCGGGCCGAGCCACTGGATTTTTTTCGACAGCGACGCGGCGCGTGGCGCGTCTCCCGCGAGGATTTGGCGGTGCCAACCAGGGCCTGGGCCGCGGGTTACCGTTTAAGGGCAGGCGTTAGGCGGTCTGCAGCCCGGCCGTGTAGTGGGGGCCCACGACAAGAAAATTGTTGGAAATCGTCGACTGGATTTTTTCCATTTTACTTCCGAAGACCAAGTTGCGGATCAGTCCGTGGCCAAAGGCGCCCATGACAACCAACGCGTTGTGAGGTACCTGGTAGAGGTTGCTTTCGAACTCTCCGCCGTCGAAAAAGACCCACTCGCTCAAAGCCCGGTCCCATTCATCGCCCAGGCCATTGTCGCGGATGATCGTTTCGTACTCATCTCTTGTGTGTTTTTCGGCCTGGGTGAACATGCGCAGGGGCATCCCGGTCTGGCGGTGAACCCGCAAGCCCAGTTTCAAAGCATTCAGGGCATTGGCTGACCCGCCGAAGAAGACGGCAATGCTATCCCAGGGCTTGAATACCGGACTGGTGATCAACACCGGGAACCGGGCCGACGTCACGATCCGCCGCACCCGCGGACCGATATAGCCCAGGCCGATCTTGGAGGAGAGATCGCTGATGCTGCGCGGACAGCACATGAAGTCGAAATTGGTCGGAACGTCGGGCAGGGTGGAGGCCGTGTAGTTCTTGGGCTGCAGGAAACGGGACGGCAGGCCGGCCTCGGCCAGCAGGTCGTCGGCATGCGCCCGGGCGGTATCCGGGTCTTTTAGATAGGATTCGTCCAGATCGACCTGGACGACGTCGTTGTCGAAATACATCAGAAACTTCGTGTGCCGGGGGATATAGACGACAGGGGTCGCCCCGATCTGCCGGCAGAAGTACAAGGACTGCAGCAGGGTCTCGCGGCCCAGCGGCGTGTTGCGGAAGATGTGGAAAAGCTGGCTGTACATGGTTTGCTCCTGTCAGCGATTGAGGTGATGGGTCTGGACCATGAGCTCGTTGCGGTACTGGTCCAGAAGCGATGACTTGGAGACCATCCCGACAAAACGGTGATTGGCGACCACGGGCATGTTGTAGAGGTTGCCGGCATCCATGCGGTTGAGCACTTCGGCCACATCCTCGTCCGGGGCCGCGGTTTCGACCCTGGTTTTCATCAGTTGACCCACCAGAACGGCATCGTACATCAAAGGGTCGAAAAGGTAGGGGCGCACGTCGACCATATCGATCAGGCCCACGAATTTGCC
>JASJBQ010000309.1 GCA_030066455.1 Desulfobacterales bacterium
AAGAAAACATCGGCCGTGAATCGGAATACTTTCTGATGGCTTTTGAGCAGCCCTTCGAGATAGGCCACGTCGTCCGAGGGCGATGATGCCTGACCGCCGTCGTTGCGGGGTACGAAATTCTCCGCTCCGGTATAGGCGATAATCTGACCGCCGTGATCGGAAACCGAAGCATAGATGGCATCGGTTTCCTTGTGGGCCTTCCTCAAAAGGGCCTGAACCCCGGGAATGTCTTTCTCCAGGAGCGGCACCCGGATCTGATCGGAGAGTTCCTGGGTGACGGTGATGCCGCGCTGGCGGGTGTCTTCGTTGCGGCGGTTGAGCTGAAACGTCATGATCAAATAGGACGCCAGCAGAACCAGGAGCCAGATCACAAGCCCGGCCGCAAAGTGCTGAGGCTTCAACCGGGACAGAAATGATTGGCTGGAGGCCATGTCGTCAACTCCCCCGACGGGCGTCCGTTGGCCGTCCCGCCGCCATTCGAAATAAAAACACTACAAGTTATCGGATTTTAAACAAATAATTAGTATGACCCCATTTAGATGTCAAGTCCATTCATCGATGCAGCGCCGTTCTTCCGCCGAACAGAGAGAAGCGTGCGGACGTTGCGCCATGCGGACAGGCAGCGGCCGCATTCAGCTCGGCGGCGGCCTGGACGCCGCGCCGGGGGCATCCCGCCCTGCGCGCGGCGATTTTTTCATTTGGACTGACTGCGTATGCGTGTTAAATTGTTTTTTGGCTTCAAGGAATGATGCCGCCGAACTTAGCGGAGCAAGCGATGAACGCTGGCCTGACTGATAACGAACGACCTCGCTGGATAGGTCCCTGTCGGCCGCCTTGGGCGCACGCCGTCTTTTTGATCGCCGGTCTGTTCGTATTCGGTGCCTGTGCCGGCCGTCAGCCGGTGAAGCAGGCTCCCGGCCAGACCACCGTCTACCGTTCCAAGCACTATGTCGTCTACAGCTCCGTAACCGTGCCATCCGCCGAGGAACTGGCCACCGAATTTCTCGGCGATTCCGGCAAATCCTGGATCATCGAAGAAGCCAATCAGCCGGGCGACCTACAATCCGAGCGGGCCGTCGTCATCCCTCTCGCCGTGAGGAACAAGGGCGGCCTCAGGCGCGGGGGTTTCCAGACGATCCCGGTGCTCACGTACCATCGTTTTGGCGACAACTGCGACTCCCCGCTCTGTATGCCGGCCGATGTTTTCGAACGGCAGATGCGCTATCTCAAAGCCAACGGGTTCCACACCGTCACCCCCGAGGAGTTGCTCGCGTTTCTGCATTACCGGCAACCCCTGCCCCAAAAATCCGTCTGGATTACCATGGATGACGGTTATCGCTCGACTTACAATGTGGCCTATCCCATCTTGAAAAAATACGGGTTCACCGCCACCATGTTCGTCTATACGGAATTCGTGGGCGCGTCACGCCTGGCGGTGACCTGGAACCATCTGCGGGAAATGAAGGCCAACGGTTTCTCCATCGGCTCGCACACCGTCACCCACAGCGATCTGACCAAACCCCGGTCCTACGAATCGACGGATGCCTTTATTGCCCGCGTCCGCCAGGAGTTGGGCGCATCCAAACAGGTCATCGACAAGAAGCTGGGGCAGCGCACCATCGTCCTGGCCTATCCTTTCGGCTACTACGACCGCCGGGCCGTCAATCTGGCCCACGAAGCCGGCTACAAGCTGGCCGCATCCGTGCGCCGCGGCGGCAACCCCTTCTTTGCCAACCCGTTGGCCTTGCGGCGGGACCAGGTCCTTAAAAGGGACATGGGCACATTCAAAAAAAGACTGCAAACCTTTTATCCCTTGGCGCTGGAGTAAAGCTATCATGAAACACGCATTACAAAAGATCGTTGTGGTCTGCCTGCTGGCGATGGTGGCGGCATGTGCAACGGCTCCGTCATCGCGCAAACTCGGCGCGGACTACATGGCCAAAGCACAGGCATTCGAACAGGACGGTGACCTCGTCGCCGCCTACGAGCATTACCAACTGACATTGACCGTGCAGCCCAACAATAAGACCGCCCAGGACAAAGTGGCGGAGATCGGGCCGCAGTTGGCCACATTGGCCGAAGACCATTACCAGACCGGTCTGCAGTTCTACAAGATGGGGCAATACCCGCAAGCCCGGCAGGCTTTTCTGACGGCCCTGCGCTACAACCCGGAGCATGAGGGCGCCAAGGGCAAGCTGGCCGAATTCGACCGCGGCGTATCCTCGGCCAACAAGTATATCTTGCACACCGTCAAAGCGGGGGATACCATCTCCTCCGTAGCGGACAAGTACTACGGCGACTACCGCAAATTTCACATCATCGCCAAATACAACGAAATCGAGGACGCCACCCGGCTGGCGGTGGGTCAGCAGATCAAGGTGCCGGTCATCAAAGGCATGCCGATCGTCGCCGGCGCCCACGACATCCGCACCGAAGGCGGAAAACCTGCCAGCCTCATTGAGGAAGATGTGGTGGTGGTCAAGCGCTACGTGCTGCACGTGGTCAAACCGGGCGATAGCCTGTCCAAACTGGCCGGCACCTACTACGGCGACTTCAAGCGCTACGACGTCATCGCCGATTTCAACGGGCTGTCCAGCCCGACGGCCATCAGCGTCGGTCAGGAGCTAAAGATTCCGGAAACGGCGGCCACGCCCCTGATCGCCGGCAAGCCCATCGAAGTCATCCCCCAACAGGATGCTTATGATGCGGAAGCCGATGGAGGGATGACCGCCAATTACCGCGATCTCGGCAAAGAGCTCTATGCCAACAAGGACTACGACGGCGCCATTACTGAATTTGGAAAAGTGCTGAACACCGTGCCCGAGGATGCCGAAGCCAAGACCTATATGGCCAAGGCCTACCGCGACAAGGGCAAGCAGGCCTACCAGAAGGCGGCCTACCCCCAGGCCATCGAGGCCCTGGAAAACGCCCTCAAATACGACCCGGATTGCCAGGACTGCCGTGAATTGATCGCAAAGAGCAGAAAAAAATCAGCGGCGGCCGACAAACGCGGCACGGCCCTGGCCCTTTACCGTACCCAGAAATACGACCAGGCCATTGCCAAGCTGGAAGTTCTGGCCAAAGCCAACCCCAAGGACACCGAAGTCCGCAGCTATTTGGCCAAATCTCATTACCAGTACGGCCTGGAACTCCTCGAGAAGGAAAAGTTCCTCCAGGCCCGCGACAATTTCCAGGCCACCCTCAAGTACGACCCCCGGTGCGAGAAGTGTGCGCAGAACATCACCAAAGCCGAAACCATGTTCAAGGACATCCACTATCGCCAGGGGCTGGCGGAATTCCAGCGGGAAAACCTGAGCGAGGCCATCCGCCAGTGGGAAATGGTCCACAAGCTCGACCCCAATTACCGCGACGTCCAACGCAACCTGGAAAAGGCGCGCACGCTGCTCAAACGCCTGGAGACCATCAAGCGCAGCCAGCCTTCGGCCAACTGACACCGCGCGCGAGCGTTTTCAGCTCCGGGCGAACACACCCATTTAATTTTGGAGAAAACCGGCCCCGGCGGGCCGTTTTTCATTGAAGTGTCGCCTGTGGCGGGCATTTGGATGCGAAGGGTATGATCTTGGCCTGCTTGAGGCCGGGAACGGCGGGCAAGGCCGATAAACCGCCATCGGCGGCAGGATGGCGCTTAAGGGGCATTGGACGGGAAGAAGCGGCGGCATAAGTGTGCATGTAGAGATCGCAAACCTTCTCGAAAAGAGGATCTTCGCGCCGCATCCGCCCAAGAATTTCGCGGCAATGACAGCGCGCGCCGTCGCGATCGCCGTTGAAATACCACAGCATGCTGGCCTTGACCAGCCGTGCCTGCGGCGAATGGGGATGCCGTCGCAGGATTTGGTCGATGACATGCTCCATCTGCGTCCAGCTCCTGTGAGCCGATCCGTGTCGCGGGATACCGGTTGAGATCGGCGCGTGCGGCTGATCCGCAACCGGAATTGCTGTGAAGTGTCTATCCGCATCTGCGGGCGGTCTCAGGCGATGGCGCAACAGCATATCGGCGCAAAAAAACAGAATCGACGGCAGCAGGAAGAGCCAGGCCTCGAAAACGATGGCGCAAACGATACAGGTCAACGCGGCCAGCGCGATAATCAGCCGCCTTAGGTCGTGTTTCCCATCGATAACCATTCTCAAGCTACCGGTGGCCCGATCGTCGAAGTCGCGCACACCCTTCTCCTCTTTCTGGTAATCATTCCACAAGCAGCAAAATCGGTGCCGGCGCGCGCCAAAAAAAGGCTGCAATGATTTCAGGAAATTGCCGCCATGCCCCGGTCGGAGGGTGTAAAGATGATTGTCAACCCATGAAAACAAGTTGGCAATTCGAATGCCCAACGTCCCGAACGTCCGACGGTCTGCCAAAATTCGTCAATCATCACAGGGGGACTTTTCCCGGGAGGGGGGTCAGCCGATAAGACCCACCACGGCCCCCGTCATACAGGTGGCCAGGGTCCCGGCCACGATCGAGCGGATGCCCAGCGCGACGATTTCCTCGCGGCGCTCCGGGGCCATGGTCCCCATCCCGCCGATCATGATCCCCAGGCTGCCCGGATTGGCGAATCCGCACATGGCGTAGGTCATGATGAGCCGGCTGCGACTGCTGAGGGTGTCTTCGGGCAGACGGCTGAGGTCGATATAGGCGATCAGTTCGTTGAGCATGGTTTTCGTGCCCATGAGGCTGCCGGCCGCTGCCGCCTCTCCGGCCGGGACCCCCATCAGAAATGCCACCGGCGCCATGAGCCAACCAAGCAGCCGCTGCAGCGAGAGGGACTCTCCGCCCACCCGGGGGCCAAAACCCAGCAGCAGGTTGATCAGCGAGACGCAGGCCAGGAGCACCAGCAGCATGGCCACGACGTTGATCAGCAGCGTGACCCCCTGAAGGGTGCCCTTGGTGAGAGCGTCCATCGCGCTGGCGGCCGGTTCGGGTGCGGTGAGCACGCCCGAGGTCAGCGGACGTGTTTCCGGCACCATGATTTTGGCCAGCATGATGGCGGCGGGCGCGCTGATGATCGAGGCCGTCAGGATGTGGCCCATGGCATCCGGCACGGCACCGGAGAGAATGCTGGCGTAAAGCACCATGACCGTACCGGCGATGGTGGCCATGCCGCAGGTCATCAGGGTGAAGATTTCACTGCGGGTCATGATTTTGAGATAGGGCCGGATGAATAGCGGGGCTTCGACCATGCCCACGAAAATGTTGGCGGCCACCCCCAGCCCCTCGGTTCCGCCGACGCGCATGGTCCGCTGCAGGCACCAGGCGAATCCGCGCACCACCAGCGGCAGGATCTTCCAGTAGAACAGCACCGAAGACAGGGCGCTCATCAGCAGGATGAGCGGCAGGGCCTGGAAGGCGAAGATGAAACTGTTCTGCGGGTATTTGAGCTCGAACGGCAGTTCGCCGCCGCCGACATAGCCGAAAACGAAAGAGGTGCCGGCCCGGGTGGACTGCTCCAGTGCCAGAATGACCTGATTGAGGGCCAGAAAGGCTTCGCGCACGAAAGGCCCTTTGAGAAGAATGATGCCCAGCGCGAGTTGAAGCCCCAGGCCGGTAAAAACCAACTGCCAGGTGACGGCCCGCCGGTTCTCGCTGATTCCCCACGCCAGGGCCACGAAGGCCACCAGTCCGAGC
>JASJBQ010000310.1 GCA_030066455.1 Desulfobacterales bacterium
GCCAAACAACAAAAGCCCTTCAAGCGAATTGGCTTGAAGGGCTGCACCCAGCTTGCTTGACCCTCGATCCCGGGCAGCCGTTGTCCGCAATACTCCGCAAGGCAGAACCCGATTCACAAGGCAGGTCTTCTGGCTTCCGGATCGCCCTACCTCCCGACCCTTCCCGCCGGCATCAGGCCAGACGGTGGACATGTCGGGTTTCGTCCCCGGTTACAGCGGCGGGACCGCTCCCGAATTGCACGGGATTCCCTATTAAGTCGCAACACCTTGTGTTTGTGCTTATTTAGAGAACCTGCCGGCTATTGTCAATACGTGCGGGTGCCCCATGGGCGACATCCGCATGGGCTTGATCATTCCAGCGCTTTATGCGAGAAAGCCTTGTTGATTGGATGGCGGCGGACAGCCCTGCGGGCTGCTTTCCGCCGTTTGTGTGACGGCCCCGTAAAAAGCCCGACAGCGGCGTTACGCGTATCGCTCGTCATTGCGGCGTACACAAGTACGCCTCATTCCTCGAGATTTGCAAGCCGTCTCTCGAACTTTTTACGAGGCCGTCTGCAAGATGGTTTTTCATGATCGCATCTTGGGTTGACACGCCGATAGATTGCCGGGGTTAAGTTGCCCATCCATCAAAAGGCATCCTTTGTCCCTGGCCGGCGTTCGCGCGCTATTGAAATCCTCGCCGTAGCTTGACGACGACCGCCGCCGTCGGTATCAGAAACGCTGCGGCCCTGGCCGGAACCAAAATCTCGTATGCTGGATAGACACTGACTATGAAAGACAGGATCAGGAGCCTGCTGGCCGACGCCGCCCGCGACGCCCATACGGCCGGGGCGCTGCCGTCGGCCGACTTTCCCGCCATCGAAATCGAGGTGCCCAAGGTCGAAGCGCATGGGGACTTTGCGACCAATTTCGCCATGGTCATGGCCAAAGTGCAGCGCATGGCGCCGCGCCGGATTGCGGAAATCATCATCGATCATCTGGACGGGGGGACGGAGCTGATCGCCAGGACGGAGATCGCCGGGCCCGGTTTCATCAATTTTCATATCCAGCCTGCGGCCTGGGCCCCGCTGCTCCAGGCCATCGCGGCAGCCGGGGAGCGCTACGGCGCCCTTGATATCGGCCGGGGCCGTAAAGTCCAGGTGGAGTTCGTGAGTTCCAACCCCACCGGTCCGCTCCACGTGGGGCATGGACGCGGTGCGGCCGTGGGCGATGCCGTGGCCAACATCCTGGCCTTCAGCGGCTACGACGTGCAGCGCGAATACTACATCAACGATTCCGGGCGCCAGATCCGGACGCTGGGTCTTTCCGTCCTCCTGCGCTACCGGGCCCTGCACGGGCAGGACGTGGATTTTCCGGAAGAGTGCTACCAGGGCGACTATATCCGGGAGCTGGCCCGGGAGATTCAGTCCCGCGAGGGGGACGGCCTGCTGTCCCGGGATGAGGACGAGGCCCTCATGGCCTGCGCCCGTTTCGCCGCCGAGCGGATCATCGCCGGCATCCGCCAGGACCTGCTGGATTTCGGGGTATCCTTCGACCAGTGGTTCAGCGAGCAGAGCCTCTACGACAGCGGCCGCGTGGCGGACGGCATCCAGCGCTTCCGCGATACCGGAAAGGTGTATGAACACGAGGGGGCGCTGTGGTTCAAGACCAGTCAATACGGGGATGAGAAGGATCGCGTGGTGGTGCGCGGCAACGGCCGCACGACCTATTTCGCTTCGGACATCGCCTACCACCAGGAGAAATTCGAGCGTGGCTTCGACCGGGTCATCGATGTCTGGGGAGCCGACCACCACGGCTACATTCCCCGCATGAAGGCTTCGGTGGCGGCCTCGGGAATCGATCCGGAACGCTTCGAGGTGATTCTGGTGCAGTTGGTCAACCTCCTGCGCGCGGGTGTACCGGTGGCCATGTCGACCCGGGCGGGCGAATTCGTCACCCTGCAGGACGTGGTCGACGAGGTGGGCCGCGATGCCGCCCGGTTTATTTTTCTGACCCGCCACTATGCCAACACCCTGGAATTCGATCTCGAACTGGCCAAACAGAAGTCCAACGACAATCCGGTCTACTATGTGCAGTACGTGCATGCGCGCATTGCCAGTATCCGGCGCAAGGCGGCGGAGAACGGCATCGACGGCATCGAGGGTGACGACGGGAGTCTAGCCCGCCTGGATACGCCCGAGGACGTGACCCTGATCAAGCATCTCGTGCGCTACCCCGAGGCCGTGGCATCGGCGGCACGGCAGATGGAACCCCATCGGATCACCTTCTATCTGATGAATCTTGCGGGGGCCTTTCATTCCTATTATAACAAGCAGCGGGTTCTGGTGGAGGACCCGGTCACCTCGCGCGGGCGGCTCTTTCTCGTGGCGGCGGTGCAGGCCGTCATCCGCAACGGTTTGACGCTGCTGGGGGTTGCCGCCCCGGAGAGGATGTAGTGGGTGAATGCCGCAACCGTGCGCCGGCCTGCCGGGGGCATCCTGAGACCTCATGGGAAAAACCAAAAAGGGCGCTGCCCAAAAGCGCCAACCCTATCTCCAGTTAACCCGCCGGGGGACATACGGCGGCCTGCTGCTGATTGTCCTGGCCTGTGCCTGGATGTTTTTCGTCGGCGTTCTGGTGGGGCGCGGCACCTCGCCGATCCAATTCGACATGGAGGCATTGAGCCGCGACCTCGAAGCCCTCAAGAAAAACAGCGAGGAGCGGCGCCGGCAACAGCTCGATTCCTATGCCGCGGCCCTGGAAGAACAATCGACGCTGGACGTATACGAGGAACTCAAGCGGGCGGATGACCGGCTGACCATCGACCCCTCCCTCAACCGAGAGGTCCCGGCGCCCAGCGTGGGGTCGGAGCCCCCCACTGCCGCCGAATCCGGCCGCCCGGCAGGTCCTCCCGTGATCCGCCGCCGGGAAGGACTGCGGGCCAAAACCCCCGGGCGGTCCGGTCCTGACGTCCGGCCGTCCGCCAGAGAGGGGCCCAAGACACCGGCCGCGCAGCCCGGCCGCGTGACGCTCCAGGTGGCGGCCGTCAAGGATGGCGCGGTGGCCCGGAAGATGGTGGCGGATCTCAAGGCGAAGGGCTTCGACGCCTACCGGTCCACGGCCACCACGGGCGGTCAGGGAACCTGGCACCGGGTGCGTGTCGGCCGTTTTGCCGATCGTCAGGCCGCGGCCGCGACCAAACGCCGTCTTGAGGAGCAGGGGATGGCGCCCATCATCGTTGCCGACTGAATCCATACCGGCCGCCACGGGGCCTGCCGGTTAATGACCACGGCACCAAAGGAATACGCGATGAAAATTTCCAGGGAAGAAGTCCGGCACGTGGCCCGATTGGCGCGTCTCGCGTTGGATGATCAGCGTCTCGACGCCATGGCCGACCAGATCGGAAACATTCTCGAATACATGGAAACGCTGAACCGGGTCGACACCTCCGATGTCGAACCGACGCGCCATGCAGTTTCGGCGGCGACGACACCCGTTCGCGAAGACACGGCCCGCGCGCACCTGACGCGCGACAAGGCCCTCGCCAACGCACCTCAAAAAGACGGCGAGAGCTTTCTGGTTCCCCGCGTCATCGGTTGAGCCCCGGGAGGATAAAGCGGCATGCAGGCATATGAACTGACGATCGAGGCGGCCGGTGATCTGCTCCGGCGGGGCGAGATTTCGGCGCTGGAGTTGACACGCTCCGTGCTGGAGCGCATCGAAGCGGTGGACGCGCGGGTCGGCGCCTACCTGACCGTGGATCGCAAGGGTGCCATGGATCAGGCCCGGCAGGCCGACGACAGGCGCGCGGCCGGCCAGGGCACCGCCCTGACCGGCATTCCGTTGAGCATCAAGGACGTGATCTGCACCCGGGGGCTGCGCACCACCTGCGCCTCGAGGTTGCTGGAGAATTTCATTCCGCCTTACGACGCCGCCGTCATGGAGCGGCTTCACCAGGCCGGTGCGGTCATTCTGGGCAAGACCAACATGGACGAATTCGCCATGGGTTCGTCCACTGAAAATTCCGGTTTCCATGCCACCCGCAACCCCTGGGATCTGGACTGCATTCCGGGCGGATCCAGCGGCGGGTCGGCCGCCGCCGTGGCGGCCGACATGTGCCTGGGCTCTTTGGGTTCGGACACGGGCGGCTCCATCCGCCAACCGGCCGCACACTGCGGCATCGTGGGGTTGAAACCGACCTACGGGCGCGTTTCGCGCTACGGTCTCGTGGCCTTTGCCTCCTCGCTCGACCAGATCGGCCCGCTGGGCAAGACGGTGCGGGACTGCGCCCTGCTGATGAATGCCATCAGCGGCCACGACGCACGCGATTCCACCGCGGCGGACCAGCCCGTGCCCGATTTCGCCAACCTGGGCAGCGGCGGTCTGCAAGGGCTCAGGGTCGGCCTGCCCATCGAGTACCACGCGGCCGAAGGCCTGCACCCCGACGTTCGCCAGGCGGTGGCCGCGGCCGTCCGGACCGTGGAGGGGCTGGGGGCGGAAACGGTCGAGATCTCCCTGCCGCACACCGAATACGGTGTGGCGGCCTACTACATCATCGCCCCATCCGAGGCCAGCTCCAACCTGGCGCGCTACGACGGCGTGCGTTTCGGCGTGCGCAGCCAGGACCACGCGGATATGATCGACATGTTCCGGCGCACCCGCTCGGACGGGTTCGGCGCCGAAGTGCAGCGGCGCATCATCCTGGGGACCTACGCCCTCTCGGCCGGCTACTACGATGCCTACTACGGCAAGGCCAGCCAGGTGCGCACCCTGATCGTCCAGGATTTCGTCCGGGCCTTCGAGCGCTGCGACGTCATCCTCTCGCCCGTGGCCCCCTCGCCGGCGTTTGCCATCGGGGAGAAAACCGCAGATCCGCTCACCATGTACCTGTCCGACGTGTTCACCCTGTGCGCCAACCTGGCCGGCATTCCGGGAATTTCGGTGCCCTGCGGGTTTTCCTCGGCGGGACGGCCCATCGGGCTGCAGATCATGGGGCGGCATTTCGACGAGGCGAGGCTGCTTCAGGTGGCCCACAATTTCGAACAGGCCACCGACTTCCACAAGCGCAAGCCGGCGCTTTAGATGAGGATGGCGGAGAGCCGCCGGAGGCCGCTTTACAGGAGAATCGCCATGAGCATCACACCCAAGGGGGAAGCGATACGCAAAGCCGTCAAGTGGATATCCGAAGAGCGCCAGTTCGATCCGACCGCTACCCCCAGCCGGTTGGTGGAACAGGCGGCCGTCAAATTTGATCTCAATCCGATGGAGGTTGAATATCTGACAAGGTTTGTCAAAGGTGAGACAGCCTGAGTGCCCCGTTAGAAAGGGCATCTTTCAGCCCAGGCCGGCGTTCTCGCCCTTTTGAAATCCTCGACGTAGTTAGACTACGCCTGCGGTTCCAAAAGCACTGCGGCCTTGGCCTGAACCAAAATCTACCCTTTCAAAAAGGGCACACCCCAGTCCCCGTTCAGCAACGAGCAATGCAGATGCATGAGGACCCAATCAGGAATTCCGCCGACCGTATTTCGTTGCAGCTATTTCGTTTAATCGCGTCCCGGCGTCTGACACTTGCCCGGTTGCGGGGGGATTGAATGGCCCGCATCCGCATCCTGCCCGAAATCCTCTCCAACAAGATCGCGGCCGGCG
>JASJBQ010000311.1 GCA_030066455.1 Desulfobacterales bacterium
ATCCATTCTGGAGGGGCATCGCCTGCATGCCGAGGTCGAGCTTGCCAAAACGATAAACGAAGTCGAACGCACGGTCAGCCAATCCGAGGGGCCTTGAAACCCTCTAATCTCCATGATCACGGAATCTTGAGTTAATGACCTCATACAGGGAACTCCAAGCATTTATTGCGTTTAAATACCCAATCATATCAGTGTTAGGGGGGTGATGTGGATCACCGGCGACAAAGCGTAGAGGCGCTGCAACCGGATGCATTGTTAGCGCGACGCCTGAAGAACACTCGCTTCATGCGTCGCGCATCACCTGTTTCGCGTAGGTCTTTTCGGCTAAACTTAGTTCCCGTAGATGGTATCGAATGGATCCCATTCGGCCTTCATTTCCATTATCTTCTGGTGGTATTGCGTCTGCATGTCTGAAGAATGATTGTGCGCAATTTCTCTCAGCAGTTTGCTGGTTTCCAGGAGCAGTTCGCTCAATTTGGCTTGGGCCTCGGGGGTGAGAGGCTTGTTGCCGCATTGCTTTGACCACCTTTCCATCTGCCCGGCAAGATCATCCACGTTGGTTTCCATGTTCATGGTTCCGGCGGTGGCTGGGCCGGCAAAAATCATGATCGCCAGGGCCACCACTAGCGATGACCATATATTTATTCTGCGCTTGTTGCGGTTCGTTTTCATTTTCTGCTCCTTATGGTTTTTTTATACTGTCGTATGAATCGGCACTAGATCACAACTAGATACAAAAAATTAATTGCATAAGACCGTCGCCGTTATTAGCGCTTGGTATGCCTTAAAAAATTTAATGCTGTGATCAAAATCCAACGTTCGGTATGCGAATGGCTGTTCCTGCGATTTTTTAATCATTAACCATTTGATGTAAAGGGCGCCGACCGGATTCAAAAAGCAACAGGGGCAGGTCCAAATTTAATATTGGGGGCGGCTCGGGATGTTTTACGGCTATCCAAACCCATTGCACCACTTGGCGATTGGATTCAACCTGCTTCTAGCGGGTCACCTCTATCAGTGTTATTAACACGAGCCTGTCTCAAAAATAATCTGAGAGCCCCTGGCGGCGTTTTAAGCCGGCTCAAAATACTCACATACTGCGTGTATGCTCCGCTTTCTCGCTGTCTCACGCCTTGCCAGGAACCCTAAGCTTAATTTTGAAATACACTCGTGTCACTTTTCGCAGCATCCAAATAAAGGCGGGATTGGAACGGATCACCAGTGATATGTTGACGGGGCGTTTTTCGCTTACACGTCAATGGATTTGATCAGACTGGAAATGGCAGTATATCGCAAGCCCACTTGGGTAGGGGATCGACTTGAGGTTCATATTTTCCGTTTTGCATTATCACGATTGGTTGAAATCGGTTCCGTTCGGAAGAGTTGTCCAGAATCCAGGCTTCATCCACGATCGCCAGCGCAGTCTTGATGTGCCTCATGGTTCGCGGAATGCGGGAATGAATCTTTTCCCGGGGCACATGATGCCCGCCTTCCAATGTGCGCTGGTATACGCGGGCCTCGTTCAGGTGTGAATCGATCAAGTGAATATAAACCAGGATGATTTTATAGCCCAGGCCCTTCGCCCGGGCGATAAGATCGACCTTGGATTCATGCGAAAAAACCGTCTCAAAACAAAACGATGCCCCTTGGGTGAGCAGGTCATTCAGGATGGTTGCGGCGATTGCCGCGGCTTGATAGCTCAATATCACATCATGCTTCGAGCCGATTTTTTTTGCGATCATATCGGCGTTGACAAGCTTGATACCCAAATCGGCCAAATAGTGCTTGAAGAACGTCGATTTACCCGCGCCATTTCCCCCGGCCAGGACCCAAAGTTGTTTGTCCTCAGGCATCGATCTCCCTGAATTCTCCGTTGGAAAACTTCCCGGTTTTCCTTTCTCCCGTCACAGAATCGACCTTATCGAGAAAGCCGGGCTTGTGGGGGCTGGCTTCAAAATAGAACGGCGCCGAGGTGATGGGCTTGTCAGCGAACCCCTTGGCGCGATCGGTTTCAAGGCGCGTCAACACGGTGCCGGAATCGATCGCAAAGGTCTGCGCGGGTTCTACGCGTAGTTTCTTCAGGCCCTGAAGAATTGCGTGGGCGTCTTCCATATCAATGACAGAAGAAATGATTCGCCCCAGGGTTGCCCAGTATTCGACCTGATTGGGAATGGATCGGCATTGCACGGCAGAAGCCGATTGGGCGTGTGAAATTAGTTCGGCATTAAGCCTAATTGATTTTGTGGCCATGATACCTCCATCGATCCTATCCATGGTGACGCAAATAAAACTGAATTGATGCTTTTTGCCACAAAACTACTGCTATGTCGCATATTTGTCAACTTGGAGATTGAGGCCCTGATGTCGCATGCGTAATCCCACGCCAGACCCTTCTGGGATCGAAAAATTTTAAATATCAAAATATATTGAATGGTTACAGTCGATTGGGCGCCGGCGGCAGGGGTTTTACCCAGCCGTGATGACGATTGGAAAAAGAAAGGCTGGTATGAGCCGCCCTTTTTTGGGGGGGGGGGGACAAAAAAAGCCAATGGCTTGGTTTCACGACGGCTTTGGCATCGCCGCTACAAACCCAAACGTCTGGAAAACCTGCATTCACTGTCGGGCTGTTGGTATCTGCTGTCAGCCGGTTCCTACATCCAAACGTCCCTGTAGTCCTCTGCGAACTGTTCGAAGGAAAGCGGTTCGCGCCCGATGATGCGAGCCACATCCGCACTGGTCTCCGCCACCCGGCCGGCGGCGATGATTTGGTTGAGACTGCTCATGAACGCGATCAGGGCCTCGGGCATGCCCGCTTCGCGCATGCCTTCAACCGCCGCTTCTTCCGGAATCGGGATCAGTTCGATGGGTTTGCCGGTCTTCTTGGATATGAGCGCCAACGCTTCCGCATTGGTCAAGGCCTGGCTTCCGCTGAGCGTGTAGGCCTGACCGACATGGGCTTGCGGATCGGTCAGCACCGCGGCGGCTACGGCGGCGATGTCGCGCACATCGATGAAAGGGATGCGCCCGTCGCCCTGTGACGAGTACACCGTTCCCGCGCGGACCATGTCGCCAAGGAAGGTTGCGAAGTTCTGCATGAAGTTCTTCGGTCGCAGCAGGGTATAGTTCAGCCCGGAATCGATGATGTGTTGATCACACTGGCCCTGGACACGGGCAATGGTTATCGCCGAGGTTGGGTCCGCCCCGGCACCGGAGATGCGCACGAGGTGGCCCACACCGGCCTCGCGCGCCGCCGCCACCGCGTTTGCCGTCATATCCACCATGAACGGGTGGGCCGGGGTGATGATCATGGCGGCATCGACACCCTCAAACGCGGCCGGCAGGCAGGCGGGGTCGAGAAGGTCGAGTACACGGCCCTCGGCGCCCTGCACAGCTACGCCGTGCGTGGAACCCGCCCGAACGGAGAACCCGGCGGATTGTAATCGCGGGACAAGCTCACGGCCGATGTTGCCGGTGGCACCGCCAACAAGAATGGTCTTGTTCATGTCTATGGTTCCTTTACCAGAAGGAATGCGAAAAAGTCGTCTGGCCCCGTGTGGTGTTGGGTGCGCGCTGAAGACCCTCGAAAAACCGATGGGTTCCGCCGGCGCGCGACCCGCCATGGCGCATCGATCAGACGGGAATTCCCGCAAAACGGGAATCGCGTATTGAGCCGTATCGGGCCGCAGAATCCCGATGGTCAATCGCTTCCCTTTGTTTTAACGCAGTTGATCAAAACGTTCCAACGCTTCGGCGCTGGCGTAATGCGTTAGCCGTTCCACGGCTTTTTCCGCAGCCGTAAAATCACTGCACGGCGTTCCATCGGGCCAGAAGGCGGCGATGATTTCCGTGTCCAGAAAATCCTGGAATTCGTGCACCAGGCCATCCTTGAGCCGGTACCAGGCCACCCCGCGGTTCAGGTAGCGCCCGCCATGGGCCGGGCGGCCGGTGGTAAACCAGTGGACCGCCGCCATGTCGTCCTTGAAGATCGCCCATTTGCTGTGGAATCGCAGGCTGCCCCCCATGGCCTCCTGGATGCCCCGGAACAGGTCGATGATGGCCTCCCGCCCGGCGACACGGTTGGGAAAGCTCGAGCCCGGAAATTCCAGGGTGCAATCCGCGTGCATCATGCGGTGCATGGTTTCAAAATCGCTGGAAGAGAAGGCGTCATAGAAATCCAGAATACCTTGCTCCTCAATTCAGCAAGGACCTAACAATTATTAATAAGATTGAAATTTATTCCCACAATAGAGACCCGCCTGCAAAAATCGCTTCCCTCGGCCTACGGCTTTAGATGCATCTGATCAACCACAGGCCCCCAATCCCCGGGGCGCCGTTATAGCAGCCGGCTGGAATTGGCACCCATGATCAGCGCTGCATTGCCCGTCGTAGATGCCTCAGCGTCGATCGGGGCCTCGACGTCCCGGCCCGGGATGACGGCCACTTCACATTCGGGGGCACGGGTCGTCAGCGCACCAGGAGCCGCCCGGCGGTGCAGGCGCGGCAGGAGCCGGAACGAAAACGGGCGGCATCGGAGAGGGCCAGCACACCCGTGATCGGATCCTGGCGGGACGGCTCGTGGTGAACGAACAGGCGCTGCACGTCATTGAGCAGCATCTGCTGGATGGCCGTGGACAGCAGCTCCCCGGCCTGGACGGCGTGGATCGGGGTGCTCATGATCTCCCCCGCTGCGGTCTGCGGGGCGATGCCGTGGTGGTAGGCAATGATGAGATCGGTCTTGGATATGACGCCGATGGAAGACCGGGCCTCGTCCTGAATGAGGACAGCACCCATCTGTTGGGAGGTGAGCGTTTCGATCACGGTGAAAAGGGGATCGCTGTCCCGGCAGGCCCAGACCTCCGGCGTCATGACGTCCTTCACCCGGAGTCGTGATGCGGGATCGCCCCCGGAGCGCTTCAGACGCTTCTGGGCGGTCCCGCGTTCACAGGTGCGGCAATAGCGGTACAGCAAGCCCACGATGTCGGCGTAGGACAGGGTGCCGACGACCTCCTCACGGTTGGCGCCCGTGACGTAGAGGCGGTGCACGCCGGCCGCTTCCATGATCTCCAGGGCGTCTTCCACCAGGTCGTCCGGAAAGCAGGCGATGGGTTGGCTGCCCATCACATCGCCCAACGCCATTTCCGTCGGGATTTCGCCGTAGTAGGCCCCCAGGAGGTCGGTCTTGGACACCACGCCGTGGGGGATATCGTTGTCGGTCAGCAGGACCGCATTGGCCTTGTACCGGATCAACAGGCGGATTCCCTGTCCGATATCCGCCGTGGCGGGGAGGCTGATCACCTGCCGCCGCATGGCGGTGCTCACCGGAATCCCGCTGAAGACGCTGGCTGTTTCAACGACGGGCATATCGATCGTTTCTCCAGATGGCTGAACGCCAGGCCGCCCGACGCCGGCGGCGTGCAGGCATCACGCTTCTTGCGTGGTAAGCATCGTCATGATCCGGTTGAACACATCGGAGACATAGACGATGCCCACCACGGTCTGATCCGCGACCACCGGAAGTCGTCGAATGTGCTTTTTGATCATGATCTCGGCAATCACCATCAGGTGGGTGTCCGGGCGGAC
>JASJBQ010000312.1 GCA_030066455.1 Desulfobacterales bacterium
AAGGCCTCCAGGATCTCGGCCACCACGATCACCATGGTGGCGATGATCGTGATCTGGGCCCCGATGCGCACGCTGTTGGGGATCTGGTTGCGAATCAGACTGACGGCAAAACTGGAGCAGGCCAGCACAAAGACGACGCAGAGCGTCATCACGAAGGCGGTCTGCATCTTGCCGGTCACCGCCAAGGCCGAGCAAACGCCCAGTACGCCCAGCGCGATCGGGTTGCGGTTGAATATGGGGTCCCACAAAAGGTCTTTGGTTTTCGGTTCGGCCATCTCATGCTCCTTCGGCTTTAAGCCGTTCCAGCAGGTTTTTAAAACCGTCCGCGCCCATCCAGTAAGCCACCGAATAGGAAACACCGTTGGCGGTCAGTGTGGCGCCCGATATCCCGTCGATCTGGTGCTCGGCCCCAGGGCCGCTTTGGGCGGCCGCACCCTTGACGACCTCGAGCTTATAGGTGCCCTGGTCGTCGTAAAGTTTCTTGCCGGTCCATTTGTCTTTCCACAGGGGGTTGTCGATCTCGCCCCCCAGCCCCGGGGTTTCGGCATGCTCGTAAAAGGTGATGCCGCGCACCGTGTTCAAATCGTCACCCACAGCCAAGAAGCCGTACATGGTGGACCACAGGCCCTTGCCGACAATCGGCAGAACGACCTGATCGAGCTGGCCGTCCTTTTGGACCAGGTAGACCAGGGCATATTTCTCCCGACGGCCGATGCCGGCCCGGTCTTTTTCCGCGGGGATGCGGACGCTCATATTGGGATCCTTGGCGGCGGCCCGCTGATCGAAGGTCGCCGGGTCGATTTTGTCTTCGCTTACAAATTCGCCGGTCTCAATATCGACGATGCGCACCTCGACCTGTTGAAAGGCCTCCTCCACCGGCACCTCGGCATCGTGCAGCCCGGCGACGATCAGGATATTCTTCTTGCGGTCGATAACCTTGTTGGCCTCCTGCAGCGGCCGCAGCCCAACCGCCGCTCCCGCCACCAGCAGCGAACAGGCAACGGCCAGGCTAAGGGCCACCACGTATGTCTTGATCAGAGATTCACGTGCCATTGCGTTTGATCCTTCTCTTGATATTGGCTTGCAGCACGAAATAGTCGATCACCGGCGCGAAGACGTTGGACAGGAGAATCGCCATCATGAGACCTTCGGGATAGGCCGGATTGATCACACGGATAAGAATGGTCAGGATGCCGGCGGTGGCGCCGTAAAACCACTTGCCGGTTTGGGTTAGGGTGGCCGAGACCGGGTCCGTGATGATAAATACCAGACCGAAGGCGAAACTACCGGCCACCAAATGCCACCAGGGCGGCATCAGGAACATGGGATTGGTATCGCTGCCGATAATCCACAGCAGGGCCGAAAACCCCATGCCGCCCACCAGCATCGAGAGCATGATGCGCCAGGAGCCGACCCCGGTGTAGGCGATAATCACGGCGCCGATCAAACAGGCCAGCGCGGAGGTTTCCCCCAGAGAACCCGGTTCGATGCCCAGAAAGGCCTGCGTCCAGCTGATATTGAGGGCCTCCATGCCTGTGTTCATGTCCGTGGTGCCCAGCGCGGTCAGCGGTGTGGCCCCGGTAAACCCGTCGGCGGCGACCCAGACCGCATCGCCGCTGTTCTGGGCCGGATAGGCAAAATAGAGAAAGGCCCGGCCGGCCATGGCCGGATTGATAAAGTTGCGGCCGGTGCCGCCGAAGATCTCCTTGGCCACCACGATGCCGAAGGTGATGCCCAGGGCCACCTGCCACAGCGGAATCGTGGGCGGCAGCGAAAGCGGGAAGATCAGGCTGCTGACCAGCAGCCCCTCGTTGACCTCTTCCTTGCGCACGATGCCGAAGAGAACTTCCCAGAAGCCGCCCACGGCCACGCTGACGAAATAGATCGGGATGAAATAGAGCGCCCCGTGGATGAGGTTGGCGATGAAGCTGTTGGGGTCGTAGCCCACCAGGGCCGTGAGCAGGGCGCCGCGCCAGCCCGGAGCGGCGGCGATGCCTATCTCCTGCATGGCCAGGTTGGCCTGGTAGCCCGTGTTCCACATGGCCATGAAGACGCAGGGCAAGAGCGCGTAAACCACCAACGTCATGATGCGCTTGACATCCACGGAATCGCGCACGTGCGGCTCGACCGTCGTGACTTCGTCGGTCGAATAGAGAAAGGTGTCGGTGGCTTCGTACAGGGGGTAGAAGCGCTCCAGCTTCCCACCTTTCTCGAAGGACGGTCGTATGGTTTCGAGAAACCCTCTTAGTGACTTCATGATTCGCTATTATCCTTCCCTTTCGATGCGCGTCAAAACCTCCCGCAGAAACGGCCCGTAATTGTATTTGCCGGGACATACGAACGAACACAGGGCCAAGTCTTCCTCGTCCAGTTCCAGACAGCCCAGCGCCTGGGCCATTTCGGTGTCGCCGATGATCAGGGCCCGCAGGAAATAGGGCGGGTCGATGTCCAGCGGCATGACCTTTTCATAGGAGGCGATGGGTACCATCGCGCGCGGGTTGCCCTCGGCCGAACTGGAGAAGGCAAACTTGCGGCCCCGGCTGAAAAGGGCGGTGGCATACAGGGCTTTGACCGAGAAACGTTCAAACCCTGGAAGGGCCCAGCCGAGAAAATCCCGGGGGCGGCCTTCGCGGATGGCGGAGATCTGCAAATGCGGGCGGCCCAGAAACGCATAGCCGCCGGTGGCCTGCCGCCCCGACAATACCGAACCGGATATGACCCGCACCCCGCCCTCGAGCAACTCGCCGCGGACCAGTTCGTCGATGGCCGCACCCACCCGGGTGCGGATGATCCGCGGGTTTTGGATCGCCGGTCCGGCCAGGGAGACGATCCGATCCACGTAGAGTCGGCCGGTCGCGAATTGCCGTCCGATGGCGATGACATCCTGGTAATTGATGCTCCACACGGTCTTCTGGTCATTGACCGGATCCAGGAAATGAATGTGGGTGCCGGCCAGCCCCGCCGGATGGGGACCGTCGAAGGCCTGCAGTGACACGTTGGCAATATCGTCCCCGGGGATATCGACGCCGGGTCGTTTGCAGACGTACACCGCGCCGTCCGTGAGCCGGGAAACCACTTTCAGACCGCAGTGAAAATCTTCTGCCTGGGCACTGATGAGGGCCGCCGGGTTAACCGCCAGGGGATTGGTATCCATGGCGGTGACGAAGATCGAGTGGGGGCTGGTGTCCGGGGCGGGTACCTTGCTGTAGGGCCGCGTGCGCAGGACCGTCCACATGCCGGATTGAATCAAGATTTCCTGGACGCGGCCGCGATCGATGTGGTCCAGTTCGGAAAGGCCGAAGGACGGAAACGCTTCTTCTTCCTCGCCCGCCAGTTCGATTACGATAGATTCAAATTTGCGTTTGGCCCCGCGATTGACGGCCACCACTTTCCCGCAGCCGGGCGCGGTAAACAGCACCCCCGGTGTTTTTTTGTCTTCGAACAGCACCTGCCCCAGTTTGACGTGATCGCCCACCTGAACGTGCATCTTGGGCTTCATGCCGACGTAATCGTCACCTACCAAAGCCACCCGGGTTACGGGAGCTCCCATCTCGAATTCGGTTGAGGGGGCACCGCTGATGGGCAAATCCAGACCTTTTTTAATTTTAAACATCATTCGATTTCCTTACCGGCTAGCGTCGGTTGAGGGTTTCGCCCCCGCCCCAATACGGCGATGGCCAAACAGGTCGCCTTGGGTATGGTCATCGGGGCGCAGGCGAACCGGCGCCCCAAACCGTGCAATTCGCGGGTGCGGTCATGCCGCCATCGCCCCAAATTTTTCCCGGCCCAGTATCGCCGAGGCCCGTCTCGATGGCATCGCCCGTTGCTTCTCAATGCGTTCACGCTCCCGGAAGTCGTATACGGCTTCAGGCAAAATCAGCCCGCGAGGATTAGGCGCTGACCCTTTCGTTAAGGGATGATTCAGGCGGATTTGAGCCGGTTTCCTCTCGGGTCGACGGTCGGTTATTCCCAGGCGTGATGTTACAGATGGCACAGAAACCCTCAGACGCTGCATCCCTAAAGCATTTCCTTGATCGGCCGGCGCGCGGTGCGGGCCGGACGGATGTCCTCCACGATAGTCACTTTGATTTTGCGCCGGCTGTCCTTCAGCGCCAGCGTCGTCCCCGTTTTCAGCGGCGTGGCGACTTTGACGAAACCGCAGCTCAGCCCGCGTGGCACAAACGCTTCCGGCTTGTCCGGGCTGGCGACGCTGAGAATTCGGCCCTCATGCCAACCGATACCCATGTCGGACACGCAGGTCAAAACCCGCCCGATGTCATTGCCGGCACCATCGACGGCCACCGCCGGGTCCGCGGTGGACACCTTGCGCAGGTCGGCACCGACGAACGCATATGTGTACCCGGGCGCTTCGGCGTTCAGGAGGGCCTTGTCGCCGATGAAGGTTTTGGTGAACCCCGACCGGTCGGCATTGAACGGCAGGGCGAAAAGCCAGGGGTGATTGATGAACGGCCAGTCGCCGATGTCCTGGTGTGAAAGCGGCAGCACCGCCCCGCCCCGGAGGGAATCACGGGCCGCCAGGCCGCAGGTTTCCAGTCCGAATGCGTTCCCCGCAGCGCAAATCATCTCCCAGGTGGTGACGAGCTGCTCCGGGGCGACAAAGATCTCGAAGCCGAATTCGCCCGTGTATCCGGTGCGGGAGAGCAAAACGGGAACGCCGCTTTGGAGACGGACGGCGTCGGCCTGGGGCGCGTCGGCGATGAAATGCCCTTTGAACGCGAAGTAGGGCATGCGGTCCAGCACCGCTTCCGGCGCGGCCAGCACCCGGCTGACGATTTTCGCCGCCATAGGTCCTTGAACGTCGATCTTGCCCAGCCGGTCGGTCAGGTCGTCGATGTCGACTTCGCCACCGACCTTGTTGGCGTCGAGGTGCGCGGCCACCTTGCCGCCCATCCCGGCATTGACGACCACCATGAAGGCATCGTCCGCAAGCTTGGCGACGATGCAGTCATCGATGACCTCGCCGTAGGCATTGAGGAAAGCGCCGTACACGCAGCGGCCGGGGAAAAGCGGCTTTTTGGACATGCCGACACAGGCATCCAGATTGTTGGTAAAACACAACTGCAGGAGGCCGTGGGCCCCCGGGCCGGTCACCAACAGGGCGGCCATGTGGCTGGTGTCGAAAAGACCGGCCCGCTCCAGGACCGACAAGTGCTCGTTTTTGACGGAGGCGTACCACAGCGGCATTTCGTAGCCGCCGAAATCGGCCATCGTGGCCCCGTGATGGGTGTGCCAATCGTGCAGCGGGGTCCGTTTGACTTGATTTTTCACAATGGCTCCTCCGGAGTGCCGCCGTCTGTCCGCGCTGTTGAAAAACGATCGCGAATCAAAGCCGTGTGTCGATAGGCGTATAGTCGAGCCCGAAAGCGTTGGCGACCTCTCTGTAGGTGACCTTGCCCTGGATGACGTTGGCGCCCAATTTGATCTCGGGATTGGACTGCATGGCTTTCACCCAGCCTTTGTTGGCAATTTCCACCGCGTAGGGCAGCGTGGCGTTGGTCAGCGCCATGGTGGAGGTCTTGGGCACGGCGCCGGGCATGTTGGCCACGCAGTAGTG
>JASJBQ010000313.1 GCA_030066455.1 Desulfobacterales bacterium
TGACCGGCAGGGTGCGCATATAGATATCGCAGATACCGCGGTCGAGGAGCGTTTTCGCAGCGCCTTCCGTTTCCGCGGGCAGAAACTCTATAGCCAACTGTAGCATTGCGGCAAAGCGGTGGGCCATCTCGATATCAAAGCCGACAAGCTGCGGCGGATCCTTTTTGTTTATGAACGACGAAGGATACTCGTCGGGTTGGTAGCAAACTCGCAAGACACCGCGTTTTTCGATTTGGGCAAGGTTGGCCGGTTCTGCGTCAGTCACTATGAGTCTCTCCGGGATTTCCGCGTAAACCTCGGCAGGCTGTGGGCTACCTTGAAATCTCAAGCTTTTCAACATGTCCGCCATCGTATAGGGAACAACGACCACGTTATTGTAGAAAAAGCGCACGCCGAATAGAATCGGCACGATCAGTGCGCAACCTATGAAAGCGACCCGTGCCAGACGAGACCAACGCAGCCGAATATGGCCGACCGAGGCCATGGTCCCTATCAGTCCGATCGTGGCATAATGCATGGCCGCCATTAGTGTCCCGAAGCGCACAATAATGACATCGATCGATACAAACACCTGAAATAAATCATTGGGAAGCCTTAACAGATCCAATAGGGACGGGATTGTCAACAGAGTGCCGCCAAACAGGCTGGGCACACCGATCAGCATTAAAAGTGGATAGTCGGCCATGGAAACATCCGATCCGATATACCACCCGGCGAAAAGGACGAATGAGATTGAGAGCAGCCCCTGTGGGCTTGGAAAGGTGTAGAAGGCCGGGATCAGGACTTCGACCGAGGCGTCGGCTTCTTTCTTGTCCATGACGGCCGTAAGCGAATAATCGTCGATGAGTTGCTTGCACTGTTCGATCAGCATTGGCAAAACAATAAGCGAACTGCCCGTGGCAAAGGCCGTGATCATGGGCGTGCGCAGCGCTTTTATGAGGTGCTTATATTGAAACGGAGTGAAGACCGAGATGATGCCCGGTAGGATGATAAAGCTGAGTGTCAGTGCAACCAGAGCATAAACGACAATGTACACCTGCAGGCGAGCCAGATCTTCGATCGCGAACGTTCCGGCGGCACTGGCGATGAGCGCGAACACCCCGATGGGGGCCAGCTTTCCAACAAAACCTGTGATTTTCATCATTGTCGTCTGGAACACCTTGAGCGGTTCGAGCAGGGCTTCGTTGTGAGGGGTTCCGATGAGCGCGATGCCGACCAGGATGCTGAACACGACAATCGCCGGTACTAGGGCAAAAGCATAAGAATGAACGGGGTTGGACGGGATGAACAAACGCAGGAAATCTACCGCTGGCGGTTCCTCCACCTGTTGGACACTGAAAAACGAAGATGAGAGCCAGTCCGGAAAGGAAAGCGGCATCAACATGACGATGACAAGGGTGATGGCCGAACTTAATAAAAAGACACCGCCGCCCTTGATGGCGTACGACAAGGCTTCCTTGTAAGTCAATCCACCGATCCCCGTAATCAAGGCCAATGAAATGTAGGGGATTACTGTGATCATCAGGAGTTTGATAAACATATCGCCAACAATTTGAAGCCCGCTTGCTATTTCGCCGAGAAAAAGGCCGCATGCCACCCCAAGAAAGAGGCCCAGATATATTTTTCCGGATGAGCTCAATCGCGATTTGCTTAGAGACTTCTTAATTGGTTTTGTCTCGCTATCCGTCATTTTTTAACACCGTTTGATAAGATGCTTCTTGCGGCCACGCTTATTGCGGTAAATTCATTTGCCGACCGTTCACATTGTATTTGGCGGTCAACCCCCACCTTCGAAGGCCACCGGCCATGGGCAGAACAAATTTGAACATTACCCCATGTAATCTCAAAATAAAAAAAGTGGGTTACTGTAGCGTGAGACGGGGTAATTTTACAGAGAAAAAAGATCAGGCACGCAATATGTAAACACTTTGAGCCGTTTCAAGTGCCGATAGGGCATCAGCTTGGGCAGGAAATAGGGTGCGATTGTGCGACCAGGATGGTACAGAAATGAACTAAAACACGCTTAATAGTTTAACTATTTTATTAACCTATTGTTTTTATTTTTTATATCTCAATTCCAGCCTTCGGCACCATGCAGTTAAAAAACCCAAAGTGATTACAGTGGGTTTTGCTGTTTCTGGGTCATATTTACCAAGAAATGTTGCTGTTTCACACATCTCTTACAAACATGCAACGACAGGAGCTTGAGATGTGCCGTATCAGCAAGTTCCCGACGTATCTGGTTCGCAACCCCTATGACGTAACGAAATCTGCGCAGAACCGCCCGGCTGTCGGCAATTCAATGGGATCTCACGCGGCGCAGCGCGATGGCATCTTCCGGGCAAACCTCGTGACAGCAGAAACACCGTATACACCGAGAATACGTCACCGCCGCCATCCGGCCATTGACGTGCACGGCGTTCTTGGGGCAAATCTCCGCACACGCGCCGCAGGCGGTGCATTGGTTCGTGATCACAGGGCTTCGGGAGGGCGGTTTCTTGCCGCTTAAAATATGGCTGGCCGTATTGGGCAGCCTGAAGCCCCTGTAGGCAACGTCCTCGGGGCGGTAGAGCGGATAATCGATCCGCCGGGGCCAAAGTCCGCGGACCTTCGCTCTTTTGAGGACCGGCACACCCACCGGTTCGATACCAACAATCCGGCACACGGCGATATCCATGGCCACGGGGTCGGTTGAAGCCAGCGCCAGCTTCATTTCGACGGGGTCTCCGTTCCCGGGACCCTGGCCTTGCATGCCGACGATGCCGTCCATGATAAACAGTTGCGGCTTTGCAACCGCAAGCAAATCCAGCAGCATATCCGCAAAACTTTCCCTTTGTGGGAACCGGGCATGGTATTTGGCTTTGGTGAGACCGGGGACGACGCCATACATGTTCTTACAGGCCAAGGTCAAATACTGAAAGGAATGGGTTTTCAGTTTCGGAAGCCCAATGACCTTGTCGGCCCGTAGCATGAAGTCGCAGATCGGAGCACTTTTTAATCGTTTGGCGTCGGGAATCGCAACCTTTTTTATACCGGTCTCACGGTTCAACATAATCGCTTCTTCGCCGGCCATTTGCTCAAGTCCGGAACGCTGATAGGCTCGGCCGAGAACTTTTTTTGTAAACGGGCCTGCAGGGGAGTCGCCGATATAAGGTGTGCCGCCGGCCCTCTTAACGGCCTTGGCAACCGTACGTACGAATTCCGGGTGCGTGGTCACGGCTTTGGCGGGCACTTTGGCCGATAACAGATTAACCTTCAGCAAAACCTTGTCATTTGCCTGCACAAAAGGCGACATGCCGCCTAAGGGTGCGAGGAGCGTTTCCAAATCAAAATCCGTATAGGTCGCCCAAACAATGCTGACGGTTGCCATTCAATGATCCCCATCCTTTTTTTCTTCGAATATCACGTCTCAATTCCCTGCCGGTTGGCACCTATCACCTATGGACTTATCCGGGGTTGACCGTTGAGCAGGCGGTTGGAATCAACGCCAGTGGCAAAGGTGTGAAAGACATGCGCGAGCCCGCAGAGCAGCGGCGAGAATATCCCGCTTGCGACTATCGATACACAGATCAGATCCGTTGTATCCGCGAACCATTGATTCTGAGCAATAATTGCCATGGAATTGGGTGATACACAATGATATTTAACGAATGATGACTGGCCATGGCGCGCTCTCAAATGGTTATCGATTCTCGAAAACCAAACAGCTAACTTTGACTTGAAGATATGTCACATATGAAAATGGCCCTCAGCCAAGCACTCGCTCAGCGGCGTAAACGGCGCCGTCTGACCCAGATGGAATTGGCCCGAAAGCTCAATTCCAGCCAATCCAGAGTGGCCAAGATGGAAAAGGGAGATCCCACGGTGACCGTGGACCTCCTCGTCAAAGCCCTGCTGACCATGGGGGCCACCAGGCGAAGTATCGCCAAGGCTATCGGATGAAGCAACACCCGCTTTGACTTGACCATGGGCTTGTCTATAACCTAGGCCGTGTTTATTATCACCCGATCCTAAGTTGGGGTGGGATCGTGCTACCTGGCATGACCGAATCGCCTAAAAACACGCTCAACAAGCCTGGTAAATTCAGAACTTTCACTTATTTCCACTTTTTGATATTCCGGCCCTGGGCAGCATTATAAAATCAGGAGCTTTAGGCAGCTGTCTTAAGCTCCTTTTTTTGTCCCAAAATAAAGATACTCGTTAATGACGAACCAAATATAGGCCATTACGTTTTTTGCGTACCGTCATCCAGGGAGGCGTTTGGCAATGAACGATATCAGGAAGACAACCCGCGGGCTTTGGCTGCCCATTGTTTTTTTCAGCCTTTTGATTGCAGCCGTTTTCAGTGTGTTTTTACATTTGGGCGGCACGGTCCTGGTAGAGGCGATCGACCCGGCGCTGCAGGCCAATGCCGGGGAAACGACACCCCCGGTCTGGGACGGGGTTCTGAACTTTCATTCGCGGTTCTGGTACACCGTGTTTCCGGCGATGATGGGATTGGCGCTGTTTATCGGCCTCATTTCCTGGTTGGTCGTTCGATCGAGTGTATTGAGACGGCTGGACCAAGCGCCGGAAAAAGAGACGGCGCGCGCTGATCCAGCGGCCCAACCAGAGAAAGAGATGGCCGACCTGGCCGAGCGCCGTATGTTTCTGCACCTGTTTGCGATGCTGCAGCGCGAAGGGCGTCTGATGGACTTTCTGGCCGAAGATCTCAACCAGTATGAGGATGACCAGATTGGTTCGGCCGTGCGGGCGGTGCATGCCGGTTGTCTGCGCATCGTTCAGGAGTATCTCGATCCCCGACCGGTCCTGGACGAGGACGAGGGCGGCCGTGTCGTGATCGAGGACGATTTCGATCCGGGCACCGTCAAGTTGACCGGCAAGGTTGTCGGTGAGCCGCCGTTTAAAGGGATTCTGCGCCACAAAGGCTGGCAGGTCGGCCAATTAAAGCTGCCGGCCCTCTCCGGCCGCCAGAACGCCAAAATCATTACGCCGGCGGAAGTCGAGCTTTGAAAACTGCAACGCAATCCTTTGTTTGATCGCAAAATGAAGCCATCCCTGTTGGAGAATATCGCATATGGGTGACGCCAAATATATCGTTGGCATCGATCTGGGGACGACCAACAGTATTCTGGCCTATACGGCCGCCGATGAAGAGGCCCCGGAAAGCGCGGACATCAAGGTCATGGAAATCCCCCAGCTCATTGGTCCGGGGGCGGTGGCCGCACAGCAAATGCTGCCGTCTTTTGTCTACCTGCCGGGTGAAGCGGACAAGGCCTCGGAAACCCTGGCCCTGCCGTGGCAGGAGGACGTGTCGCTGGTGGTCGGTGAACTGGCCCGCAATCGCGGCGCCGAAGTCCCGCAGCAGTTGATCAGTTCGTCCAAATCCTGGCTGTGCCACACCATGGTGGACCGCAACCAGCCGATCCTGCCCTGGGGCGCCCCGGCAGAGGTGCACCATCTCTCGCCGGTGGAAGCCTCGGCAGCCATCCTGGACCACATCCGCCGCGCCTGGAATCACACCATGGCGCGCGACGACGAGAGCCTGCGGCTGGAGCGCCAGGA
>JASJBQ010000314.1 GCA_030066455.1 Desulfobacterales bacterium
GAACCCGTCCCTTGTAGATATTGCCGGTGATGTCGGCCTCGTCGCCTCTTTCGATGAAAAGCTCGACGATGGTGCCGTCCTCGAGGAGAGCGACACGGGTTTCACGCTGGGAAACGTTGATGACGATTTCTTTATACATATTGGTTTGGGCTATGCGCCCCGGCGGCGGGTTGACGCCGCAGTCTGACGGGTGGCTGGAGAGGCGTTCAGCTTGGTCACCCGGGCGTGTTTGATCACCGCGGTATCGAAGCCGAACAGATGCCCCAAAACGTCGGCCGGTCGGACGAGGGTCTCCATTTTATGATGCAGCGTGAACTCAAGCGTATCGGGGGCCACGCGTTCGATGGCAGTTAGCATAGCTTTGAGGTCGATCTTTTTCAAGCGGCCTTTGCGACGGCGGCGCTCAAAGAAAAAATGAGGCTGCCGCGCCAGGACCGCGAGCGGTTCGTCAGGAAATTGCGTATCTTCAAGCTGAACCCGATAGGACACCAGGGCATCGCCGGTTGAAGACCGTTGGAAAGGTTCGCAGCCTGCGATGTCCAGACCCGCTGGCAGCTGCGGTCTGAGCCGGCGGACGACCTCTGCCGGGTCCCTTGGCGTCTCGAGCGTGATGATCATGCGCTCGCAAAGACTTTCCATCCCCAGGGGCAGCGTATCCGTGAAGACGACCTTGGGATTGGGGTGGAATCCCCGTGAATAGTGCACCGCGATACCGGCGCGCCTCAGCGCGCGCTTGAAAATATTGGCCATTTCCAAATGCCCCAGCAACCGGGCGGGGCCGGTTTTGGTAAACGTGACCGCCAGCCTCTCGCGCGGGGCGTCCGGGTTGGCTTCAGCGGCATCCGCCTCAGAGGACGCTGCGCCCGCCATGGCGGGATGGACGATGGGGCGCAGGTGCTCGAAATCGCAGACACCGCAATTCTGGCAGGCCCCGTCGCGGCAGTCCTCCGTGGTTTCGCCGGCCAGCGCTTTATCGCGTTCGGCCTGCAGAAAATCCCGGCTGACCTTCATGTCGATATGATCCCAGGGCAGCGGTTCCTCTGTCTCGCGTGCGCGGTAGACGGCGCTTTCCGGGTCGATGCCGCAGGCGTCCAAGCTGCTTTGCCAGGCACGGGCATTGAAGTGATCGCTCCAGCCGTCCAGACGGCAGCCGGCCTGATAGGCCTTCAAGAGCAGCGCGGACAGGCGGCGGTCGCCGCGCGCCCAGAGCCCCTCGAGCATGCTGATCTCGGGGTTCTGCCATTTGAAATGGATGCCGGGGGATTTGAGCCGGTCGTGCAGCCGGTTGATCTTTTCCCGCGATTCCTCGAGGCGGATCTGGCGGCTCCATTGAAACGGCGTGTGCGCCTTGGGGATAAAGGTGGCCACGCTGACGTTGATCCGGGGGCGGAGGCGGCCAGGACTCTGGATACTTTTGAGCTGGTGAACCAGATCGACCAGGGCGTCGAGATCGGCCGGGGTCTCGGTCGGCAATCCGATCATGAAATACAGCTTGATGACCTTCCATCCCTGCGCGAAAGCATCCCGGACCGTGGCACGGATCTCACCGTTGGTGATGTTCTTGTTGATGACGTCCCGCAGGCGCTGGCTGCCGGCCTCGGGGGCAATGGTGAATCCGGTCTTGCGCACCCGTTTAATCAGCGCCATCAGTTCGGGGGTCAGGGTGCCGGCCCGCAGCGAGGGAAGCGACAGGGCCACACGGTCGCAGGCATAGCGGTTCAACAATTGCTCCATCAGGGGCACGATGCAGCGATAGTCCCCCGTACTCAGCGAAAGCAGTGACACGTCCTCGTAACCGGTGGCCGCCAGGGCCGCATCGCAGAGATCGAGAACCTTCTCGGGCGAGCGCTCCCGCACCGGCCGATAGATCATTCCGGCCTGGCAGTAACGGCAGCCGCGGGTACATCCCCGCGAGAGTTCCAGCCGGAGACGGTCGTGAACCGGGCGACCGAAGGGGACGATCGGCGCCGTCGGAAAGGGGGCATCTTCCAGTGTGTCGACAAAGGCACGGGTGACACGCGCATACCCCCGGCGAAGCGGAATCAGGCGCTGAAAGCCCCGGTCATCGAATTGCGGTGTGAAAAAGGCCGGGATATAGACCCCCGGAATTTCAGACCAGGCGTCCAGCAGAGACTCCCGGCGTTGATTCCCACCCCGCCGCCATTCCAGCCAGGCGTCCGCCAGCCGCTCCACGACCGCTTCGCCGTCGCCGATCACCATGGCGTCGAAAAAGTCCGCCACCGGCTCCGGGTTGCAGGTGCAGGGTCCGCCGGCGATGATGAACGGGTGGTTGGCGTTCCGTTCCCGGCTGAAAAGGGGAATACCGCTGAGGTCCAGCATGCTCAACACGCCGGTGTAGTTGAGCTCGTAGAGCAGACTGAATCCGATGATGTCGAAACGGGCCAGCGGCAGTCCCGATTCCAGGCTGACCAGGGGCAGGCCGCGGTCCCGCAGCTGCTTCTCCATATCCGGGGCGGGCGCGAACACCCGTTCCGCGGCGATATCGTCGCGGCGGTTGAGAATGGCGTAGAGAATCTGCAACCCGAAGTGGGAAGTGCCGATTTCGTAGAGGTCGGGAAAGGCCATCGCGACGCGCAGATCGACTTGCGCGAGATCCTTGCGGATGGCATTGACCTCGTTGCCCAGATAGCGGCTGGGCATTTCGACGTCCGGCAGGATGTCTTGAATGTGTTCCATGCTCATGTTATGCGGTTCTTCCGGTATTTGGGGCCGGCGATGACGCGGCGCGACAACCAAATGGCCTGATATCGGGTTTTTTGGAGGCTCCCCTTGGCAGAAAAAGGATCACAAATCAACCGCAAAGCGTCGTCGACGATCTGGGCCGTCGTTTTCGGCGCGCTGTTGTTAACCGCTTTCGGCCGTCTCGAGGCCAAGACCTACCCGCGGCGCGATGCCGTGGTCGAAGCCTTTGAAACCGTCAGCCCGGCGGTGGTGAACATAAACCTCGAGTATGAGGTCCGCAAGCGCCTGATCCCGTTCGATGAATTCCGCAACCCCCTGTTCGAGGAGTTTTTCAGGGATTTTTTCGACCCGGGGCTCGACCGGCGCACCAAACGCAACAGCCTGGGCTCGGGCGTTATCATCGACGGCCGCCGCGGGCTGATTTTGACCAACGCCCACGTGGTGGCCAAGTCGGGCAAAGTGAACATCGTTCTGAACGACGAGCGCGAGTACACGGCCGTCATTGTGGGGGCAGACCCGGACTCCGACCTCGCGGTCCTGCGCATCGAGTCGGACGACCCCCTGCCCGCCATCGAGATGGGTGACAGCGCCGATCTCATGATCGGCGAAACGGTCATCGCCATCGGCAACCCCTTCGGCTTTTCGAACACCATCACCACCGGAGTGATCAGCGCGGTGAACCGCAGTTTCCGCTCCCGTGATCGGATCTTCTACGATTTCATCCAGACGGACGCCTCCATCAATCCGGGCAACAGCGGCGGCCCCCTGCTGAACATCAACGGGGAACTGATCGGGATCAACACCGCCATCTACGCCGGCGCCCAGGGCATCGGCTTCGCCATACCGATCAACAAGGCCAAACGGGTTGTCGAAGACCTGATTGAATACGGCGAAGTCATCGAAATCTGGCTGGGCATGGATGTCCAGAACCTGGACAACGGCCTGACACGCTATTTCAACCTGCCGTCACGGGCCGGGGTTCTGGTGTCGGCCCTGGATTCCGAGGGTCCGGCGCACGAGGCCGGCGTGCTGCCGGGAGACGTCATCCTGTCCATCGGCGATCGCAAGGTCGCCACCATCGAAGATTACAACGCCCGTATCCGTGACTACGCGGCCGGCGACCGCGTGTTTCTGTCGCTCTGGCGTCAGGGGCGGGAAAAAGAAGTGGATCTCAAAGCCCGCATCTTCCCCCTGTCCAAGGCGCCGGGCCTGGCCTGGGAACGAACCGGCCTCGAGGTCGCCACCATCGCCGAGGGACGCAAGCGCTTCGGGCCCCGGCGCGTCAAGGCCGACACGGGAGCCGTCGTCATCGCCGTGCGCGAAAGCAGTGCGTTGGAGCGCTCCGGGGTCAAACCGGGGGACATCGTCCGGCAGATCGACGATCTGCCCATCACGGACCCGGAGGATTTCTACCGCGCGGTCGTGCGCCACCGCAAAAAGGAGCATATCGTCGTATTGCTGCAGCGCCGCGACCAGCGCTATTTCATCACCATTCGACTACACCCGGCGCACACTGGCGCCCAGGGATAATCCCCTGACCAAAAAAGGATGACGAGCGATATGGAACGCCAGAAAATTGCCGCCCTGATCATCAGCGCGCAACCGATCGAAAGGGTCGTGGTCAAGGGCTGGGTGCGCACCCGCCGCGATGCCAAGTCGTTTTCTTTCATCGAGATCAACGACGGTTCCTGCCTGAGCAATATCCAGGTGATCGCCGATGCGACCCTTCCGGAGTACGACCAGGTCCGCAAACTGACCACGGGCTCCGCCGTGGGTGTTACCGGGGCACTGGTGGCCTCCCAGGGCGGCGGTCAGCGCTGGGAGATCCAGGCTGCAGCCATCACCGTTTTCAGCCTGGCCCCGGAATCCTTTCCCCTGCAGAAAAAACGCCATTCCGACGAATACCTGCGATCCATGGCCCACTTGCGCCCACGCACCAACAAATATGGCGCCGCCTTTCGAATCCGATCGGAGCTTTCCTATGCGGTGCACCAGTTTTTCCGTGAGCGCGGCTTCCGCTACATCCACACCCCCATCATCACCGGCTCGGACTGCGAGGGCGCCGGCGAACTTTTCCGGATCACCACCCTGGACCTGATGAACGTGCCCCTTCGGGATCGGGCCGTGGACTATGCAAAGGATTTTTTTGCCACCGAGGCCAACCTGACGGTTTCGGGCCAACTCTCGGTTGAAATGTTTGCCCTCTCCCTAGGCGACGTCTACACCTTCGGGCCAACCTTTCGGGCGGAAAACTCCCAGACCCGCCGGCACGCCGCCGAATTCTGGATGATCGAACCGGAAATGGCTTTCTGCGATCTGAACGGTAACATGGATCTAGGCGAGGCCCTCATCAAGGCATGCGTGCACTTCATCATTGAGAACTGCCCGGAGGATCTGAACCTGTTCGCCCGTTTCGTGGACAAGACCCTGATGGCGACCCTGGAGAACATCATCACATCGGAATTCGAACGCTTACCCTACCGCGAGGCGGTCGCCATCCTCGAGCGTGCCAAGAAAAAGTTCGAATATCCCGTCTCCTTCGGAAGCGACCTGCAGACCGAACACGAACGCTACCTCACCGAAAAGCACTTCAAAAAACCGGTGATCGTCTACGACTATCCCCAAAGCATCAAACCGTTCTACATGCGCGTGAACGACGACAACGAAACGGTGGCGGCCATGGACGTGCTCGTGCCCAGCATCGGGGAGTTGATCGGCGGCAGCCAGCGCGAAGAGCGGCTGGACGTGCTGGAAAACCGGATGAACGCGATGGGTCTGCCCAAGGAACCCTACTGGTGGTATCTGGAGTCGCGCCGTTACGGCTCGGTGGAACACAGCGGCTTCGGCC
>JASJBQ010000315.1 GCA_030066455.1 Desulfobacterales bacterium
ACGTTGTCACGCAACCCGGCACCATCCGCCCCCGGAGGACGTTCTTTACCCAATTGGGCACTGCATGCAGTGGTGCCCAAGGCGAAAAATCGCATGCGCCGCTTTCAGCCTTCCAGTGCCTGGTTTCCGTCATGATGCGCTGTCGGATGGCCGGCACCCTCGCCCTCTTCAAGCGCTTCACGCAGTGCCTGCGCCAGTTCCTGGCGCAATATCGGCTTGTAGAGAAACTTGCGAATACCCAAGCGTCGCGCCTTGTCTTCGTTGATCCGTTCGCTGAAACCGGTGGCCAATATGACGGGATGCCCCGGGCGAATCTGCATCACCCGGCGCGCGAGTTCCTTCCCGGTGATGCCCGGCATGGTCATGTCCGTGAGGACGAGGTGAAATTCCCGCGGATTGGCTTCGAAGGCCTCGAGGGCCTTGGCGCTGTCGGTGAAAGCCCTGACGCGATAACCCAGGGAAGAAAGCATGATCTCAAGCAGGCTGACGATCTGAGGTTCGTCATCCACCAATAAAATCGATTCCGACCCCATGATCGTTTCATCTGCCGAACGGCTGGGGGATTCTTTCGCCCGGAGCGTATCGGCCATCGGCAGCAGGATACGAAAGACCGAGCCCTCTCCGGGCTGGCTGTCCACCTGAATTTCGCCCCCGTAGCTTTTGATGATGCCGTGCACCACAGCCAGCCCCAACCCGGTCCCCTTGCCTTTGGCCTTGGTGGTAAAATACGGATCAAAAATACGGTCCCGGACGGAGGCCGGCATCCCCTTGCCCGTATCCCGAACGACCAGTTGGACCGCCTGGTCACCCGCCAGCAGCCCTTCCAGGCTGATCGCATCCGTTCGCAGGTCGATATCGTCAAGGGCGATCGTGAGGCGCCCGTCGCCGCCCTCCATGGCATGTGACGCGTTGGTGGCCAAATTCATGATAACCTGGTGCATCTGGGTCGGATCCGCGATGATGGGTGCCTTAGAGTTGATGACCTCCTCGATGGCGATGGTGGACGGCAGGGAGGCCCGGATCAGCTTGACGGCCTCGCGAACCACGTTACCCAACCGCATCGGCCGCGGTTCGACTTCCGCCTGGCGGCTGAATGTCAAAATCTGTGCCGTCAGGTCTTTGGCCCGATGGGCGGCCGTCATCACCTCCCGCAGGTATTGAACCACCTGCTCGTTGCTGCGGCCGGCTTCCATCGAAATTTCGGTATACCCGATAATCGCCGCGAGGATATTATTGAAATCGTGTGCAATGCCCCCGGCCAGCGTGCCGATGGCTTCCATTTTCTGGGCCTGCCGGAGCTGGATCTCGAGGTTCAGTTTCTCCTTTTGAATGCGGGTCAATTCCGTGACATCCATCGCAATCTGGAGTTGGACCAGGCGTCCGTCCGTCCAGCGGATGGCACGGTCGAAATTGAGATATTGCCGCTCGGTGGAGACACTGTTGTATTCCCACACATGCAGACCGGTCGGCTGACCTTCGGTATCGACAAGTTTTGTTGCCGGGCACTGGGAGCAGGCCGTATCCTCGCCTTTGAAAACCCGCCAACATTTCTCTCCGGTTCGATCGCCGCCGTAACCATCCTGCATATGCCGGTTCATCAACAGGATTTCGTGGGTTTCCATGTCGGCCACGAAAATATCGGCATCGATGCTGTCAATAACCGTCAAGAGAATTTCGTGAGAACTCTTAAGTTCGCTCTGCGCACGCTGCCGTTCGGAGATTTCATGTGTCAGATTGACGTTCGCGGTTTGGAGCTCGGCGTGCTTGATCTCAAGCGAATTCTGGATCCGCTGCTGCTGACCAAGCGCCTTCTTGAGGCCCCGCAGCAGCATGGCCAGCGAAAGGGTGACCACCGTTTCCAGCAACAGGAAATTGGCACTGATGACCCACCACTTGGAGATCATATTGGGCGGCATGAAATCGACGGCGTGTTGACCGGTGGCGATTATGAGGCCGAAACCGAAAACCGTCAAAGCGTTCAGCAACAGACAGATTAATGCGACCTGCATGCCGAAAAGGAGTCCGGCCATTACCGGGAATACAAATAACCAGAATGGTCCGGCAGCAAACGGCCCCAGGCGAAAGACGAGCGTGACGCCGAGAACGTAGATGAACAGGAGCAGAACCGCGGCTTTGACTTTGAAGGGGATGCGCCGGGTGAAGGCGGCACAGAGAAACCAGGCGTAGCCCATGGAGTTGAAAAGCGCGAGCCACCAGATGTCTTCCCTGAGGGATAGATACACACTGGGCAGATAAGCGGTGACGCCGAAGACCGCCACGGTCAGATAGATCACCCCCAGGATCCGCTCGCGCCAGTACTGTAGGCTGAGCTTCGAGTCGTTCTCAGGATGAGTTGCACGGTGCAAGATGGTTTTCAAATGGCCGCTGATAGTCTGCACTGCCCCTCTCATCTGAGTTAGTTAGGGATGCCATCCTGTCACGATGGGCCGGTCGAAACACGAGAGGCGCCAGCGATCCTCGCGGATGCCTTCGCCGGGCCCGTCGACCAGGGCTGTGATTTCGCTTGAATGTTCCGCCTATTGTGGTCGTGCCATGGCCTGCCTTCGCGGTTAAATCTTGATTTTGTGTAAACACCTGACTAAGTTAACCATAGTGACGGAAACGGCACCATCAACCCAACCGGGGAGGAACCTGATGAAAAATCCATTAGTGTGGCTGGCCGCCCTTGCCGTCCTGTGTTACGCCGCGATATCGTCCGCGGAAACCGTTTACTACTGGACGGATGAAAATGGTGTGCGCCACTTCAGCAATACGGGTGCACCCGACGATGTCGAAGAGGTGGGCTCCGTGGCCGGGAGTACGTCACCTACCGAATCGGACGTGCCGGCCGATGCCCCTGAAGGGTCGAGCGAGCCGCCACCCACGGCAAACGAACCGGACGATACCTTAGCCGGTACGCCCGATCCAGACGAGGCGCCTCTCACGGCGCGCGAAAGGGCTGAGCAAACCCAGCAGGATAGAATGGCCCGCCGAGCCGAAAACGAACGCCGGCGCCTTCAGGACGAAATCGCGCAAGTCGAAGGGCGTTCTCTGAGTCGAACTTTTACCGAGGGAATGCGCGACAATCTTTTGGCACCGCTCAAAGAACAACTCGCGCTCCTGGACGCCGACCCGGCCCGGTACTTTCGCATGAAACAACAGGGCGCATTTGTCACGGGTGGGAGGACCTCCAGCAACCGCGATCGCCGTGGCGGCCGGACCGGTGCCATGCGTGATGGCATGCGGGACACGCCTTAACCGCCTGCCCCCCGCAAAATGCGGCGCGCACCACCGGATTACAAAACCTCGGGATGCACAGCCGAAAGGGCCGCTTGCCCAACCCCGTCGACCATCTTCGATCTGACGAGCGGCCTCCGCGGCCCAAAAACGTCAAAAGCGCGATTGCAGGATCGACTTTACCTGATTGCCATCCGCGCCTTCCCCGAAATGGCGCATGATCTCACCCATGGCCTGCATCTTGTTCTTGTAGCGGCCAAAGTCGATATTGTCCCTGATCCAAGCTTCGATCTCCGCCTCCGATACCGTCTGCGGCAGGTACGGCTCCAGAACGGCGATGAAATGCGAAGCTCCGGTGCTCCCCTGGCGCTCGATAACTTCCTTTTCGGATTTAATCAGCTTCTTGAGAATCCTGACCACCTCCCCGTCGGCAAGCGATTTGCTGGGCATGCGCCCGAACTCTCCCATGACGACGCGCAGGGCGGCCGTCGTCTCGGCGTCCTTGGCCTTCATGGCGGCCATCAGATCCTTTTTAATCCGTTGTTGAAGCGCCATGCGTGCACCCCTCTCGTTGAAAGCCGCTCCGGTCGATGATATTCGTTCATGCCACCGCGGCGTTCATCCTGATGGCAAACCTGGTCGCTACGATAGCGCGTTGGGTTTTAAAGTCAAGGCATTGCAAGCAACCGCTGGATAGCATATAGAGGACCCCGCGAAAAGAGCATCGCGGCCCCGCCGCCATCGAACGGCAAGCTATCGGTTGGCCTTACCCCCCCGGCGGGACGTGCTGGAAAAACGTTGCCGTGGGCGCTGGCGGTCTGTGCCCGCCCCGTCCCATACGGCATCCGATGCGGAGCGCCTGACTTTTGCAAAGCACGATTCCCTCCTCCCGGGTCGAACTCCTGGCACCGGCGGGCAACTTTGAAAAGCTTGAAACGGCGATTCATTTCGGTGCCGATGCCGTCTATCTCGGCGGGCGCGAATTCAACCTGCGGAGCCACTCCGGCAATTTCAGCCGGGATGAGTTGGAAGCCGCCGTTGCCTATTGTCGCCAGCGCGATATCCGGGCCTATGTCACCTGCAATATCTTCCCTCGCAACAGCGACCTCGAGGGCCTCCGCCGGTTTCTCCAGGATCTGGCGGCCATTCGGCCCGATGGCCTGATTGTCGCCGATCCCTCGGTTTTCACTCTGGCCCGGGAGGCGGCCCCCGCCATTCCGATTCACATCAGCACCCAGGCCAATACCACGAGTGTCGCCGCCGCGCATTTCTGGAAAAAGCTGGGGGCCTCACGGATCAATGCCGCCCGTGAACTGCATATCGAAGAAATCAAGGAAATCTGCGACCAAGGCGGCGTTGCCGTTGAAGTCTTCGTGCATGGCGCCATGTGCATGGCCTACTCCGGCCGCTGTCTGCTGAGCAGCTATCTGGCGAACCGGGACGGCAATCGCGGCCGTTGTGCCCATCCCTGCCGCTGGGACTATGCCCTGGTCGAAGAAAAACGCCCCGGCTTGTTCATGCCGATCGATGAAACCGACCGGGGCAGCTTTATCATCAATTCCCGCGACCTTTGCATGATTGCCCATATCCCGGAATTGATTGCATCCGGCGTAGCGGCGCTCAAGATCGAAGGCCGCATGAAAGGCATCCACTACGTCGCCACCGTGGTCAAGGCTTACCGCGAGGCCATCGACGCCTACTACCGGCAGGAACCGCCGGGCGCCGTGCAGGCGCAGGGGATCCGCGCACTGGAGGCTGTCAACCACCGCGGCTATGACACCGGTTTCTACTTCGGCCCTCCCTGTCCGCCGGGAAGCGAAGAAAAGGCAAACGTCCCCGGTCATGACTACCGTCTAGTGGGCAAGGTCCTCGCCGACGGCGAAGGTGCCGCGATCGCCGTGGATACCCGCAACCGTTTTTTCAAGGGAGAAATCGTTGAAATGATCAGCCCCGGATGGCCGATTACGCGATGCCGGGTTCGCGCCATCCGCGATGCGGAGGGGCATCCGATCGAACGGGCCCGCCCGGGCTTCAAGGTTACGGTCGACCTGGCCCATGCCTGCCGTCGCGGGGATCTGCTGCGCCGCGTGCGACGGCTGACCGCTGATCGGTCAACCGATCGTTGACCCCGTGATCGCAAGGAGCCAACCATGCTGCTCGTCAACATGAACCACACGCGAAGCGTGGAGACAGTCCGACGCTGTCGCTGGATTCTGGACGCCGGCGTCTTTGCCTGGCAACAGGTCGATGCCCGCGAGGGTTGACAGGCGTCTGCCCGGCGCATGGCGCCCCCCC
>JASJBQ010000316.1 GCA_030066455.1 Desulfobacterales bacterium
TGGATTTCTTGAATATCAACGCCATAACACGCACCACCAAAGGAAATGGCCCCGCACGGGTATTGCGCCGCCAGGGCCAGATTCCGGCTATTCTCTACGGGCCCGACAACCCGCCGACACCCATCGCCGTCAATACCCATGATCTGGAACTGCTGCTGAAGTCATCCCCATCGGGCCAGATTTTCGTGAATCTGGCAATCGATAAGGCCGCCAAGCGCAAAGCACTGCTCAAAGAATTGCAGCGACATCCGGTCAGCGGCCAGTTTATCCATGCCGATTTTTACGAAGTCGCCATGGACCGGAAAATCCGAGTACGGGTACCGGTCACCACTCGCGGCAAATCGCTGGGGGTCGAAATGGGCGGCATGCTGCAGATCATCCGACGCGAACTCGAGGTTCTTTGCCTGCCCGACGATATTCCCGAAACGATCGAAATCGATATCTCCGAACTCGATATGGGGGAATCGGTCCACGTAGAAGACGTTCCCCTATCGGGTGATGTGGAAATTCCCCATGAGGTCAACTTTACCGTATTGACGATTCTAAGCGGTCGCAAGGTTGAGGAAGAGGCCGTCGAGGAAGGCGAAGAGGCCGAACTGGAAGAGACGGAAGAGGCCGAAGCCGCTCCCGAGTAGCGTCGCAAAGGCCGCCGCGTTCGGTTCCAAGCCCCGTTGAGGCAGCATACGGATGGCTGTGGGTTTACTTGCCGTTTTACGCCAATGGTTTGGCGGGCCACAACAGGTGCCGGATTTCCTGATCGCGGGCTTGGGCAATCCGGGGGAGAATTATCGGAGTACGCGCCACAATGCAGGTTTCATGGTTGTGGATCGGCTCTGCGAGGTATATCAGATCCCCCTCGATCTAAAGCGCTTCACCTGCCGTTTCGGCCTCGGTGATGTGGCCGGCCGGAAGGTGGTGCTTGCGAAGCCGCAAGCTTTTATGAACCGCAGCGGTCTTCCGGTCTTGCGCTTAATGTCATATTACGGTATCTCCGGCTGTGACCTTTTGATCATTCATGATGATATCGATATCGCATTTGGAAGATTAAAAATAAAAGA
This sequence comes from Desulfobacterales bacterium, assembly GCA_030066455.1. Next base: position 1,059 of record JASJBQ010000316.1, read on the forward strand.
GAAAGGAGGGCATGGAGGCCACAATGGAGTGAAGTCACTCATGGAGGCCCTGGGCAATGGGGATTTTTCCCGATTGCGCATCGGTGTCGGGCGTCCGGAACGCGGTGGTGACGTGATCCAACATGTATTGGAACCGTTCCGTGCAGGCGAACAGGAACAGTTGGACACGATCATGGACCGCGCCGTGCAAGCGGTCGTGACAGTTCTCTCCCATGGGGCGAAATTCGGTATGAACAGGTTTAATCGGAAACCATGATTACAATCGAAACTACGGATGGAGGAAAGAATGGACGCAGTGTTAAATAATGTGCCGCTGACGTGCACGATCGTAGGGGCATCCGGTATTTTGTTTGCCATCATTCTGGCCGGGATCGTTAAGGGTGCACCGGCCGGAAACGAAAGAATGCAAGAGATCGCAGGCGCCATCCAGGAAGGCGCGATCGCTTATCTCAACCGCCAGTTGAAAAGCATGGGTATCGCCGGCATCATCATTTTCGGCGTGATTTTCGCGACCATGGGGGCCAAGACCGCCATCGGCTTCGCGATCGGCGCCATAGCTTCCTACCTGGCCGGCTATATCGGCATGCGGGTATCCGTGCTGGCCAACGTGCGCACGGCCGAAGCGGCCAAGAACGGCATGGGCGCCGGTTTGTCCATGGCCTTCAAGGGCGGCTCCGTTACCGGTATGATCGTGGCCGGACTGGCCCTGACCTCGGTGGCCGGCTACTACACCTTTACCCATGACGTCATCGCCCTCGTGGCCCTCGGATTTGGCGGCAGCCTGGTCTCCATTTTTGCGCGTCTGGGCGGCGGGATCTTCACCAAGGGTGCCGACGTGGGTGCCGATCTGGTGGGTAAGGTCGAAGCCGGGATCCCCGAAGACGATCCGCGCAACCCGGCCACCATCGCCGACAACGTGGGCGACAACGTGGGCGACTGCGCCGGTATGGCCGCCGACCTGTTCGAGACCTACGCCGTAACGGCCGTGGCCGCCATGCTGATCGGCCACCTGCTGTTCCCCAAGATTCCGATGGCCACCGAGTTTCCGCTGCTGCTGGGCGCCATCTCGATCATCGCTTCCATGATCGCCGTTTTCTTCGTTCGCCTGGGTTCCGGCGGCTACATCATGGGCGCACTCTACAAGGGCATGTTCGGCTCCGCCATTCTGGCCGGTATCGCCTTTTATTTCGTCACGATGCAGGTCATGGGGAATATCCCCGATATCTCGGCCTTGAACATCTACTACTGCACGCTGATCGGCCTGGTGCTGACGGTCGTGATCGTCATCATCACGGAGTACTACACCGGTATTTATGCTCCGGTTAAAGCCATTGCCGAAGCCTCCACCACCGGCCACGGCACCAATATCATCTCCGGGCTGGCGGTTTCCATGCAGGCTACCGCGGCGCCGGTTCTGGCCATCTGTCTGGCCATCCTGCTGGCCTACAACTTCGGCGGGCTCTACGGCATCGCCATGGCAGCCATCTCGATGCTCTCCATGACCGGTATGGTCATCGCCATCGATGCTTACGGTCCCATCACCGACAATGCCGGCGGGATCGCCGAAATGGCCGAAATGGACGAAAGCGTCCGTGCCGTGACCGATCCGCTGGATGCGGTCGGCAACACCACCAAGGCCGTTACCAAGGGTTACGCCATCGGCTCTGCCGGTCTGGCTGCTTTGGTGCTGTTCTCTGCCTACGTCATGGAATTTCAAATCAAAGGCGGCGGTAAGGAAGCCATGAATTTCGACCTCTCCGACGTCAGCGTCATCATCGGCCTGTTCATCGGTGGGCTCCTGCCGTACCTGTTCGCTTCCATCGCCATGAAGGCGGTGGGTAACGCCGGCGGCGCCGTGGTGGACGAAGTTCGCCGTCAGTTCCGTGAAATCCCGGGTATCATGGAAGGCACCGCCAAACCGGATTACGGCGCCTGTGTGGACATCGTCACCAAGTTCGCCCTGAAAGAGATGCTGGTACCGGCCCTGCTGCCGGTGGTCGCTCCTCTGCTGGTGGGCTTCTTCCTGGGTAAAATCGCCCTGGGCGGTCTGCTCATCGGCTCCATCGTTACGGGTGTCTTCGTGGCCCTTTCCATGACGACCGGTGGCGCGGCCTGGGACAACGCCAAGAAATACATCGAAGACGGTCACCTGGGCGGCAAGGGCAGCGATGCCCATAAGGCCGCCGTTACCGGCGACACCGTCGGCGACCCCTACAAGGATACCGCCGGCCCGGCCGTCAACCCGATGATCAAGATCCTCAACGTGGTTGCGCTGCTGATGGTGCCGTTCCTGATGTAATCACGGAACGCTGAATCAGCTTAGGCCCGATAAGAAAGGATTGGCGTCATCACGCGCCAATCCTTTTTTATTTTATTGATTGTTTTCCCGGGCTATGATATTATCCTTCTAATTAAATTGGGAAAATTCACGTATAGCGCCTAAAACGGTACGGGTTCATGACGGATAAGAAAACTAAAGCAGAAAGCGCCGGCCAGGAAACTGAAAAGAAATTCAACGTCGGCGATCTGGCGGTTTACCCCGCCCATGGGGTGGGAGAGATTACCGCGATCGAGACCCGCGTGGTCAATGGCGAAAAACACGACTTCTATATCATGAAGGTGCTCGAAAACGGTATGGTCATCATGATCCCCACCTGGAACGTCGCTTCCGTCGGGTTGCGGGATATCATCGACATCGAGGATGTCCCCAAAATCTACGATGTCATCAAGAATCGCGATGCTTCTACGGGCGACAACCAGACCTGGAACCGCCGCTATCGCGAATATATGGACAAAATCAAAACCGGCAGCCTTTACGACGTGGCCGAAGTCTTTCGCGATCTCTTCCTGCTCAAGCTCAATAAAGACCTATCTTTCGGGGAGCGCAAGCTTTACGACACCGCCCAGGCGCTTCTCGTCAAAGAGCTTTCCACCGCTAAAAAGACGGACGAGAAAAGTATCCTCAAAGAAATCGAAGGCCTTTTCAAAGAAAAAAGCGCCTGATTTCACAGCCCTCCATGGCGACGCCTTCCGACGACGATCTTCATTTGCAGATCGATCTTGATCACAGCGGTCAGCGCCTGGATCGGGTGCTGACGGATTTACTCCCGGATTGCTCACGATCCTACGTGGCGCAACTCATTCGCAGCGGGGCTATACGTGTCAATCAACAGACCCGCAAGCCTTCCTACCGCCTCAGCCTCGGCGATGTCATCACCGGCCGCCGGCCCCCGACCCCCGAGCCGGTTCGCTATGCCCCCGAATCGATCCCCCTCCGCATCCTCCATGAAGACGCTTCCCTGATCGTTCTGGTAAAACCGGCCGGTTTGGTGGTGCACCCAGCACCCGGTCACCCTTCCGGCACCCTGGTCAACGCTTTGCTGGCCCACTGCCCGGATTTAGCGCCGGGCGACGATGCGCACCATCGCCCGGGAATCGTCCATCGCCTGGACAAAGACACCAGCGGCGTCATGGTGGTGGCCAAAAAACGCCGGGTCCATGAATCGCTGGCACACCAGTTCAAGCAGCGCCAGGTGCGTAAACATTATCTGGCCATCGTGCGGGGCCGGATGAAAACCAGGGACGGCGAGGTTGATCTGCCCATCGGCCGCCATCCCACCGATCGAAAAAAAATGTCGACCATCACGCGCCACGGCCGCCCGGCGGTGACGCGCTGGTCCGTACGCCGGCAGTTCTCGGGGGCGGCCCTGCTGGCGCTGGAACTGAAAAGCGGCCGCACGCACCAGGCGCGGGTGCACTGTGCCGCCATTCAGCATCCTATTTTGGGGGATCCGGTGTACGGGGGGCGGCCTGGCGGCGAGGCGATCCTGCCGGGTGCCGTGCGCGAGGCTCTGAAAAAAGCCGGGCGGCAGATGCTGCATGCCTGGCGCCTGTCATTTCGACACCCCGCCAATGAAAAGGAAATGCATTTCAGGGCCGCTCCTCCCGAAGACATGCGGCACATTCTGGCGCTGCTGGCGTTGCAACCATCAGAAGAAGTTCATTGAATCATCAAAAAAAAAGCGGGCATCATGCGGTTCTCCCACATGACGCCCGCTGGGATGGGCTAGCTTACACTGGAGTCCCCGCGATCAGGCGGCGCAGTCGTCCTGATCGTAGCAGATCCGGCAGCATTTGAGGCAGCGGTTCGATTCGTGTTTGGCGTCGGCCTCGCTGATCACCAGGTCCACCTCGATCATGGAGTCGATGCGTTCGGCAACCTCCAACTCCGGCATGGGGGTGCGTTGGGACGGCACCACGCCGGGCACCGTTTTGAACAGGGACTCGGGGATGTGGCGTTTGAGGAGCGATTTGGGGCTGCCCTGGATCTCTTCCCCGGTGATGTATTGATGGATCGAGCGGGCCGCCCGGCGGCCGCTGCCGATGGCGTCCACCACCAGGGCCGGACCGGTGGCCACGTCGCCGCCGGTGAACAGGTAGGGCAGG
>JASJBQ010000317.1 GCA_030066455.1 Desulfobacterales bacterium
GTTTCCGACAAACTCGATCGTTTTGATCGCCTGCTGGACAACCCGGCCGGCGCCAACGTCGTCCTGCGGGTCGAAAAATTCCGGCACATCGCCGAGATCAACATCAGCGGCGACCGGATGACGATCAACGGCAAAGAAGAAACCGAGGATATGTACTCCGCCATCGACATGGTGCTCGATAAACTCGAGAAACAGATCAAGAAAGGCAAAGAGAAAATCCGCGAACGGCGGTCCAAAGCCAAGGCCAAAGGCCAGACCACCAGCGGTGAAACGGCGGCGGAACTGGAATATGACCAGCCCGCACAGGTTAAGGTCAAGAATATCGAATACAAACCGATGGATGTCGACGAAGCGGTCCTGCAAATGGACCTGACCAGTGACAGTTTCCTGGTCTTTACCAATGCACGCACGGATCAGATCAATGTGCTTTATCGCCGCAACGACGGCGATCTCGGCCTGATTCAGCCGAGCACTTGAATCATAGCCCCTTCACGGTGCGGCGTGACCCCTTGTCGGGGTTTACACCGTGCCGCAGCGATAAGGCCACACCCGTTTCGGATAGCGCGACCATGAAAATCCTTGATGCCCTTAAGCCCGACGCTATCATTCCCGACCTGAAATCCCAGGATAAACTGGGCATTCTTGAAGAGCTGGCCACGCCGGTGGCCCTCAGCGCCAATCTGGCCGTCGAGGACATCGTACGCGTCCTGCGCGACAGGGAGCGGCTGGGCAGCACCGGCATCGGGGGGGGGATCGGCATACCGCACGGCAAACTGCGCGACCTCGAAAACCTGCTGCTCGGATTTGGGATTAGCCGGCAGGGGGTTGACTTCGAGTCCATCGACAACCGTCCGACGCATATCTTCTTTCTGCTGATCACACCAGAGAATTCCACCGGGCTGCACCTCAAGGTGCTGGCCCGAATTTCCCGCATCCTGAAAAACGAGCCGTTCAAAGAGCGGCTGCTTGAAGCTTCCGACGCCGAAGCGCTCTACGCCATTCTGGCCGAGGAAGACGAAGACTTCTAACACCACAAACCGCTGCAAGCGGCGCGGTCCCTAAATCACCGTCGCCGCACTCGGGAAGCAGCCTTCCCGCGGGAACCCAGAACCGCAGTCGACCGTCTTCACGGGCTCATGATATCAAGCAAGATCGTCATCGTCACGGGGTTGTCCGGATCGGGCAAGAGCACGGCCATCGATGTCATGGAAGATGCCGGCTACTACTGCGTGGACAACATGCCGGTGGCCCTCCTGCCCAAATTTCTGGAGATGCCCATCGAGCGCAGCCGCGAGATCAGCGGGCTGGCGTTCGGGATGGATGCCCGGGAGAAAAACTTCATCGACCAGCACCCGACCGTTTTCCAAGCCCTTCGCCGCGCGGGCTACCGGTTGGAAATACTTTTTCTGGAGGCCAGCAACCAGGCCCTTCTGAGCCGCTACAGCCAGACGCGCCGCCACCACCCGATGGGACGCGGTGCCAACCTGGAGGCGGTCATCCAGGATGAGCGCGATCAACTGGCCCCCCTGCGCGCCAAGGCCGACCAGATTATCGACAGCACGCGCTTTAGCGTCCATCAACTCAAGGCGGCCATCCGCGAATGGATCCAGAGCGACGACCTGCCACGGATGCAGATCCATGTCGTGTCCTTCGGGTTCAAATACGGACAGCCGCCGGCCGCCGACCTGCTCGTCGATGTGCGCTTTCTGCCCAATCCCTATTTCCAGCCGGAGCTCAAGGCGCTCGACGGCGAATCCTCCCGTGTGCGCCATTTCGTGCTGAGCGATCCACACAGCACGGTCTTTATTAAAAAATACCAAGATCTTCTGGATTTTCTGCTACCGCTCTACGAGAAAGAGGGCAAATCCTACCTGACGATTGCCGTCGGATGTACAGGCGGGCACCATCGCTCGGTGGCCGTGGCGCGCTGTCTGTTCGAGTACATCCGCGACCAGGGCTTGGATGTGGAGATCACCCACCGCGATATCGGACGCCAACCGCGTCGAACCCTGCCATCGCCCCCGCGATTGGAACCTTCCAGCTGATCGTCCCCAGGAGTCGCCTGAGGCGGCAAATCTCACATGATGCGCTTGCCCCCGCAAAACAGGTCGGTCTGGCCGATGGCTAAAAAACAGGAGCGCCTGTGTTGTCAGACTGAAATTTCAGTCTTATCATTTTAAGCTATTATATAATTATATTTTCGGCCCACGAAGCACTTCCGCCGGTAAGTATCACGGCCCGCAATCATACGAGCCATTTTCAGCGTCAGCTTCACGGTATCGCATCCCTGCCGGGGTGTTGACAGCAGGAAAACAGACAAAGAGGACATATGATCGGAATCGTCATCGTCACCCACAGCCAACTGGGTGAGGCCTTAATCGAAGCCGCGGCCTTCATTCTGGGGCGTGAACCCGAAGCCACCGTGGCCGTGTCCGTGGATCTCAAAGAAAATGCCGAAAAACTGCGCCGCCAGATCGAAAAAGCCATCAAAAAGGTGCGGCAGGAAAAAGGCGTGCTCGTTCTCACCGACATGTTTGGCGGCACCCCGTCCAACCTGAGCTACTCGTTTTTGGATGAGGGCAAGGTCGAAGTCATCTCGGGCGTCAACCTTCCGATCCTGATCAAAGCCGACAGCGCACGCAAGGAGAAAGAACTCAGCGCCCTGGCGGTTGCCCTGGAGGCTTTCGGTAAAAGAAGCATTTCGCTGGCCAGCGGAATACTGAAGGGCAACAAGCGGAGCCAGTAGTGTTGGACCATGGACTTTTCCTGCCGCTTTGCCCGGAAGACCTGACGGCCGTGGTCGGGATCGAGACCCGGTCCTTCGAGCAACCGTGGCAACGCCAGACGATTGCGGGGGAAGTGGCGAGCCCTGAGGCCCGGGCCTACGTCATGCGATTCCAGGATCAGGCGTTTCGATCCACCGTGGCCGCCTATATCTTTCTTCGCATCCTGTTGGACGAAGTGCACATCATGAAGGTCGCCGTCGCTCCCGAATGCCGCCGTGCCGGCCTGGCCCACCGCCTGACGGCCAAGGCGCTGAGCGAAGCCCGCCGCGAGGGCTGTCGTCGCGCCATCCTCGAAGTGCGGGTCTCCAATACCGCCGCCATCCGGCTCTATGACCGATTGGGGTTCGAGACGATTGGCACGCGCAAACGCTATTACGGACCGAGCGGCGAGGACGCCCTGGTCCTGGCAAAGAACCTCTAAGGAGGCATTATGAGTATAAAAATCGCAATCAACGGTTTCGGCCGCATCGGCCGCATGGTCTTCCGGGCCGCTCTGGGGCATCCCGATATCGAAGTGGTCGCCATCAACGATCTGACGGACGCGGCCACCATGGCGCACCTACTGGCCTACGATTCGGTGCATGGCCGGCTGGATGCGGAGGTCGAAGCGGCCGAAGAAGGCCTGCGGGTCGATGGCACGATTATCCCCCTGACGGCCATCAAGAGCCCGGAGCAACTTCCCTGGGAAGAACACGGGGTCGATATCGCCATGGAATGCACGGGGTTGTTTCGTGACCGCGAGAACGCCACCAAACATCTCGGTGCGGGCGCGCGCAAGGTCATCATCTCGGCCCCGGCCGGCGATCCGGACGCCACCATCGTCATGGGCGTCAACTCCAGCCAGTACGATCCGCGCCAACACCACATCGTCTCCAACGCGTCCTGCACCACCAACTGTCTGGCGCCAGTGGCCAAGGTGCTGCTGGAAAACTTCGGTATCCGCAGCGGTTTGATGACCACGATCCATGCCTATACCGGCGACCAGCGTCTGCTCGACTTCCCGCACAAAGACCTGCGGCGGGCGCGCGCAGCCGCCCTTTCGATGATACCGACCACCACCGGTGCCGCCCGGGCGGTGGCCCTCGTCATCCCCGAGTTGGCCGGCAAGTTGAACGGCTTGGCCGTGAGGGTGCCGACGCCCAACGTGTCGATCGTCGACATCGTTGTCACCATCGAGAAATCCGGTGTTACGGAAACGGACGTCAACGAAGCGCTGAAGACCGCATCGGAATCCACGCTCAAGGGCGTCCTGGGCTACAGCGAAGTCCCGCTGGTATCCACGGATTACAACGGCTGTCCCCTGTCTTCGACCGTCGACGCCCCGACCACCTACGTGATCGACAACATGGTGAAGGTCATGTCCTGGTATGACAATGAAACCGGCTATTCCCACCGCATGGTGGACCTGGCCGCCATGATCGGTACCCAGCTCTAGCCCTCGGTTGCGATTCCGTCTCGAAAGGAGAAGACCCCTGCCATGACCACAAGGACACCGCTCATTGCCGGCAACTGGAAGATGTACAAAACCGGCCCCGAAGCCGTCGCGGCCGCGCAATCGTTGCGGGATCTGACGGCCGGGGTGGTGGATGTGGATGTGATGATCGCCCCGGCGTTCACGGCCCTGGCCGCCACGGCCGGAGCGCTGGAGGGCTCGATGATCGCCGTCGGGGCCCAGAACCTCCACTGGGAATCCGAGGGCGCCTATACCGGCGAAATCAGCCCCGGTATGATCCGGACGGCAGGGTGCCGTTATGTGATCATCGGTCACTCGGAGCGGCGCCAGCTCTTCGGCGAGACCGATCAGACGGTCAATCGCAAGGTTAAGGCCGCCCTTTCGGCAGGGCTGATTCCCATTCTATGCATCGGCGAAACCGAAGCAGAGCGCGAAGCGGAACAAACCTTCTCAGTACTTGACAAACAGGTCCGATTAGGTTTAGAAGGTGTGTCTTTGCAAACGCCCGGCGATATCGTGATCGCCTATGAGCCCGTGTGGGCCATCGGCACCGGCAAAACCGCGACCCGGGAGCAGGCGCAGGAAGCCCATGCCTTCATCCGTGAGTTGCTTGGCAAACTCTATGGCGAAGGGATGGCCGAGGTCACACGGATTCTCTATGGCGGCAGTGTCAAACCCGACAACATCGCCGCATTGATCCACATGGCCGACATCGACGGCGCCCTCGTGGGGGGCGCCAGCCTGGAACCGGAAACCTTCGCCCGGATCGTGAGACTGGGCGAGTAGAAGCGAACCAAAATATTATGTCTATTATCGTTATTGTCCTGCATGTCATCGTCTGCATCGCACTGATCATGATCGTGCTGTTGCAGACCGGAAAAGGCGCCGACATGGGCGCGGCCTTCGGGGGCGGCTCCAGCCAGACCCTTTTCGGCAGCACCGGCGCCAGTACGTTTCTGGGCAAGGCCACCACGGTGGCGGCCGTCATCTTCATGCTGACCTCCCTGACCCTGGCCTACATGTCCGGCGGGCAGACCAGCCAGTCACTGATGGATGATGCCTCGACCCCAGTGGAGCAACCGGCGGCGGCCCCTGAAACCAGCGCCGACAGTGCAGATAAAACCGCGCCGGCAGCTCCGGCCGAAAACAATTAGCCGCGCAGTATCCGCTTTCGTGCCGAAGTGGTGGAATTTGGTAGACACGCTATCTTGAGGGGGTAGTGGCCTACGGCCGTGCCGGTTCAAGTCCGGCCTTCGGCACCATA
>JASJBQ010000318.1 GCA_030066455.1 Desulfobacterales bacterium
GTACGGCACGCAAAGCTACGTGATCTTTCAATCGCGTGGGATTTCGCAATCACCGCCGCCGCAGTTCGATATCGACGTGTTGTTCCTGCCGACACCGGACGGTGAACTTCTGCACGCCTGGTGGCTGCATACGCCCCAGGCGGTGAAAACGGTCCTCTATTTCCAGGCGAACGGCACCAACATCAGCTACCGCCGAGCGCGCTTGAAAACCTTCGGGGAAATGGGCGTCAACGCGCTGATAATCGACTACCGCGGATACGGCCGGAGTACCGGCCGGATAAAAAGCGAAGGCCACATCTACACCGACGGTTTGACCGCCTGGCGATTCCTGACAACGGACAAAGGGCTCGCGCCTCAGGATATCATCGTCTGGGGGCGTTCATTGGGCGGCGGTGTTGCCGTGGAAATCGCCCGATCCAGGCAAATCGCCGCACTGGTGCTGGAGTCGACCTTCTATTCCCTGGATGAGGTCGCCCGGCGGCAATTCTGGTTTCTGCCCGTCGGCCGGCTGTTGAAGTTCCATTTTGCCAACGGCCGCAAGTTGGAAACCGTCACCGCACCGGTGGTCGTCATCCACAGTACCGAAGACGACTATATCCCCTATCGCCAGGCCGCCAGGCTTTATGCTGCCGCGGCGGAACCCAAGTTCCTGCTCGCGACGACCGGCTCCCATCTGGACACCTTCGACGACCGGGAAATCTGGGTGGCGGCTTTAATGACGTACCTCGGTCTTCACGCCGTTCAGGCCGGAGGCCATTGATATCCGCAGCGTTCAGGAGGGATGCCATGAAGTTCATTACGCGCCGCGAAGCACTCAGGTTCGATACCGGCCGGTACGACGATCGCCTCATGGCGAACCTGCCCCGACTTCAGATCGCCCCCACGCAGATCGACACGCTCTTTCTCTCCCATAACCACCCCGATCATGTCGGCGGCGCCCTGGCGGTCTTGAATGCCCGTCCGGCCATCGATGTCGCGTTGCCTGCATCTTTTCCGTCAGGCTTTAAAAACGCGATCTCCAAACGGGGGGGCACGGCCAGCGCATGCCGTCACCCGCGCAAGATAACGAACCATTGTCTGTCCACCGGGGAGATGCACAGCTGGGTGCGGAGCGAACACGCGCTGATCATCCTGACCGACCAGGGAACGATCGTCCTCACGGGATGCGCCCATCCGGGCGTGGTTGAAATCGTCGAACAGACGAAAGCCTTAACCCAGCGGGACGTGCTGCTGGTGGCAGGCGGTTTTCACCTCCTGATGGACAGCGCTTCGAGCGTCCGTAAAAAAGCGGCACGGTTGAAGCAGTTGGGTGTCCGGCATGTGGCCCCCTCACATTGCACAGGCAGCGAGGCCATGGAGATACTCGCCGAAGCATTTGGCGACCGGTTTATCCAAAGTGGTGCCGGCCGGGCGGTCACGGCCGATGATTTGAATTGAACCCAAGGGCCAATGGTTTTATAGACGCAAAGAAAAAACCTTTTTGAGGAGGTAGAGACGGGATCATGCACGCAGACATTTCCTTCCGACGCGCCGCAAAGACCGACATCGCCAGAATCAGAGAAATCCTGTTCTACGCCCGGCACCAGTATCAAATCGTCCTGCCCAAGGATTATTCGGTTGCGGACATCGACGCCATTGGGACCGACCACGACCACGGCGCATCGTTTGTTCTGCTGAGGGGTGGCCGCATCATCGGGTTTGTCGTCTTGAGACCTGTCAGCAATGAAACCATGGCGTTAAAGCGCTTGTATCTGGACGCGGCTTTTTCCGAACGCTCAACCGCCGCGTGGGCCACTGTCCAGAACAAAGCCCGCGATCATATCCGCCAGCCCATCGGCCAGGCGCTTCTCATCGATCGCCGTCCCCATGAACTTGGCGGTGTGGGCCACGTTCTCGACGCTGTTGTGAATCAGCAGCGCGGTCAGCTCGAGGTCTCCGGCGTTCACCAGGCGGGACCTGTTCTTGGCGAGGATATGGCGAATCTGGTCGATCTCGCGCTCCCGTTCCCGGTCGTAGACGCGTTTGATGTCAGCGTCCGAATAGCGCAGTGCGTGGGTTTGGCGATGGAACTCGGGAGCGAGGTCGTAGGCCTCGAACACACTGAGGATAATCCGCCGTATCGTTTGACGGTCCAGTTCGACGGGGTCGAACCCGTCCAACGGCCGCCATGCCGTGCGAAAGTGCTGCTCGAGGTAGTCTTCCAGCATTTCGAGCAGAAGTGTCTTCTTGTTCTTGAAGTAGGCGTAGAAACTGCCGGTGGAGATCCCCGCCTGTTTGGCAATTTCGGTCGAATTGGTGCCGTGGATTCCTTTTTGGGCAAATAATCTGAAAGCTGCCTGGATGATCTGCTTGCGGGTCGCGATCCCGCGTTTCTGTTTCGGTGTGCGCACGCTACTCATCAAAACCCGCCCTTTTTCCGATTTAAGCATAATGTCTGCACGTTAGATCGAATCCCCTGCTGCCAAGCGAAAACATATGAATGCTTATTCACAAACAAAATGAAATTTAGATAGAAATTCTTAATTTTTCTATTTACAAAATATGAATGTTTATTCATATTCATAATGAATGTAAACCATTCCGGCCCCGAATGCAACTACCGGCCGGAGATAAAACAGATTTGAAACCAGGCGATCGCGGTGAACCCCGCCCGCGATTCAGGGAGACGCCATGCAAGCCCTGCAATTCAACGTCAGCACGCCCAGGTACATCGCGGCCAAAAGCCTTAAACCCTTCCTTGGTGACAGGGTCTTTTTCAAGGGGCCGGCCAAAACGACCAGGCTGGTGGAAATCCCCGAGCCGCAACTGCCTTCGCAGGAATGGGTCAAGATCCAGACCCTCTATTGCGGCTTCTGCGGCAGCGACCTCAATCTCATGCGGCTGCACGATTCCCCCACGGCCTCGCCGTTTACCTCCTTTCCCTGCATCGCCGGCCACGAGATCGTCGGCAAGGTCGCGGCCACAGGTGAACGGGTTGACGGATTTGCCGATGGGGACGTCGTCGCCGTCAACCCGGCGCTGAGTTGCGAGGCCCGCAGCATCAACGACCAATGCGTTGCCTGCGCTTCAGGCCGACCCTCCAACTGCGAAAATTTCGCCCGCGGCAGCCTCCCGCCGGGCATGTTCACCGGTATCAACCGTGGCGTCAATGGCGGGTTTACCCCTTTCCTGGTGGCCCACCACAGCCAGTTGTTCAAAATCCCCGCGAGGCTCTCGCTGGAAGCGGCCGCCATGACCGAGCCGGTGGCCGTTGCCCTTCAAACCGTGTTCGACAACCAGCCGATGCCCGGGGAAACGGCGCTGGTCATCGGCGGCGGCGTCATTGGCAATCTGGTCATCCAGAGCATCCGGACGCTAACGCCCGAGAGCCGGATTGCCGTGATCGAACCTGCGCGCCACGCCGCCGAACTGGCCTTGAAGCTGGGCGCCGACGAGATTATTCCCTCGAAGCAGGTTTTCGATCAGTCCGCTACCGCCACCGGGGCCACGGTGTACAAACCCATGCTGGGTGACGACATCCTCATGGGCGGCTTCAATCGCATCTACGATACGGTGGGCAATTCCGCCACCTTGAACATGAGCCTGCGGCTGCTGGCGGTCATGGGAACGCTGAGCGTGGTGGGCATCGGCGGCGAAGTCAAACTCGATTTGACCCCTTTGTGGTTGAAGCTTCAGAACGTTCGCGGCGTATATGGCTACGGCCGGGTCACCCACGACGGGCAGGAGCGCCACGTGTTCGATATTGCCCTCGACTTCATGCAGTCGGGACGAATCGATGCCGAGACGCTGGTGACCCACAAGTTCAAGCTGGAAGATTACCTCGACATGATCGCGGTCAACATGAACAAGGGCGCGCACAAGGCCGTCAAGACCCTGGTGTCGTTTGTGTAAACCCGACCCCCAACATGACAACGGGAGACAACCATGCGATTCACCTTTCTTCTTTTCGCCTTGGGGCAGATTTTAAAAATCGCCGCCATGACTTCCAAACCGTTTAAACATTACATCCGGAATACGGATGCGCGTGTGCTGATCAAAACGGAAGACAACAGCCGGGCAAGGCTCTTCGTGTTCAACAAGGGCAGGGTGTCCTCGCAGGCCGGCCATCACGACGCTTTCGACGTGGCCCTGATCTTCAAAGACGCCGCCACCGGGTTTTCCGTTCTGACCAGCAAAAGGAAAGACGCCTCGTTCAATGCCGCGGCCGAAGGGAAGCTGAAAGTGGCCGGCATGAGCTTTTTTGCGCAGTGGTTCGAGGATGCGACCAAGATCATTCTTTCCTAAATCATCAACGGACACGATTTCCAACCCATCAAGTTTCGAGGAGAACATCATGGCAAAGATCACCGGCGGGCACCTGGCCGCCAAGTATATGAAGGACGTCGAGCACGTTGACACGGTCTTCACCCTTTCGGGCGGCCACATCGAAAACCTTCTGGACGGATTGAATGAATACGGCATCAAGGCGATCGACGTGCGGCACGAGCAGGCCGCCGCCATGATGGCGCACGCCTGGTCGATCTACACCAACCAACCCGGGGTCTGTCTGGTCACGGCCGGGCCGGGATTCACCAACGCGCTGACCGGCATCGCCAACGCCTATCTGGACAACGTCCCTTTGGTGGTCCTCTGCGGGCGGCACCCCCTGCGCGACGACAACACCGGGGCCCTTCAGGAGATGAACCAGATCGACATGGTCAAGCCGGTCACCAAGTGGTGCGCCACCTGCTACGACATCAAGCGCATCCCCGAATACCTGGCCACGGCCTTCCGGCAGGCCACCCTGGGAAGGCCCGGACCGGTTTTTCTCGAGCTTCCGCCGGATATCCTGTTCATCGCCACGGAAGAAAAAGAAGTCTTCATTCCGGCTAAAAAATCACATCGCACCGTGACCCGTCCCCATGCGGCCGAACTGGAAGCCGCCGCCGGCATCATCAACAGCGCCAGGAAGCCGCTGTTCATCGGCGGCAGCGGTGTCAACCTGAGTACCCGCGGTGAAAGCTTCAAAACCTTTATCGAGAAAATCGGATTTCCCTTTGCCCTGCTCAACAACGGCCGGGGCGCCCTGCCGGACAACCACCCCCAGTCGATCAACGACGGTGCCTTTACAGCCGTATCGGCGGTGGCGCCCCAGGCCGATGTGATCATTGCCGCCGGAATCCGTTTCAGTTGGATCATGCAAGCGACCAAACTCTTCCCCGACGCCCGGGTCGTCCGCATCGATATCGACCCCCATGAAATCGACCGCAACCGGACTTCGGAGGTGGGCCTCGTGGGTGACTGCGGCCAGGTATTCGACGCCCTGACCCCCCTGGTCGAACAGGGCCACCATGAAGCGTGGCGGGACAAGGTTAAAAAGGCCTACAAGGCTTTCCTCATCACAGAAACCGAGCAGCAGACCACGCCCTCCGACCCCATCCACCCCTTTCGCCTGGTGGCCCGGATCAAAGAAGCCGTCGGCCCGGACGCCTATTACGTCGCCGACGGCGGCGACACCAGCTA
>JASJBQ010000319.1 GCA_030066455.1 Desulfobacterales bacterium
CCAAGAACGACATGGCCAGCGATGAAGAGGATTCGTGGAAGTCGGTTCTGACCAAAGCCGGGATCGAGTGTGTGCCCATTCTCAAGGGAACGGCCGAATATGATGAATTTGTCGCCATCTGGGTCGACCATGTCGGGGGGCCGCTGGGCCATTTTTAGGGGGCCTGCGAGAAAGGCCGTCTCAAAGCGCGCCCCTTTGTTCCGCTCAGGAAGGCCAGAACCAGACGTGCCGCGCCGGCGGTAAACCACCGGCGCGGCACCGAGCGAAAACCATGGAGCATTCACAAACACCCGGCGACGACGCCGACATCGGGAGCGGTCGTCCCGCGCGCTGGACGGTTACCGGTCTAAGTCTTCTGCTGGCCGCCGCCCTGGTGATCGCCGCCGGCCTGGGCTATATCCGCCTGCCGTTCGACGCCGTGCTGCGGATCGTGGCCGCAGGCCTGATCGACCAGCCCGAATGGGTGGCGCAATATGACCCTGTCTGGCCGGTGGTGGTCACCGAAGTGCGCCTGCCGCGGATTCTGACCTCGGTGCTGGTCGGGGCCGGGCTGGCGCTGTCCGGCGTCGTCTTCCAAGGCATCCTCTTGAACCCTCTGGCCGACCCCTACACCCTCGGGGTTTCGGCCGGGGCCGCCTTCGGCGCCAGCGTGGCCCTGCTCCTGAACATCAGCCTGCTGGGCGCTTTTTCCGTCCCGCTGTTCGCCTTTATCGGCGCCACGGCCACCCTGTTTCTCGTCATCTGGCTCTCGGCCGACGGCAGCGGCCTGTCCTCCAACAACCTGATCCTCTCCGGCATCATCGTGGCGGCCATTCTCTCGGCGGGCCTGAGCTTCATCAAATACGTCGCCGACGAGCAGGTCAGCGTGATCATCTTCTGGCTCATGGGCAGTTTCGCGGCCCGCACCTGGATCGACGTCGGTCTGGCGGCGGCCGCGGTCGGGCTGGGGCTGGCCATCTGCACCTACTTTGCCCGGGATTTGAACCTTCTGGCCCTGGGGGAACGGCCGGCTGCCTCCCTGGGGGTCGATTTCCAGCGCGTCACCCTGATTCTTCTGGTTACGGTTTCCCTGGTGGCCGCCGTTTGCGTGGCCATCTCCGGCATTATCGGGTTCGTCGGGCTCCTGGTGCCGCACCTCATGCGCATGCTGGTGGGTGCGGACAACCGCGGGCTGCTGCCGGCCTCGCTTTTGGCCGGGGCGCTGCTGCTGCTGGCGGCCGACACCCTGACCCGGGCCGTTCTGCCCCAGGAGATCCCCATCGGGGTGCTGACCGCCCTGGTGGGCGGCCCGTTCTTCTGCTGGGTCTTCCGGCAACGCCAGAAGGAGCAGCGCCTGTGAACGCCGACGTGAACCTGTTCGCAATCGAGGACCTGCATTTCGGCTATCGGCAACGCCGGGTGCTGCGGGGGCTGGCCCTCACGCTGCTCCCCGGCCGGTTCTACGGGCTGCTGGGTCCCAACGGGTGCGGCAAAACGACCCTGCTCGACCTGATGGCCGGGCTGCGCCAACCGGCCCGGGGGACGATCACCTTCAGGGGCCGTCCGCTGGCCGCCTATGCACGGCGGGCGCTGGCGCGGGAAATCGCCCTGGTACCCCAGAATTTCTACGTCAATTTTTCGTTCGCCGTCGAGGACGTGGTCATGATGGGCCGCTATCCGCACCTGAAGCGCTTTGCCCACCCGAACCGTGAAGACTATCGCCGCGTGAAGGCAGCCATGGCGGCCACCGACACACTCCAATTTACCCGCCGGCCGGTGACGGCCTTAAGCGGCGGCGAACGCCAGCGCGTCGTCTTTGCCCGGGCACTGGCCCAGGATACCGGCGTGCTCCTGCTCGACGAGGCCACCGCCAACCTCGACATCCGGCATACCTTGGATCTGCTCAACCGGGTCCGGGACAATGTCCGCGAGCGGGGGCAGAGCGTGATCGCCGTATTTCAGGACGTCAATCTGGCGGCCATGTATTGCGACGAACTGCTCTTCATCAAGGACGGCCGTATCGCCGAGCAGGGCCCCACCGAAGCGGTGATGCGAACGGAGATTCTGGCATCGATCTACGGCGTCGAGGGCCACATCCGGCCGCATGCGGCCCACGGGCGGCCCCAGGTGGATTTTAGACGATGAGGATCGGCGTGATCACCCTGCTGGCCGGACTGGTCGCCTGGGCGGCGGCCGGCAGCGCGGCGCCGCGGCCGGCATCGCGTGTGACGGACCAGGCCGGACGAACTCTGACGGTGGCGCGGCCGTTCGAACGCATCATTTCGCTTTACGGCGCCCACACCGAAAATCTGTTCGCCCTGGGCGCGGACGCGGCGCTGATCGGCGTATCGCGCCACGAGGACCATCCGCCCGCCGCGCTACGCAAACCGGTTTTCTCGTATCATGACGGCCTCGAGCGGTTCCTGGCGGCCGGTCCGGATCTCGTCCTGATCCGGCCCATGATCGACCGCGGCTACGCCCCGCTCGTGCAAGGCCTTGAGAAAAGGGGGGTCACCGTCCTTTCCCTCCAGCCCGCCAGCGTCGATGAGATGTATGCCTACTGGCGCACGCTCGGCCTGCTCACCGGCCGCCAGTTGCGTGCCGAGGCCCAGGTGGTCGCCTTCCAGCAGGCTGTTCAGGCGTTCCGGGCGTTGACCCGGGATGTGCAGCCGCGACAGCGGGTCTATTTCGAGGCGATCCACAAACGCATGAAGACCTTCATGCCCGGATCGATGCCGATTTTCGCCCTGGAGGCGGCCGGCGGGGTCAACATCGCCGCCGACGCCCGGCAGGTGCGCACCACCAACATCGCCTTTTACGGCAAGGAGCGGATCATGAGCCGCGGGCCGGAGATCGACGTCTACCTGGCCCAGCACGGGACCATGAACCCGGTCACGACCGCGCAGATACGGACCGAACCCGGATTCAGCGTCATCAAGGCGGTCCGCAACGACCGCATCTGCATCGTGGACGAGGTTCTGGTGGCCCGTCCCACCCGGCGACTCCTGGCGGGGATCGACCAGATCGGCCGCTGCCTCTACCCCCAAATATTCGAAACCGAGGGGCAGCGCGTGCTCGAGCGCGCGGGCACAGCCCGCGTCCCCGGACCCAACCAAAGAAGGAACGCACCATGAGCACCCAACCCGGCACCCTTTACGGCATCGGCGTGGGCCCCGGCGACCCGGAGCTGCTGACCCTGAAGGCCGTCAACGTCCTCAAAGCGGTCGACATCGTCTTCACGGCAGCTTCCACCAAGAACGACTACAGCCTGGCGGTCAACATCGCCCGGGACCACATTCCGGCCGCGACCGAAATCCGCGCCCTGGCCTTTCCGATGACCAAGGACCGCGCCGAGACCCGCAGGGCCTGGGAGGCCAACGCCAAAACCATCGCCGCCGCAACCGCCGCGGGCCGGAAGGCCGCCTTCCTGACCCTGGGCGACCCCCTGACCTTTTCGACCTTCGGCTATGTTCTGAAATATATTCGACGCCTGTACCCCGAACTGCCGGTGGTCACCGTACCGGGAATTACCTCCTATCAGGCCTCGGCCGCCGCCCTGAACATGCCCCTGGTGGAGGGCGAGCAGTCGCTCCTGGTGGTTTCAGGCGCCTACGGCGGCGACCGCCTGGCACGACAGATCCAACAGCCCGACACGGTGGTGTTCATGAAAGCCTACCGCAACGTCCCGGGCATCTGCACGGCCCTGGAGAACACCGGTATGCTGGCCCACAGCGCCGGTGTGGTGCGCTGCTCGCAGCCCGAAGAGGAGATCGTGGGCGACGTCAAAGCCCTCGAATCCCGGTCGCCCAACTACTGGACGCTGATCATCGCCCGCAAGACCGACCCCTATGCCCCGCCGGAAGACTAAACCCCCCTGGCGCGCCCTGTGCGTGGCGCTGGCGCTCTCGGCGGCGATCCTGGTGATCGGGGTCTATGGGCTGGCCGCCTTTGACTGGCCCACCGCCGGCCGCCGGCTGCTAGCGCCCCTGATGCGCATGCTGGGGTTCATCCTCGTCGGCTTGGCTGCCGGCCAGATCATCGAAACCCTGGGCTGGACCCGGCGGCTGGCCGTGCTGGCCCGACCGCTTTTCAATTTCAGCCGCCTGGGCGACCGCTGCGGGGCGGCCTTCACAGCGGCTTTTTTCTCGGGGGTCACGGCCAATGCCATGCTGGTGGAGTATTACGAGGAAGGCCGGATATCCCGGCTGCAGCTCTTCCTGACCAATTTCATCAACCAGCTGCCGGCGTTCTTCCTCCACCTGCCAACGACGTTTTTCATCGTCGTGCCGCTGACCAAGAAGGCCGGCCTGCTCTATTTTCTGCTCACCTTCCTGGCGGCCGTTCTGCGCACCGTGCTTCTGGCCTTACTGGGCCGTTTCTGTCTGCCGCCGTTGGCCAAGGGTTCGTCAGCCATCGGCGCGGCGGCCCCAAGTCCGGCCGCGACAAAATCAGCGCTGCTGCCCACGCTGCGCCGCAAGCTGCCACGACGCATGCTCACCATCGTCATTTACGTGATACCCATCTACATCGCCGTCTTCACGCTCAACCACCTGGGGCTGTTCGCCTTCACGCGCGAATGGCTGGCCCGCTTCGTGGTGACGGCTGTGGTCCCGGTGGAATCGCTCTCGGTGGTGATCCTGAGTTTCGTGGCCGAATTCACTTCCGGTTTCGCCGCGGCCGGGGCGCTTCTCGATGCCGGCGTACTGAACGTCAAACAGACCGTCCTGGCGCTGCTGACGGGCAATATCCTGGCCTTCCCGATCCGGGCCCTGCGCCATCAGTTGCCGCACTACATGGGCATTTTCCAGCCCAAAATGGGAACCCAACTGCTGATTGCAGGTCAAACCCTGCGGGTCACCAGTCTGATTGCGGTCGGCAGCATCTATTATCTGCTGGGTTAATGGGCGCTTGACGCCGGAATCGAAAATCGTTAAGTTCCATTATCCTAATGCGGGATGAATCCCGGCCAGCCCCTATAACAATCAGTTTTTTTAATCCATTCGCCACGACAATGCGCCATGGAGGCGTGCTCCACCGGAAAAGTGGACGGCCTGCGTGGCGTTTACGTTCGAAAGAGAGGAAATCATGCGTGGCAAATTAAGTGCCGTATTGTTGGCCGGTTTGATTCTGGTGGGGGGCTCGAGCTCTCGCGTCCAGGCGCATTTCGGCATGGTGATCCCCTCGGACAGCATGGTCATGGCCGAAGACGCACGCCAGGTCGAACTACAGCTGAGCTTTTCGCACCCCATGGAAATGGTCGGCATGCCGCTTGCCAAGCCGGCCGCTTTCACGGTGTGGGCCAACGGCCAGCCCCAGGATCTGCTGCCCAAGCTTGAGGCCGCAAAGATCATGGATCATCCCGCCTGGCGCGCGACCTACGCCGTCCAACGGCCCGGCGTCTTCGTCTTCGTAATGGAACCCCAGCCCTATTGGGAACCGGCCGAAGATGCCTTTATCATCCACTACACCAAAACGGTGGTGACCGCCTTTGGCGACGACGAGGG
>JASJBQ010000320.1 GCA_030066455.1 Desulfobacterales bacterium
CCGGCCAGCAGAATAACACCGGTCACTTTCCCCAGGGTGATGCCGGATTGAGGAAATTTATCGAGTGAGAAGACATCTTCGACAATCATCTGGTCGGGGGTTTCGCGCTGCAGAATTTCGTGCAACTTGGTGTAGATGCGCTCCAGACGACGCGCCAGGGGATCGCTTTGCGGGGTCGAAATGCTACCAAAAGCATATCCCTCGACATTCATCCCTTGTCCCCACACAATCCCCACACCGGTAGCGGCCAGACCGGGATCAATGCCGATAATTTTCATTGCCGGATATCGAAAACCATTTCTACTGCTTCAATTTCTGTTCGGCGGCCTTGGCTTCGGTCGATTTAGGAAACCGGTCGATCAGTTCCTTGAAAATCAAGCGGGCATTATCCTTGTCGCCCAAAGCGGTGAAGGCCATTCCCTGCTTTAGCAAAGCCGCGGGCACTTTGTTGCCCTGGGGATATAATTCGATAACTTTCTGATATTCCAGGATTGCCTTTTCATACCAGCTTTGCCGGAAGTAAGTTTCACCGATCCAGAACTGGGCGTTGTCCGCCTGATCCGACTTGGGATATTTCTTCAGCAGGTTTTCAAAGGCCGTTCGCGCTCCGACATAGTCCTCCCGATCAAAGGCCTGTTTGCCTTGGGAGTACAGCGCCAGGTCCTCCGAAGCGGCCTGGGCGCCGGGAATCCCACCGGGGGACGGCGCACGGCCGGTCGACGCACCGCGAACATCGAGGTAGGATTCAATCTTGGCCAAACGCTGCTCCTGGGCCCGAAGACGCCCCTCCAGATCTGAAGACGTTCTTTGGGATTGAAAATCGGTTTCCTCCACACGGCCTTTAAGCGCCTGCAAATCTTCTCGAATACGGCGTACTTCCGCTCGGATGGTCGCGCTCTGATCTCGAAGGTTCTGATCCTTCTGGTTGCGGGTTTGACCGTAGTCGCTCATATTGGCCTGCATGTCCGCATACTTCTGTTCGAGATCGTTATAGCGGCGTTCCAGTGTATTCGTGCGGCTGTCGAGCGTTACGATATCCTGCTGGCTGGCACAACCGAACGACACAACCGTCAAAGCGCAAACAGTACCGATAATCTTTTTCATGATCCTGTCCTGATCTGAAGATCCGTAAAGCTTGGGTATGAATTCCGCGGCGATCACCGTCAAAGCTTCAGAGAGGTCGTCGTTAAAAAAAATCTGCCCGCCGGTTGATGGCGGGCAGATCGTCGGTTCTCAATGTTCTTCCATCCACCGGCGCCGTCAGGCCCCCAAGGGAGACCTTCCGGGCACGGACTGCTTGGCATTATTATTGGATTCTAAACTGGGCCCGCCGATTCTTGGCCCAAGCTTCCTCGTTGCTGCGCGGATCGAGCGGCCGTTCTTCTCCATAGCTGACCGTTCTGAGGCGTGAAGAGGATACCCCCATATCGACCAGGAAGGCCCGCGCGCTTTCGGCCCGGCGTTCGCCCAACGCCATGTTGTACTCCGCAGTGCCCCGTTCATCGGTGTGGCCCTCGATGACCACGGACACCCCCGGATTGTCGTTCAGCCAACCCGCTTTGCGCCTCAAGACATCCTGGGCCCTCGGCGATAAGGAAGCACTGTCAAAAGCAAAATGAACATTTTCGTTTAGAAACTGGTTGCGTGCCATTTCTTTAGCCCGGTCAGCCCCAGAGGTATCGGGCGCCGGCGCCATGGGTGCTTTAGGCGCCTCAGGCGGGGGGGGGCGTTGTGGTCTCGGTCTGCTGCCCCCCGGACTGGGTAGCGCATGACACCATGGTCATCAGACCGGGCACCACCAATACCAGCGCCAGGATTATCCACAATTTTCTCTGCATTTCTCCTCCTTTCAACAACCGAAGCAAGTTATTAAAGTCCTGTGTTGGGCGACCATTGGGGATTGGATTGCTCTCCCGGAAGGGTCAGCAATTTGCGCTGGTCGGTTCCGAAAGCCGTCATGACATAAATACGCGAACGTCCTTCCCGCGTCGAACTGAAAACGATCATGCTGCCATCCGGTGACCAGGAAGGCGATTCGTTGTTTCCGGCGTCACGCGTCAATTGCATGGGAGGCCGTCCGTCGAAGCCGGCGACGAAGATATCGTTGCGCCCGCCTTCCATGCCGGAATAGGCGATGCGATCACCTTTGGGCGACCAGCTGGGCTGCGTATTGTAGCGCCCCTGGTAAGTAAATCGGTCGACCCGTCCGCTGGCAAGGTCCTTCACATAGACCTGCGGGTTGCCGGATCGGTTGGAGACAAATGCAATTCTTTTGCCATCCGGAGACCACGTCGGGGACACATCACTGCCCCAACTTTTGGTCAACCTTTTAATAATTTTCCCTTTTCCCGTCAACAGATAAATTTCCTGATCACCCGTAAATGAAAGCGTGGCCGCTAGTTGCATCGCATCGAGCGAACCGTTCGCGCCGACCTGCGGTCGCCAGGCCGGGGTGATGTTCAAACCTTTGTTGGCAATCTCATAGCCGCGCTGCTGTCGGCGGTGTTTGATGTAGAGATTGGGCTTGTCCTTCGGGTAGGCCGTGTAGGCGATCCACTTCCCGTCCGTCGACCAGGCCGGAGACAAGGTGATATTGTTAGTCCGGGTGAAGCGTGACGGATTGCGGCCGTCGAATTCAGCGATAAATATCTCTTTATTGCCCGTTCCGGTGGATACCAGCGCAATTTCACTATTGAAATAACCGCGATCGCCGGTCAGATAAAAAATGACCTCGCTGCAGAATTTGCGAACGATTTTACGCAAATCCGCCTGGCGTCCCCGATAGCGTTTCCCGATGACCGAACGGCCTTTGACGGTGTCGAACAGACGCAGTTCCATCTCCACGGCCTCGCCCGTTTGCGAAACCCCTCCCGTGATCAACAACTCGGCACCGATAATCGTCCAGTTGCGAAAGTTGATACTGCGGACGGTCAGTCCCGTGGTTTTGGGATCTTCGAGGAAGGCCGCCGGATCAATAACCTTGAAATAACTTGTAAATTCGAGCGTCTCGGACATCAAATCCCTGGTTGCGACTGCCGTCTGGGCTGTCGCTTCGTCGGGCTCCAGGGGTTTAAAGTCCGGAATGGCCAACGGGATTTTTTTGAGGAAGGGATGGATTTCGTAATACTCATCGACCGGTTGGGCTTGCCCCTCAATGGCTGCGAAAAATGTCCCCACAAGCAAAACAATGCTCAATAAGAAAAAAGACCATCGTGGTGCGCGCATACCCGCTAAACCTTTCCGCTGGATTCCGGATGAACAACAAAATGTCCTGTATTGGGCTTCTGGGGATAAGAGATAATAGCACATCTTGGCATATTTTGCTTATTAGTTGAAACCCGCTGGTGTCGCCCGGAGCCCAATGGCGATGTAGGGCCGGTTGATGCCTGCCGGATGAGGACCGACGGGGCTGGATTTGACCACGGCGCGATACGCCGCTTCATCCAGAATCGTGTTGCCTGACGGCTTGTCGATTTGAATATCCGCAATCTCACCGTTGGGTAGGATACGGCATGATATCAACGTCTCCAGGTTGCCCAGATTGGCGCCCAATTGATCGGGAAAGGCAAAGTTCTGCATGATGGTCGTTACCACATCCAGCTCATAATTCTTAATGCGTGTCAGAACACCCACCCCTCCCGGCACACCGCCCGCCCCTGCCGCCGCGCGCGCTTTTTCCTGGCCGGCCACTTTCTTCTTCATCGCTTCGATGGCGCTGTCGACCGTTTGGGCCCGTTGGGGTTTTTTCTCCTTGGGTGCCGGCCGCGTGACCTTCGCCGCCGTCGTCTTTTTGGGGATCGTTTTTTTCTTCAACGATCTGACGACTTTGGGTTTTTTTTGCGGTGGTGCAATTGAAACCTGTTCTTTTTTCACTTCCGGTGGCGGGGGCGGAGGAACCGGCTCCGGTTTCGCCGGCGGCGGTTCGGGTTTCGGCGGGGGGGCGGGGGACTTGGCGACCGGCTGCGGTGCACCCGGGGCCGGCAGCGAAACCAGGTCCACGTTGATGGCCCGGGGGCCGGTGCGAAAGGGCCGCTCAAAAACCGACGGCGCCAGATAGAACATCCCCAGCAAGAGCAAATGGCACAGAGCGGAGACCCCGAGCATGAATAGAAAGCTTCGGGTCTCATCTTCCGCCCCGGAGTACAGGGCGGGCGGGTTCGCCAAACGCCTTTGCATTGCCTGCGCTATCCGGAACGCTTGTCGTTTTCGTTGACGGGCAGGGTAACCATTCCCAGCTTTTCAACACCTGCCGCCCGGATGTCGGACATGATCTGCACGACCACGCCATAGGGTATCATTTTGTCCGCCTTGAGGTAGACCGTATTGTCGCGGCGTGCTTCGATAACCTTCTGAAGCTTCTGCTGGAAAATAGCGCGATCCGCCTGGAAATCACCGATAAACACCTGACCGTCCTTGTCAATGCTGACGATCAGGGGTTCGGTTTTGGTTTCGATGGGAGCCGCCGTGGTTTCGGGCAGATCGACACTCAAGCCTTCCATCATCATGGGGGCCGTCACCATAAAAATAATCAGCAGCACCAGCATGACGTCGACAAACGGGGTCACATTGATGTCCGACATGAAACCGTCGCTGGAACTTCCGGTTTTCATCTTTAGCCTCCCGCGCTCCGCAGGATATCGCGTTCGACAATATTGAGAAAGTCGGCCGAAAAACTATGCAATTCCGTCTCCAGGGTGCGAATCTTGTTCATATAATAGTTGAACGCGATGACAGCGGGAATGGCTGCCGCCAGACCAACGGCCGTGGCCACCAGGGCTTCGGATATACCCGGAGCGACCACGGCCAGACTGGCCGATCCCATTTGCCCGATGCCGTGGAAAGAGTTCATGATGCCCCAAACCGTGCCGAATAGCCCGATAAAGGGGGCCGTATTCCCGGTCGTGGCCAGAAAGGGGACCATTTTGGTCATCCGTGTCATTTCGGTGTTGATGGCCCGGCGCAGGGCCCGTTTGATGTTGTCGATGCCAGCCACACGGCTGATGAGCGAGGGACTGTCGTCGCCGGCGGTGGACGCCCCCGGGGTCGACTTGCTCAGTTTGCGCAATTCCATGTAACCCACCCGGAAGATGCGGGCGATGGGACTGCCCTGCAATTGTTTGGATTTTCCGAAAGCATCCGTCAAATCACGGCTCTTCCAGAAAAAGTCGATAAACATGGAGGATTCCCGATAAGCCCGGCGCATGTAGCGGTATTTGATCAGAATGATCGCCCAGGAAGAAATCGAGAACACCACCAGCAGCACCAGCGTAAGCTGAACCACCAGCCCGGCATTCAACATCATGCGGATGACATCCGTATTTGCGGGACCCATTTTATACTCCGTTGTACCTGCGCCCGATGCGCTGTATCGTGTTGTTCGGAAAGAAACCCGGTGCCGCCCCTATAGGCCCGGCGCCGGCGCAATCCAGAAAACGCTACTGAAATTAAGGGGGGGTGTCAACCTGTTTGCCGGCC
>JASJBQ010000321.1 GCA_030066455.1 Desulfobacterales bacterium
TTCATGGCCGCGATGACCTTGCCGCCGACGACCAGACATCGAATGTCCATGCCGCCGGCCTCCTTGATGAATTCCTGGACCAGAATGTTGGCCTTGAGGCTGCGAAAGGCCTGGATCACGCTCTGGGCGGCTTTCTTGGTCTCGGCCAGGACCACGCCCACGCCCTGGGTGCCCTCGATCATCTTGACCACCAAAGGCGACCCCCCCACCAGATCGATAAGATCGTCCGTATACTTGGTGGAGTGGGCAAATCCGGTCACCGGCAGTCCTATGCCTTTGCGTGCCAGCAGCTGCATGCTGCGCAGTTTGTCCCGCGAACGGCTGATGGCCACCGACTCGTTCAGGCAGAAAACGCCCATCATTTCGAACTGGCGTACCACCGCCGTGCCGTAGAAGGTAATCGAGGCTCCGATGCGCGGAATAATGGCGTCGAAGCCTTTGAGTTTTTCGCCCTTGTAATGGATGGCCGGATGATGGGAGGTGATGTTCATGTAGCAGCGCAGAGGGTTGATGACGTGGACTTCGTGGCTGCGCTCGCGCGCGGCCTCGACCAGACGGCGGGTGGAATAAAGCTCGGCTTTGCGGGAGAGAATTCCGATTTTCATGAATGGCCTTTCTTGGGTTTCGAGCTCGCATAGGCTTTCGCCAGCGTGCGGCCGTTGAGGTAGGACCGGCCAGGATCGACGACAAAACGTTTCTCGATGGCGGTGCGCCCCAGCAGCATGCGAAAAAGCATGGCATCCCGGTTGGTGAGGGTCACATTGATCATCCAGACCGCGCCCCGTAGAACGGCCTCGGTCTGGATGACAAAACGTTTTTCAACATGCCCCCCGGAGTCCTTTACCCGGCGGCGCTCCAGCACCGGAGCCTCGCAGAAAAGCTCGATATCCTGCCGCTTCTGCAGGGGATGGATGCCGAAGCGCACCATGCGCCGCCCACCGGAAGTGAACTCTTCCAGGCTGAAGGTGTGCAGCGCCGAGGTCCGTGCGCCGGTGTCGATCTTGGCCTTGATGGCGGGTATGCCGAGCTGCGGCAGCGCCAGCCACTCCCGCCAGCCAATAGTCGGCTTGGTGCGGTCCGTCCGTGGCTGCCCGCCGGTCTTCGTTGAGTCCGAGGGCATATCTGTCTCCGGAATCGTTTCGTGAAAAGACGTTGGACGGCCGACCCGCGACAGCTGCAGGATAAGCCCTCCATCATCAGCGATTTACACTACCGGAAAGGAAATGCAAAGCCCCGCAGGCGGGCCGAAGTCTATTTGGACCGCGATTCGGACCGCGGGTGTTGGAACTGGAGCCGATTGACCTCGAAAATCGATTGGTCCGGCACATCCGCATAGCGCCCCCAGAGCTCGACCCGCTCGCGCAAGTGGCTCATGATCCGTTGATCCAACGGGTTGCGGATGAATATTTCCCTTTCATCATCCGTGGCCAGGGCCACGGTTTTGACTCGGCCGTTTCCGTGCCAGTCCATCGGAATGAGTAGTCCCTGCAGGCAGATTTCTTCTTCCATTATATCGTCACCCCCGTCTCCGGTGGCATTGTCAAAGCGCGATCGTTCCGCGAATTTCCAAGCAACAGGCGTGCCACGCGATGTCCGACCGGCAGGTGACCGACCGGGTTCTCCCGCGATATCCGGGAGAAAATCGTTGCCGCCTTCTCCGAGCCAGGCCTTCCCGTGTCGACCGGCCTTGGCGACTGATCGCAGAAGGGGACTAGACAGGTCCGATTTCGGTCCGACTCGGAACCTGTCGTTCATATCGCCGCCATGTCATTTGCTCTGAAAGATATTTCGCCAGCCGCCGGCCGGTGAATACATGGGCCGCAGGATTTTGCTCATATCGCGGGCATGCTCGATGATATAGAACGCCTGCGGATCCATTGTTCTGACCTCCGGCAGGATCCACTTGAGATCGCGTCGGCGACAGGCGATGTAGAGTTCGTTGACCGGCCCCTTCATGCCCTCCCCGATGAACACGGTTACCGGCTGCCCTTTGCCCCGCAAATAATCGGCGATTTCACCACCGGCCTGGCGGGTCAGCACCTTGAGAATATTGATCCCGAATGCCAGCCGGCGCTCGACCAGGATGCCGACCACGTTGCCGGTGGCGTAGCCAAAGGCATAGAACAGTACCAGAATGGGCTCCTCCTTGACCTGGTTGATGACCGTGCTGGCCACGAGAACCCAGATGGTGATTTCGAAAATGGCCAGAATGAACGCGATCACTGTGCGCCCCTGTACCGTTACGATGGTGCGCACGGTGCCGATGGAGACATCGCAGATCCGCGCCAAAAAGACGATGACGCCGGTCAGCAATACAGACAGGTCAAACATTGTTATTCGATTCCCCTCCCTAAACGGTAATTGAAGCGCTCGTCGCTTCAGCTAGCGGCCACGATCTTATAGCTCAAAAAGGCGATGTAGAGCAGCACGAACCCCACGCCCTCCCACCGGTCGACGGACCGTCTGCGGCCTGTGAACATGGACAGGAAAAGCAGCAGCGACGCCACGACCAGGACCAGGACCTCAACATTGCTGCCGGTTTCACAGGGGATTGGATGAATCGTCGCGGTGATGCCCAGAATGAAAAAGATATTGAAGATATTGGAGCCCACCACGTTGCCGATGGCGATGTCGGCATTGCCCTTGTATGCGGCCACCGATGAAGTCGCCAGTTCGGGCAGGGACGTTCCTATGGCCACGACCGTCAATCCGATCAGGGCCTCACTCATGCCGAGTTGCTTGGCGATCAGCGTGGCATTGGCGACGGTCAACCAGCCGCCCAGCACCAGACCCGCCAGCCCGATGGCCACTTGAAGCAGGGCCATCGGCAATGGCATGGTTTTGATCTCCGTTTGTGGATCGAAATCCCTGGCATCAAGAGCGATCGCGGCCGTGTAGTAGAAGAAAATCGCCAGGAAACAGAGCAGGACAAGTCCATCGCCACGGGCGATAACATCGTCGCGGCCCCCGAGCAGACGGTCGTTGACGACAATGCCCAGGACGACCGCTGCCAGAAGGCTGAACGGAATTTCCTTCCAGACGGTGCCGGCGGTTGCCGCCAGGGGGGTGATGATGGCCGCCACCCCCAGGATGAGTAGGATGTTGGCGATGTTGCTGCCGATCACGTTCCCAAGCGCGAGGGCCGTCTTCCCCTGGGACGCGGCCACGAGGTTGACGAACAGCTCCGGGGTGGAGGTGCCGAAAGCCACCACGGTCAATCCGATAACAAGGTCCGACACCCTGAGCCGCCGGGCCAGCGAGGATGCGCCGTCCACCAGCCAATCGGCCGCCTTGATCAGGAGGCCGAACCCGAATAGCAGCAAAACCCAGGGAAGCATGTAATCCCTTTCAGTGCTGTCGTCCCCGTCGCATGGCCAAAGGCCGGGGGGCGCGCTTTCAGTCGACCGCTTTAGGAGCGATGCCTTTCAGCAGCCTTCCCAGAATGTCGGCACCGGTGATGACCCGTTTTACCCGGTCCGTCCAGATCAGAATAATATCGCGGTCGATGATATGGTCGTCCGGCTTGTGCGGCGACGCCTTCAGTCGCTGGATGGCGTCGCCCAGCCTGGTATCCGGGTCTGTAACGGAAACGGGCCGGTGGCAAAAATCATAGGGATTGAAAGCGGGATGACTGAACAGCGCCGCACGCAGGAAACCGTCCGCATCCATGACCAGTTGGGGCGTCCCCTGGTCGTCCGCCAGGATGACCCACTTATGGCCGGAGCGTTCGATGCGCTTTAAAAAAGGATCTAGCGCTGCTGCTTCGAAGGTGGGGAACGTTAAAAGACCATCGACGTCCGTCGGCATGGCAACGATGCTGAGGGGGTCGACCGGCTCGCCCTCCTGGGTAACGATCAGGTCGTCCACCTTGAGGAAATTCAACGCGCCGATACCCTCGACGATCTCGACATCGGTTTCCTCCGCCTCCATGTGCATGCGGATCACATGTCGGAGATCCTGCTCCCGCATGTAGTGGATCCCCTCCTGCCCCAGCCACAGATCCAATATCATGGCGGACGGCCGGGCCACGGGATACAAAAGGACCCGGTAAAACCGCAGCAGCCCAGACAGCCTGGCCGCCATTTGAAGGGCGTGCCGCGAAAAATAGCCCTGGGGCAGAATCTCCCCGATGAAGGTGATAACGATGGTGGAAAACAAAAAGGCCACGGTGCCCGTCATCACCGAATTCGACAACAGGGCCAGCAGAACGTTCACCCCGACATTGCCCCACAGGATAGTCGTGAGCAGAAGATTGGCGTTTTTTCTCAGTGCCAATATTTTATCGGCCCGCCTGTTTCCGGAAAGAACCTCGACCTCGAGGCGCATGCGGCTGATGCTGAACACCGCCAGATTCATGCCGGAAAAAATTGCGGATTGGGAAATGCAGATGCCGATCCCAATCCAAATGGGCAGATCATTCCACACCGCCATCGACCTCCATACCCCCATCCAAGCCGTTTTCCGAAGCTGACATCAACGCCTCTATTTCATCCGTATCGATTTTCTCTCTGCAGCCGCAGCACGGCCGTCGGTCAGTCCCTGTATGCCTGGAGGTGTCAGGGAAAGCAACGTCGATGCCAAATTGACGCAGGGCGGCAAACGCTCGCCTGAATAGTGGACGTGAAGGCCTTATCGCATTGTTTTCGATACTTTGGAGCGTCGCTTCCTTTCAGGGCAAAGTAACATGCGCTAGCCCTCCCTGAGCAGAACAGGAATCCGCGGTTCCGTAGCGAGGCAAAAGCGGAATTAGAAATGGGTGAATAAATAAGCGTCAGCGCTGCGGTTTGAAGTCTTCCTTGCGCAGGCCGTATTTGGTCATGAGCTTGTGCAGCTGACGGGTGGTGATGCCGGCCTCTTCGGCCGACTGGTTGATGCGGCCCTGGTGGCGGCTGAGCACCTCCTTGAGATAGCGGCGCTCGATCTCCTCGACGCCTTCCGCCCTGACCTGGGCCAGCGACTGAGAGGTGTCGATGGAGACCTCGGCCGTTTGGCCCTCGGAGTCGAAGAAATCCGGTGGGAAGCTATCCGGCGTGAGGGTGTCGGACTGCTCGAGGATATAGGCGCGTTCGACCAGGTTTTCGAGCTCGCGGATATTGCCGGGCCATGTATAGCAGTGCATCGCCTTTTTTACCGTGGGGTGGACATGCCGGAATTCTTTGGGGCCGAGGGCGTTGAATTTCGCCAGAAAGCTTTCGGCCAGTTGCGGGATGTCGCCAGCGCGCTCGCGCAGCGGCGGCAGATCGATGGGGAAGACGTTCAGCCGGTAGTAGAGGTCCTTGCGAAAGGCCTTCTCCTCGGCCATCTGCTTCAGATCGGCATTGGTGGCGGCCACGACGCGCACGTCGGTCTTCAGGGTGGCCTCGCCGCCGACCCTTTCGAACAGGCCTTCCTGCAGGACCATCAGCAGTTTGACCTGGGCCGAGGGCGTCAGGGTACCGATCTCATCCAGGAAAATCGTCCCGCCG
>JASJBQ010000322.1 GCA_030066455.1 Desulfobacterales bacterium
GCTAACGGGGGCAATGTCGCCATAGCCCAGCGTGGTGAGGGTCACCAGGCTGTAGTACTCGAAAACCAGCAAAAGCTCGTCCGGCCGCAACGGGCCGGTATTGAAAGACCCGGGATCGACCAACTCCAGGAAGGTGTAGACGAAGGCCCACATGAAGGCGGCCAGCAGGTAGACCAGGATGGAGGCGTAAATCGTCTCCAGGCTGACTTCGCCCGATTTGCGGATGAAGTCCAGCAAGCTGGCGATTCCCACGGCGAAACAGACCGCGCCGGCGGCCATGCCGCTGGCAGCCAGCCACCTGTTCTGGCTGGCCGCGGGAACCCATAACGAGACCAGCAGCAGCAGGCCGAAAAAAGCGCCGGCCACCAGGTGAATCTTCTTGTTGCTGATGGTGTAGGTCAGGGACACCACGATGGCCGTCATGAAGGCATCGATGAGTATTCGGGCCACGACAAAACGGTTCAGGATGGGAACGAGAACGTGCAGCCCCAGAATGAGGCACAGCAGGATCAAAAAGCGACCCCGGGAGCGCAACAGGCTATGCGGTGATACCAATCCGGATCCCATGTGGGCCAACCACCCTCCCCTAAACGGCCGGTATTTACCCTAAATTTAGTTCAAATCGAAACGCCAGATTAGTATAGGTCGCGGTGACAGGCAAGAACCTTTCCTGCGCCCCGGCCGTTTGAAAATCATCGGCCGCAGCCGCCAGAGGGCAGGACCCAACAACCGGAGGTAAACATGAAGGCAGCCCTTTTCGTCCCCTGTTTCATCGACTCCTTCTTCCCCGAGGTGGGCATCGCCACGCTCGAGCTTCTCGAGCGGCTGGGGGTCGAAGTCGACTATCCGCTGCGGCAGACGTGCTGCGGCCAGCCCATGGCCAACAGCGGCGACCAGGCCGACGCGGCCGCGGTGGAGGCCCTGTTCGTCGAGAATTTCAAGGGTTACGAGTACATCGTGACCCCCTCGGGCAGCTGCACCCACCACGTACGGGACAATTTCGACGCCATCCCCCAGACCGACGAGGTGAAGGAAGTGCGCGCCAACACCTACGAACTGGTGGAATTCCTGCACGACATCATGAAGGTCGAGGACTTTCCCTGGGCCGAGTTCCCCCACAAAGTGGGCATCCACAATTCCTGCTCCTCACTTCGGGGGCTCAGGCACGCCTCCATGAGCGAGCTGGCCGAACCCGAGTTCTCCAAACCCAAGGCGCTCTTGTCCAAGGTCAAGGGCATCAGCTTCGCCGAGCTCAGCCGGCCAGACGAGTGCTGCGGCTTCGGCGGCACCTTTGCCGTGTTCGAGGAGCCCGTATCGGCCAAGATGGGCTATGACAAGGTCAACGACTTCAAGGCATCCGGGGCCGAATATGTCGTTTCCGCGGACAGTTCCTGCATGATGCACCAGCAGGGCTGCTCGGAACGGCTGGGACTGGGCCTCAAATTCATCCACATCGCCCAAATCCTGAATGGAGCGTCATCATGAAAAAAATAGACCATGCCGAAGCATCGTCCTATTTCATCCAGGCCAAGGACAACGAGGCCTTCCACGACAGCCGGCTGTGGGACCTCCGCCAGAAGCGCGACCGCGAGGTGGCCACGATCCCCGAGTTCCAGGAGCTGCGCAACCTGGCCTCCCAGATCAAGGAGCACACCCTGACCCATCTGGCCGACTACCTCGAACAGTTCGAGACCAATGCCAAGGCCAACGGCGTCACGGTCCACTGGGCGCTGGATGCCGAGGAGCACAACCGCATCGTCCACGAGCTGCTCGCTTCTCACTCGGTGAAAACCCTCGTCAAGAGCAAGTCCATGCTCACTGAAGAGTGCGAGCTAAGACCCTATCTCGAGCGGCGCGGCATCAAGGTGGTCGAGACCGACCTGGGCGAGCGCATCCAGCAGCTGGACGACGAGCCGCCGAGCCACATCGTGGTGCCGGCCGTGCACAAACTGCGGGGCGACGTGGCCAAGGTGTTCGCCCGCACGCTGGACACCGACCCGGACAACGACGACCCGCACTACCTCAGCGAGCAGATGCGGGTCAAAACCAGGCCCCTTTTCGTGGACGCCGAGGCCGGCATGACCGGGGGCAACTTCGCGGTGGCCGAAACCGGCGGCGTGGTGGTCTGCACCAACGAGGGCAACGCCGACCTGAGCGCCAACATCCCGCCGCTTTTCATCATTGCGGTGGGCATCGAGAAACTGGTCCCACGCCTGGACGACCTGGCAGTCTTTATCCGGCTGCTGTCGCGCAGTGCGCTGGGCTCGCCCATCACGCAGTACACCTCCCACTTTCGCGCCCCGCGCGCGGGCGGCGAAATGCACATCGTGCTGGTTGACAACGGCCGGGCCGAACGGCTGGGCATGGAGGAGTTCTGGTACTCGCTCAAGTGCATGCGCTGCGGGGCCTGCATGAACACCTGCCCGGTCTACCGCCGCAGCGGGGGGCTCAGCTACGGTGCCGTCTATTCGGGTCCCATCGGCATCATTCTCAACCCGACCCACGATATGCGTAAATACAGCAGCCTGCCTTTCGCCTCGACACTCAACGGCAGCTGCACCCACGTCTGCCCGGTGAAAATCAACATCCACGAGCAGATCTACGGCTGGCGGCGCGTTCTGGCCAAGCACAACCAACTGCCCTTCGTCAAGAAGGCGGCCATGAAGGTGGCCGGCAAGATACTGTCCAATCCGGACACCTACCGCAAGACGATCAACGTGGCCGACGCGGCCATCGAGCACATACCGCGCTTCCTCCTGTATTCCCGCATGAACGCCTGGGGTCGCCAGCGGGAAGTGCCGGCCACGCCGGATCAGACCTTCCATGCCTGGTACCTGAAGAACCGAAAGGGGGAAAAATGAGCACCCGCGAAATGATACTGGCAAACGTTAAACGCAACCAGCCCGAGGCCGTGCCGCTGCCCGACGTGCCGCACTTCGACGAGGACAATACCCCCCCGCTCGAGCGCTTCAAGGCCAACGTGGAGCGCATGGGCGGCAAACTGGCTGACATCGCCGCTGACGCAGACCTGAAGGCCTTCGTGGCCGAAAACTACCCGGAAGCCAAGGTGATCTGTGCAGCCACGCCGGAGGTGACCGGCAACCGGGAGATCGACGCCACCACCGATCCCCGCACGCTCGAAGACGTCGACCTGGGCGTGGTGCGCGCGGCGTTCGGGGTGGGCGAGACAGGCTCGGTCTATCTTAGCGAGCGCGAGCTGGCGGTCAACGCGCTGGGCTTTCTCTCCCAGCACATGCTGGTGCTGCTGGATCCGGCGGAGATCGTGGGCAACCTGCACCACGCGTTAGACCGTCCCGATTTTGCCGAGGCCCGCTACTCCGTACTGATGACCGGCCCGTCGGCCACCGCCGATATCGAGGGCGTACTGATCCACGGCGCCCAGGGCGTACGCAGCCTCACCGTGGCCCTGATACCCAAAGGCGGCGCTTAGGCGCCCGTACGCTTAATCCCGTGATTTACGTGGGCATCTCATGGGGGTATTCGGCAAGCCACCGCAAATAGGCCGATAGGATGCCAAGGTTTCAGCGTCAATGGATCGCGGATGCCAGAGTCCAGGGGTTTGGGTAAAAAGCATAGGACCCTGGCGTCCGCGATTTTTTTTCCCAATGATGCGGCAATCGAGGACGAAAAGATGTCCGCATTCGTCCGTCGCGAAAAAAGACGGCCTCCTGGCCGGAAGGGAGCTTCACTTGGCAAGCGATCTGGACAAGGCCGCCGGGGCGGGACGACAGCCCGAGGGTCTGCTCGTACTGCGCACTCTGGCCATGCCGCGCGACTGCAATGCCAACGGAGATATCTTCGGCGGCTGGGTTTTGTCGCAGATGGATATGGGCGGGGGGCTCCTGGCCAAGGAAGTGGCCCGCAGCCGGGCGGTCACCGTAGCGATCGACAAGATGGCCTTCGTAAAACCCGTCAAAGTGGGCGACACCGTCTGTGTCTATGCCAGCGTCGTCAAGCTGGGTAACACCTCCATCGAAATCAAGCTCGAAGTCTGGACCAAGAACCTCACCGAGAAATTCGACAACGAGCGCCACATGGTCACCGAGGGACTGTTCAAGTATGTGGCCATCGATGCCCAGGGACGGCCGCGCCCGCTGCCGGAAAAACCCGTTATGCCCCCTGACAACCAGGCCGTATAGCACCGTTGAGGAGATATCGACATGATTTATTTTTTTGCGAGTGTGGGATTGCTGATTCTCGGCTATTTCATCTACGGTACGATGATCGATCGCCTGTTCGGCGCCGATCACTCGCGCCCGACCCCGGCCGTGAGAATGGAGGACGGCGTCGACTTCGTCCGGCTGCCGACCTGGAAGATCTTTCTGATCCAGTTACTCAACATCGCCGGCCTGGGGCCGATCTACGGGCCGATCCTAGGCGCCCTCTACGGTCCGGTGGCCCTGCTCTGGATCGTCTTCGGCTGCATCTTCGCCGGCGCGGTCCACGACTATTTCTCGGGCATGCTCTCGGTGCGCTACGACGGAAAGAGCATCCCGGACGTGGTCGGCCGCAACCTCGGCATGGGGTTCCAGCAGTTCATGCGCATCTTTTCGGTAATCGTGCTGGTTCTCGTGGGGGTCGTCTTCTTTCTGGGGCCGGCCGCGCTCCTGCAGAACATGACCGGTCTCGACCTCAAGCTGCTGATCGGCATCATTATCGCCTACTACTTCCTGGCCACCATCCTGCCGGTGGACAAGATCATCGGCCGCATCTACCCGCTGTTCGGCGCGGTACTCATCTTCATGGCCGTCGGCACGATAACGATGCTGATAATCAAAGGCTATGATTTTTATCCCCAGAAGACGTTGGCGAACATCAACCCCCAGAGCCTGCCGCTCTGGCCCCTGATGTTCATCACCATCGCCTGCGGGGCCATCAGCGGGTTTCACGCCACCCAGGCGCCCATGATGGCGCGCTGCCTGCACAGCGAGAGATACGGCCACAGCGTGTTCTACGGCGCCATGATCGCCGAAGGCATCATCGCCCTGATCTGGGCCACCCTGGCCATGAGCTTTTTCGACACCCCGGACGCGCTGAATAAAACCCTGGCCGAGGGCGGGCCGGGGCTGGTGGTCAAACAGGTGGCCACCACCCTGCTGGGGGGCGCCGGCGGGATCCTGGCGATCATCGGCGTGGTGGTGCTGCCCATCACATCGGGTGATACGGCCTTTCGCAGTGCCCGCCTGATAATCGCCGACGTTTTCAAGCTCTCCCAGAAAGAAAATCTCAAACGCCTGACCGTTGCCGTTCCCCTGTTCGCCGTGGGGTTTCTGATCTCGCTCTCAGACTTCGGACTGATCTGGCGCTATTTCGGATGGGCCAACCAGACCCTGGCCACGGTGGTGCTCTGGGCGGCGGCCATGTATCTCGTCAAAGAAAACAAATTTCACTGGGTGGCCACGATTCCGGCCATCTTCATGACGGTGGTGATCTT
>JASJBQ010000323.1 GCA_030066455.1 Desulfobacterales bacterium
TTTTTTCTTCGACGATTGATTTGACCATGTGGGGCAGGGGGTCGGTGCCCACGCACACAAGGGTGATATTCTCGTGGAAAAGGGGCAGAAGGATTTTGGGTGCCGGACTGGAAGTGACGGCGGCGGCCATGGCGGGCGTCACCTCTCCCAGCATGGCGTTGGCCCAGGTGACGGCAATCGTACCGATGATCAAATCGGCCCGGGCGACCGTGTGGATGAGGGCATTCTCGCCGGAAGCCCCGCGGTTGGCCCCCGCCTTCATCATCTGGGAAGTGGCGATGACGTTGGTTCCCAGCGCCAGAAGCTCGTAACGCTCACCGTGGACTTCACGTAGATATTTGATCAGATTGGCGCCGATGCCGCCGCCCTGACCGTCGACGATGCAAATCTGCTGCCTTTTCACCGATTGCTCTCCAAACAAAATGCCACGAGTGACTCCGGCCTTTCGAGGGCGTCGTGGGTCCTTCGTGGCAAACTGCCTGCGGTGTACGTGTGTCATCGGTCTTCGTGACCGATCGATGGTGTTATGTCTAGGCCAAAACCAAGTGTTTGTCAAACGGCATGCGCGGCGCGGGCGTACCATCGGGATCGCGGCACCCGCCCGTATTCGAAGCGTCCAGTCTAACGCCGCAGGAGCATGGGACCCAGGGGGCGTCCGCCGAAGAGGTGCATGTGAAGATGAAAAACTTCCTGGCCGCCGTCGCGGTTGCAGTTGATCAGCAGGCGGTAGCCGTTTTCAGCCACGCCCTCATCGGCCGCAATTTTCTTGGCGGCCGTAAACATCTTGCCCACCAGGGTTTCGTCGCCGGCTTCGATATCGTTGACCGTGGGGATTTCCCTGTTGGGGACGATCAGGATGTGCACCGGGGCCTGCGGGTTGATGTCTCGGAAGGCGGTAACGTGATCGTCCTGGTAAACAATGTCCGCGGGGATCTCTTTCTGGATGATTTTGGTGAAGATCGTGCCCATGGCTTGCTCCTTGAATGAAGGCCGTGAAGGGGAAAGGTGACGCGGCTCTCAACCGTCCTACCAGAAAGGCCGTTCGATGCCAAGCCCAGCGTGCGACGGACCGCGTCTGGCTCCCCGGCAATAAGGCACACAGGCCCCCTGGATAATCGAATCTCCGTGATTAATATTTCACATTAACCATTGTCTTTCCAAATTCCGATTGATTCCCCGTCAACCCGAGTGCAAACATACGGAGGCCATTATGAAAAAAGCCGTTTCCTTTTTGGCGACTTTGACCGTCGCGATCGCCTTTGCCCTGCCTGTCTGGGGTCATTGCGAAATCCCCTGCGGCATCTACGATGATCGTGCCCGTATCCAGCTCATCGCCGAGCACATCGGTACAATCGAAAAATCCATGCGGCAGGTTCTTGAACTCCAGAAAGCCGACGGCGTCAATTACAATCAGCTGGTGCGCTGGATCAATAACAAAGAACACCACGCCACGGAAATCCAGACCATTGTGTCGCAGTACTTCATGACCCAGCGCATCAAGCCGGATACCGACCAATACGCCCGCAAGATTGCCGTGCTCCACCAGATGCTTGTCGCGGCCATGAAATGCAAGCAAACGACGGATCTGAAAAACGCCGCCGACCTGCGCGAATTGCTGAAGACATTCGACGGGTTGTACTTCAAATAGGTTCCATGCCGGCGACGCATGCAACCGACCCTGAGCCATGCACCGGCGTCCGTCGCGGGTCCGGACGGCCAATGCCGGTAGCGTGGCTGTGGGCCTGGGTCCTGATCGCCATCGGGGCCACGGGAACGCCACCGTTGCAGGCAGGGGAATGGGAGGTTCGCCGCCGGCAGATGGTGGCGGCCATTCGGGCGGATGTCATCGCCACACGGGCCTATATCGGCAGGCGGGCGCTGCGCACGGAAGTGCTCGACGCCATGGGGCGTGTCCCCCGTCACGCCTTCGTTCCGCAGGCGGTCATGCCGGCGGCCTATGAAAATCGTCCCCTTCCCATCGGTCACGGCCAAACCATTTCCCAGCCCTATATCGTGGCCCTCATGACCGATCTGCTGGAAATCGAACCCGGGGAGTCCGTTCTCGAGGTGGGTACCGGCTCGGGATACCAGGCGGCCGTCCTGGCCGACCTCGGCGCGATCGTTCGCACCATCGAGATCATCCCGGCGCTTGCCCGGGAGGCACAGGCGCGTTTCAAACGCCTTGGATACGAGCGCATTACGGCGCGCCAGGGTGACGGCTATTACGGCTGGCCGGAAGCGGCGCCGTTCGACGCTATCGTGGTGACGGCCGCCGCCGATCATGTGCCGCCGCCCCTCGTCGGCCAGCTCAAGAACGGGGGGCGGCTGGTCATCCCGGTCGGCCACCGTTTCGGCGTTCAGTATCTGCTGCTCATCACCAAAAGCCTCGAGGGAAAAGTGCAGACACGGCAGATCCTGCCCGTGCGATTCGTGCCGCTTACCGGCGGGCACTGACGCGGAGACCGCATGATCCCTTCACCGCGCACGCACCCGGCATCGCCTCCCCTGCTGGGGGTGGGTCTGCTCGCGGCGGCGGTTCTGGCCTACGAACTGCTGCTCATGCGTCTCTTTGCCATCGTTCACTGGCACCATTTTGCTTTCATGATGATCAGTATCGCCCTGCTTGGGTACGGTACCAGCGGCACCCTGTTGACGTTGATGGGCCAATTCAGCATGGGCCGGTTGCGATGGGTGTTTGCGACCGCAACCATCGGTTTCAGCCTGACCAGTGTGCTCTGCTTCGCTGCCAGCCAGAGTTTGCCCTTCAATGCCCTGGCATTTCTCTGGGATCCTCGCCAATGGGGATATCTGGCCGCCATATACGGTTTGCTCCTGATTCCCTTTCTCCTGGCAGCGACCGGTCTCGGGGCGATGCTGCGGTTTTACGGCCGCCAGATAACCAGCGTCTACGCCGCCGACCTTGTCGGGGCCGGCGTGGGAGCCGGCTTGACCGTGAGCCTTCTTTTCCGCCTGCCGCCGCAGCTGGCTCTCATTCTCGTTGCCGGCTGCGGCGTCGCCGCTTTTGGTGCGGCTGCACGGCGCTGGCGGATTATGGGTGCGTGGTTGACAGCCGGACTCCTGGCGTTCCTCGCCCTGGTTGTCTTCGGTGGGATAACGGTCATCTCCGGTCATCGGGACGGCGTCAATCCCTACAAGCCTCTGGCGCAGGTTTTGAGAGTTCCCGGCAACCGGATGCTGTACGAAGGGCATCATCCCCTAGGGTGGGTTACAGCGGTGGAAAGCCAGAGCGTTCCTTTTCGCTATGCACCCGGCCTGAGTCTGAACAGTGACGCGCCCATTCCCGAACAGGTGGCCCTCTTCGTCGAGGGTCAGGCCATGACGGTGGTCGACCGTTTTGACGGCAGCCCCCGTTCGACGGAGTATTTGAAGCAGTGCACCGGCAGTCTCGGCCTGTATTTGCGCCCGGGGGCTGCGCGGGTTCTCGTCGTCGGTGCCGGCGGCGGGCAGGATATTCTCAGGGCCCGCGCCTTTGGTGCCCAAAGCGTCGAGGCCGTGGATGCCCATCCTTTTTTTGCGCAGCTGCTCCACAAGCGCTTGCGTGAATTCAGCGGTTTCGGGCATCTGGAAGACCAGGTGCGCTATCACAGCACGACCGCGCGCGCCTTCCTCAATGCCGCCGCGGACGCCTTCGATCTCATCCAATTGCCGCTGTCAGGTGACGGCGGTGCCGGAACGTCGGCGTTTGGCGAAAACACGCTTTTGACCGTCGAAGGCCTGACCCACCTCTGGCGTCATCTCAAGGAGGACGGCCTCGTCGTCGTGCCGCTCTGGACCCGGCTGCCGCCCCGTGGCAGCCTGAAGGCTTTCAATCTGGCCTTGCGGATGCTGGAAGAATTAGGGGTGCGTCATCCGCACGAGCATCTGGCGGTGATCCGGGACTGGCGCACGGCTGTCGTTCTGGTGGCCAAATCGCCCCTCAGCCGCGGCGACCGGGAAGCCGTCCGGCGTTTCAGCCGGAAGTGGGGTTTCGATCTGGTCTTTCTGCCCGACCTGGGCCCCGAGGAAGCCAATCGCTACAGCGTGCTCGCCGATCCCATGTTCGCCGAAGGCACAAGGACGCTGGCCAGTGCGGAAGGCGGCCGGTTTATCGCCCGGTATAAATACGATCTGCGCCCGCCCACGGACGACCGGCCTTTCTTTGGACATTATTTCCGCTGGCAAAGCTTGCCCGAAATCGCGTCCTTGCGTCATGCCGGGGGCATCGCGCTCATGGACTGGGGCTATCCATTGCTTGTGGCGACCCTGATCCAAGCCGCCGTCTTGAGTACGATCCTTATCGGTCTGCCCGTATGGTGGCATCGTCAGCGGCCGTCCGTTGCGGCTGACGGGCGTACCCGGGTGATGGCAACCCTCATTTACTTCGCGGCCATCGGGGGCGGATTCATTTTCGTGGAGATGGTCTTCATCCAGCGCCTATCCATTTTTCTCCACCATCCGCTATTGGCGGCGGCCCTGGCCCTGGCCGGCTTCTTGCTCGGCGCGGGCGCGGGCAGCATCGGCGCCGACGCCGCTCTCGCTCGCGGCGCGCCCGCATCGAAGCTGCTGCCAATCGCGCTCGTGGCTGTTGTGGTGTTCGGCTTGCTGGTGTTTGTTGCCCTGGACGGACTGATTCATCGGTTCATCGGCATGGCGCTGACTTTCAAAACCGCCCTTTCGCTGGCGC
Organism: Desulfobacterales bacterium; assembly: GCA_030066455.1. The sequence goes on from JASJBQ010000323.1 coordinate 4,685, forward strand.
TGATTCTGCCCCTGGCCGTGCCCATGGGGACGGCTTTCCCTTTGGGCATCATCGTTGTGACCGCCAACCGTTCCCGGCTGGTTCCCTGGGCCTGGGGCGTCAATGGATGCGCCACCGTGTTGGGGGCCATCGCCGTTCCGCTGCTGGCCATCCAGGCCGGATATGCGCTGATCATGGGGATGGCCCTTGTACTCTACGCCTTCGGCCTGATGGTGATCGTCCGGTTGGGGGGATTGAAATCCAAACGTAATGCATAGAGGTTGAAGCCATCCGATCCGATTGTCTGAGAGCTGTTGCTCAAGGCGGCTCCGCTGCGCCATTCCGGACGAGCGATCGTTCGATTTCCTGAAATCAACCGGATGCCCGAAATCGGCGGCCGACTCGGTGGTCATCTCAACAATGGCATAGCCGTCTGGGCGGATTTGCCCGCATCGCGGTTTAAGGTGAACGGCCGTGGAAGTTGGCGTCGTGGCCTGGTCTCAGCGCCGAGCGGACCATGTTGGCGAAGCTGGCATTGCCGGTGGTGAACCATTTGACGAAGCGGTCCTGTCGGGGGTCGAGGCGGGTGATGATTTCCCTCGCCCCGCAGCCTTGCGTGTGAAGTCCCCGGACCCGCTCCCGCAGCGTTTCCAGGAAATCCAGCTTGGCGCCGATTTTAAGCGGTCCGTTTTTGGTACTGGGGTTGTGGGCACAGAAAAGCGCCTGGAAGGGGAGGTCGCGTATTCTTCGCAGGGAGGCGATCTGGGCATGGAT
>JASJBQ010000324.1 GCA_030066455.1 Desulfobacterales bacterium
ATCTGGACGGCCTCCTCGGCGCTGACGACCTTGTTCTTGCGCGTGCGGTCCGGGGGTAAATCGGAAAGTACCGGGTGTGTCCGGCGGGTTTCGGGACGGCTCGAATCGGTGGTCATGGATACCTCCCTGCGGATCATGAGGTTTGATCATACGTCCATCATCGTAAGCAAAAACGGTGCCCCCCGTGTCAGGTATTTTTGCGCGAGGGGGCCGTTGTGGGTTGGCTGACCACCGATGCGGCGGGTGGCGGCCCGATTCCCTTGACTTCTTTGCGGCGCACCGCACGCCGTCGTCTAGTGACCGGCCTGCCGACAGCACGCGCCAAATCGGGATGAAACCGATCGCAGGCGACCGAAGCCCCGGAACCCACGGGGGCGTGCTCAGCACGTGTGTAGCACCGTGGCGACACCCGGGCGTCATCCGCGCGGCCGATACTCTGAATCATTTACGGCACCGGGCTGCGCGTGACGCCGCCTGCAAAGCGTTCCGCCAGAACCGCGGTACAGATGACGGCGATGGCCAGCACCTGCCAGAGGGTTACCGACTGGCCGATGAAAAAATACGCCAGGCCGGTGGCGATGACCGGTTTGAGAAAGAAGAGATAACTGCCGCGGGTGATATCCGGAACGGCCGCCAGGCCGCCAAGCCACAGAAACTGGGTGATCGTCGTATTCCACACGGCGATGGTCACCAGGGCGGCCCATTGTTGCGGCGGGCGTGCAAAGAGCTTCAGGGGGTTGACCCACAGGGACCAGAGTATCCCCACCACGCACCACAGGCCGATGGCCCCCAGGAACATGGTGATCGCGGTGATGCGCAGAACACCGTAAGTGCTGATGAGCGGACGGAGCATGACCGTGTAGGCGGCGATTACCACCGTACACCCGAGGACCATCATAATGCCGATCAGGTTTTCGGGACCGCCCGTCAGGCGCGCCAGGTAGCCGTCCGTGATCAGGAGGGCGACGCCTGTCATGGCCCCCAGGGCACTGACCCGTTTGGCGGCGGAAAAGGGCTCGCGATTCAGCCAGCGGTTGGCCAGGCCGACACCGACGGGGATGGTGACCACCATGGTGGCCACCTGGGGCACGGTGGCGAAGTCGAGCGCCCGGTGGTAGAGCAGAAACCCCAGGGTCACGCCGAACAGCGCCAGGCCGACAAGCTGAAGGCTGTGGGTCCGGAAAGGGGCGGCCAGATCGCGAGAGGCTGGAAAAATCAGGCACAACACGACCAGCCCCAGCCCTCCCAGCAGGAAGCGCCATACAGAGAGCTCCGGCCCGGCAACCCCGGAGAGCACGGCCACGAATTCCGTCGAGGCGTGGCCGGCGACACCGATGAAGACGGCCAGATAAGCCGCTGCGGACGATCGGTGCCACAACCCCATCAGCAGCGCTCCGGCATCGGGGGGCGGCCATGCGGGCGCATCGGTTTTGAATGCGGAATGGGCATGATGTAACGACCATTTGCCGGGTCGCGCAACGGACCGCCGCCAAAGGTCATTGCGGGCGGCGGAAAGGCGTGATCCCGGTACAGGGGTGAAGGCCTCCGGCCGGCTCAGGGCCCGGGCCGATGCGAGCGTTCATTTCTCCGCCGGGCCTCAGGGATCCTGGAGTTTGACCTGCATGGCCTTGACCAGCTCCTGGTGCCGGAAATTATCGGGATCGAGGTCCAACGCCCGCTGGCCCCACATGAGGGCGCTGGCATAGTCGGACTGCTGCCGGTAGTTTTCGGCAATGGCGTAGAGCAGATGCTGCGCGGGCGCCCGGCGGTGGGCGTCCGGAATGGCCAGGGCCTTGCGGAAATCGGCAATCGCCCGGTCGTGCGCTTTCTGCACGGTCAGGCAACTGCCGCGCCCGATCAGGCTCTCCTCGTCCCAGGCATCCAGCGCCAGGGCCCGCGTATACATGCCCACGGCCAGATCCAGGTCGCCTTCGACTTCGTGGATTTTACCCATGTAGAAATAGGCGTTGTCGCCATCGTGGTGGCGATAGCCCGGATCCTGCTCGATGACCTGCCGAAAGGCGCGCACCGCGCCGACACCGTCGGGTTTCCGGAAGCAGCGAAGGCCTTCTTCGAACCATGCTTCGACCGATTCGGGTGTTTGTCGGTTTTCCATCAGCCTCCCCCTGATAAATTTGGCATGGGGCTACTCTGATCACGGTGGTGATGGAAAAGCAATAACGATATTGGACCGCCGCCAGGCCGGAGGGAATTCAAATCCGTCTGCTTACAGCGCTGAAGGACGGCCGGGCATTAAAGATAATGGTGGCTGCTGACGATAATCCCCCAAGAGTTCCGGCAGCATCGAATCTGGGCCCCCGGTTTGAAGGGGCGATGTGAATGAGCCGAATACGGGTAAAGGGTTTCATCCACCGTTCTGAGCGACAGCCATATGCCATTTGAAACCATCACGCTTTCATCCGCAGGATCGCTTTCGGTTGCGGCGCTGTGTCTGACATTTGCCCTTTTTCAGGGGTTCGTGGCTTACAAGCGGCCGGAATTCGGCTGGAACCGCTGGGGTGCGGCGATCTCCCTTCTAACGGCGGTCTATTCCGTGGCCGTCTTTTTCCAGTTCAACCTGTCGGCCGGCGCCCACACCCGTCTGTGCGAGAAAGTTCAGTTCTCGGTCTTCATCCTGCTGATCGAAGCCCTCTACCGTTTTACATTTGCGTTCATCGGCCGCAGCCATCGTTGGTTGCCGAAAGCCCTGCCGGTGCTGACCGTCGTCTGTCTGGCGCTGATCTGGTTTACGGAGTTGATTGTGGCCACGGCGTTTGTTCAGCGCGAATTCATCTGGAACCCGCGGCCCTATATCGAGCCGGACCTGGGCCCGCTGGGCGTGGTCTATTTGATTTTGACCTTTACTCTGGCCATGGCCGTCGTGCTCATCTGGTGGGGGCCGGCGCGGCGCAAGGTGACGGGCGCGCGTGAACTCGTGGCCTGCTTTTTCATCTGGGCCCTTCTGGGGCTGCACGACATCCTGGCCACCGTAGGCATGCCCACGGTGCAGTTCGTGATGGAGTTCGGTTTTCTGGGATTCTCCCTGTCGGTGATTTCGATTACGATCCGCAAATATATCGACCTGTTCACCATCGTCGAAGAAAACGAGCAGGCCCTGCAGCGAACCAAGGAAAGCCTGGAGCGGCGCGTGCGGGAGCGCACGGCCGCCATCGCCTCTTCCAACCAGGAGCTCAAGGCCGAGATCTGCGACCGCAAGCGCGCCGCCAAGGAGCTGCGCGAAAGCGAGGAAAAATTCCGCACCCTGATTGCGAATATTTCCGACGTGATCATCATCCTGGACCGGGAGGGCACCATCCGCTACAGCAGCCCCAACCTGTCACGGCATTTCGGCTGGTCTCCCCGGGATCTGCAGGGGCAGAAATTCCATGAAACGGTTCATCCCGACGATCGCGAGCAAATCCAGCGCCAGGTGGCGAATCTGATGACCCGTCCGGGTCGGACCCTGACCCTGGCCTTTCGCTACCGAACCGCCGATCAATCCTACCTGCACATCGAGCTGACCCTGGTCAACCTGCTGACCACGCCCCGGATTCAGGGGCTGGTGGGCAATTTCCGTGATATTTCCGAACGGATCGCTTCGGAGCGAGCCCTCAAGCGGGCCCAGGCCATCGCCCACGTGGGCAACTGGGAACTTGACCTGACCACCCGGACCATCGAGGGCTCGGAGGAGTGGTGCCGGATTTTTGGGCTGGAAGACACCGGCTCCGGATTGGCCCTCGAGGCCGTGCAGGCCCTGATCGTGGAAGAAGACCGTCGCAGGGTGCGCCGCCGTCTCGACGCCCTCGTTTTCAAGGGCCGGGCCTACGATGTGACTTACCGGATACGGCGCGCCGACGACAATGAACAGGCCTGGATTCATTCCCGCGCCGAGCTGATCCGCAAGGCCGGCGGCGGCGTCAGGATTTCAGGTGTCATCCAGGACATCACGGCCGCCAAACAGGCGGCTGCCGAGAAGGCCCAACTGGAAAATCAGCTGCGGCAGGCACAGAAGATGGAGTCCATCGGGACCCTGGCGGGCGGCATCGCCCATGACTTCAACAACATCCTGTCGCCCATCATCGGCTTTGCCGAAATGACGGCCGAGGACCTGCCGGCCGACAGCCAGGCCCGCGCCAACATGGGTGAAATTCTCAAGGCCGGGCGGCGCGCCCAGGAAATGGTGCAGCAGATTCTGACCTTCAGCCGCCAGAACAGCCAGGAACGCAAACCCGTCAAGGTTGCCCCCATCATTCAGGAGTCGCTCAAGCTGATGCGCTCGTCCCTGCCGTCCACCATCGACATCCATCCCCATATCGAAGACGAATACGGTTTCGTCATGGGCGACACCACCCAGATTCACCAGATGATCGTCAACCTGTGCACCAACGCCTATCACGCCATGCGGGAATCGGGCGGCGCGCTGAACGTCTATCTGGATGAAACCCACTTTCAGGCGCCGGACGACGTTCCGCTGGCGGGCATGACGCCCGGGCGCTACACGCGCATCCGGGTCCAGGATTCGGGGTACGGGATTGCGCCTGATATGCTGGAGCGTATCTTTGAGCCCTACTTCACCACCAAGGCCCCCGGGGAGGGCACCGGCATGGGGCTCTCGATGGTGCACGGCATCGTCAGGAACCACAACGGCTTCATCGACGTCGCCAGCACCGTGGGCGAAGGCACGACCTTCGGCCTCTATCTGCCCCAGATTCTCCACACGGACGAAACTTCCATCACGGAAACCACGAATTTCATCCCGCTGGGCAACGAACGCCTGCTGCTGGTGGACGACGAAGAGCAGCTTCTGGACATGCAGAGCCAGATGCTGGAGCGCCTGGGCTACGAGGTCACGGCCACCAGCAGCAGCGTCGAGGCTTTGAGCCTGTTCTGCCAGAACCCGGAAGACTTCGATTTGATGATCACCGATCAGACCATGCCCAACCTCACCGGCGGGGAACTCGCCGCCCAGGTTTTGCACATCCGCGAGGACCTGCCCATTATTCTCTGCACCGGTTTCAGCGAGTCGCTCTCGCCGGAGGCCGCAGCGGAGATCGGCATCCGCCACTACCTGCACAAGCCCATTCCCCTCAAGTCGCTGGCCCGCACCGTGCGGATCGTTCTGAACGACAGTTTTCACGCCGATACCCCGCGCTCGCAGGCCGGCTGCGCCTGAGGCCAGCCCCGCGTGCCGGTTCGTCGACAGGCGTCTTCAGCCGGTGCCAGCCGGAGCGTGTCCCCCCGGACAGCCCCGGGCCACCCGGGAAAAATGCCCGCAGGCCGTTGACGAGATATATCTCACGATTATATTATGAACAAATGCTCATAAATGTGCGGTCGCATTCCACCG
>JASJBQ010000325.1 GCA_030066455.1 Desulfobacterales bacterium
TGGACGGGCAACGGTTTCCCGAACTCTACGGCGACCTCTACCACAAGGTCAAAATCAATTATTATCCGCCGCGGGGCGACAACAAGGAAGGCTGGGACAACATCGACATCATGGGATGGCTGGGCTACCCCATGCAGATCAAGGTCGATTTCCTCTGCCGCGACAGCATTCTGGCAGCCCCGCTGATCCTCGACGTGGCCCTGTTCATGGACCTGGCCGCACGCTGCGGCTGGCACGGGCTGCAGAGCTGGCTGGCCTTCTACTTCAAGAGCCCGACCCTTCCTGGGGGCGAAGGGCCCGAACATGATTTATTCCGGCAGCTCAAAGCGCTCAAACGGCAATTGCGCACGGCGGCACGTGCCACGGCGACGTCGGGCGTGGACGGCGAACCGGGGCGTGCCAACTGAAACGCCGACGCTGCCGGTGAACGAGGGCGCGCATGCGACGAAGAACCATCACCTGGCACCCACCGGAAGCCAGCCACCGCGACACGGCCGCTCTCACCGGTCTGGAATATCTCCAAGCCCTCAAGGACGGCCGGGTCGAACGTCCTCCGGCGGCGGTTCTGGTGGGCTACCGCATCGCGTCGCTTGCGGCCGGCCAGGTCAGCTACGAACTGGTCCCGGAGGAGGCGCACTACAACCCCTTTGCCACGGTTCACGGCGGGATTTTGGCCACGCTTCTGGATTCGGCCCTGACGGCTGCGGTGATTTCGACCCTGCCCCGGGGGCGGAGCTGCTCGACGAGCGAGATCAAAATCAACTACCTGCGTCCGGTCACCGCGGAAAACGGCCGGCTGGTCTGCGAAGCCCAAGCGGTCCATGTCGGACGGCGCATGGCGGCCGCCGAAGCCAAAGTAAAGGACGCCCACGGACGGCTCTGCGCCATGGGGGTCGGCTCCTGCCTGATCTTCGCTGCCACCTGAACGCCGGCCACGGCACCTACCATCCGAGACGCGTCCCGGTCGCAGGAGCAGGCGCCGGCGGAGCCACACATCGCGATGCCGGAAACGACCTTGGCCCGTTGCCCCCGGGTGGCCGCTTCCGGCCTGACGCCCCGCAGATTCATCGCTTCGCGGTGCTCCTCCGGTTTGACCCTCCGGCGGCACCCAGCCATCCATTGTGATGAAGCCTCGATCCCATCCGCGGCCCGCTGCGGGTGCCTGGCCGCTGGAGCTTGCGACCTTCCTGTGTATCCCGGCGATAGGGATTCGCGTCTTTTGACATTTGTTTTACAATCGGCCGTCGTTTTCGGGGCTATATTGACGTCATCGCCTCTCACGACCCGGACGCGTAAATTTTACCGAGAAGGGAGCGATCGCCATGCCCTACAAACTGCGGGATCCCATGAGCGGCCTGACCCATTTCATCGGTATCCTTCTGGCGGCCGCCGGATTGGTCGTCCTGCTCACGCGGGCCAGGGAACCTTACACGGCCTGGCATGCCGTGGGGTTTGCGGTCTTCGGCGGCGCCATGGTTTTGCTCTACACCTGCAGCACCCTTTACCACTGGCTGCCCGTTACAGGGCACCGTCGCGAGCTTTGGCGCAAACTCGACCATATGATGATCTTCATTTTCATTGCCGCCTCCTACACGCCCATTTGTCTGGTCACGCTAAGGGGGGCCTGGGGATGGTCGATCCTGGGGACGGTCTGGGGAATCGCCCTGGCCGGTCTCGTGATGAAGCTTTTCTGGCTGAACGCACCGCGCCGCGTCTACACCGCGATCTATGTCCTGATGGGCTGGGTCATCGTCGTGGGCATCTGGCCCCTGAGCCAGGCCCTGGCGTTCCCGGGGCTTATGTGGATGGCGGTGGGCGGTTTTTTCTACACGACGGGCGCGGTCATTTACGCCACCCGAAAGCCCGACCCCTGGCCCCGCTTTTTCGGCTTCCACGAGGTTTTTCATGTTCTCGTCATGCTGGGCAGCCTGGCCCATTTCTGGATGACCTATCGTTATGTTTAAACCGCTGTGAGGAAGATCAGGCGATCATTTGCACGGCGTCGTCAAAGCGGGTGAGCGGCTCCAGGCCCTCTGCGGTGACCACGTGGGTGTTCTCGATGCCCACCACCCCCCGTCCGGGGATGATCAGTTTGGGCTCGAGCGCGATGGTCATGCCCTCGACCAGCGGCATGTCCTGCCCCTTGGCCAGAAAGGGGTACTCGTCCAGCTCCAGCCCGACCCCGTGGCCGATGAAGCGGATGCGCTGGTCGTCGGCACCCATGAACCATTCCCCCCAACCGTTGTCCGCGGCCCAGGTCACGGCCGCGGCGTAAAGATCGCCGGCCGGGGTGCCCGGCCGGGCCTTGCGGCGGATGATCGCCTGGAGATCCAGCATGGCCTGGTGGGCTTCCAGAAGATCCGCCGGCAGTTCGCCCAGGGCGAAGATGCGCGTGTGGTCGGCGATATAACCCTGCCAGGCAAAGACGTAGTCCAGCAGGATGGGCTCGCCGGGTCGGATGCGATCGAAGCCCGCCCCCTGGGCCACGGCCGGGCTGACCCCGGTGCCGCCGGTGGGGGAGGCCAGATAGCTGGGTACGGCCGCGGGCGGTCCGGCCAGCAGGTGCCCGTAGAACATCTCGCCGCCGAACATGCGCATGCGCACGATGCCCTGGTGGCCGCGCCGGCGGGCCTCGGCCTCCACCCGACCGGCCAGTTCCACTTCGGTCATGCCTTCGCGGATCAAATCTTTCACGCTGCCGGCCACGGCGTCCGCCTGGCGCGCGGCCGTGCGCATCCGCTCGAGCTCGTAGGCTGACTTGACCGCCCGAATACGGCGCAGGCCAGGGGAGATATCGGTCAATGCGACACCTGCAAACAGACGGGCGTATTGCAGGTAAAGCGCGGCCGGGATGACATCCAGCTCCATCCCCAGCCGCTCCGGCGGCGCATTGCCGTGGGCCTTGAGGATGTCGACGATCTGACGCGGGCTTTTGAGCGCCACGATGTGGTCCAGGGCCGATTCGGCCCGGGCGCGCTCCAAGCTTTTGCGCACCATCAGCACGGGGTCGCCTGCGGCCGGCACGAAAAGGTGGGCCTGCTGGACAGTGCCGGCCAGGTAGAAAAGGTCGGTGTTCTGGAGGACGAGGGCGCCGTCCAGTCCGGCGTCCCTGAGGTATTGCTGAAACAATGCAATCCGGCGAACGAGTTCATCCGCGGGTGTGGTGGTGATCAGCGGCGGCATGGTCGGTGCTCCTGGGTAGGGTGATGGGAGTGGAAACATCCCCAAACATGCATCCAACGGTTCAGGCCCTAAAGCCCGTCAGCTTTTCGGTTGTGATATTTGTGCAAACCTAAGGCTTTTGGCACAGGCTTTCAACGGTTTTCAGACGGGCGGCGGGTTGGCGAACGTCTGGACCACCTCGGCCACTTCGCGCCCCGGCCCCAGGCACACCGGCCGCCACTCGGCCGGAAACAGCTCCCGGTAGCGCCGCTGGCCGTAGCGCTGGTCGAGCAGCATCACGATCCCCCGGTCGCGCGAGGTCCGGATGACGCGGCCCACGGCCTGAAGGACGCGATTGAAGCCCGGCAGGCGATATGCGAAGTCGAACCCGGCCTGACGGTGGGTTTCGAAATAGTCGCGGATCAGGTCCCGCTCGAGTCCGATGCCCGGAAGCCCCACCCCGACGATGACGGCACCTGCGAGCCGGTCGCCGGTGAGGTCGATTCCCTCGCCGAAAATGCCGCCCATGACGACAAAGCCCACCAGCGGGCCGGGGCGCTCGTCGCTGAACTTTGCCAGGAAGGCGTCCCGCTCGCTTTCGGTCATCTGACCCGCCTGCACGACGGCGGGCAGGTTCGGGTACCGGTCGGCAAAGCGCGTGTGTACCATCTGCAAATAGGCATACGAGGGGAAGAAGGCCAGGTAATTGCCAGGACGGTGGCGCACCAGATCACCGACGGCCCCCGCCACCGCGTCCGCCGTCTGCGCTCGATCGCGGTAATAGGTCGAGATGCGACCGTCGATGGCCAGGCAGAGGTTTTCACGGGGAAAGGGCGATGCCAGCCGCAGATAGCGCGTGCGTTCGTCTCCGCCGAAAAGGGTGTTGAAATAGTCGAAGGGTGTCAGGGTGGCCGAAAAAAAGACCGCCGCCCGGCAGCGCGTGAGGGCTTCGGCCATCTGCCGGGCCGGGTCGATGCAGAAGAGTTTGAGGCGCAGGTTCCGGGCATCAGCTTCGGAGCAGGTGGCGTAGGCCCGGTCATACTGCTCGGCCACGCGAAGGAACGCGGCAACGTCGAAGTAGAGCTGAATCAAGTCCTCCCGCCAGTCCGTGGCGATGTTCTGCAGCAGCCACTTTTCCGCGCGGGTCATGAAACGCGTCAGCCGGGGCAGCAGCGTCGCGGGAGGCTCGGCGACGGCCACGGCCCCACCGCCGACCAGGCACTCGCGGCGGGCCGTGGCCAGCCAGGCGTTGATCCGCCCCAGCGTCCGATGGAGCGCAGGGTGGTCTTCCCGCAGTTCGCGCCGCAGCGCCAGGAAGGGTTGTTTGTCGAGAGCGGCCGAGAACATTTCCCGTGAGCGGTCCACGAGGTTGTGGGCCTCGTCGATCAGAAAAGTAAAATCGTTGCCCGCCTCGTCGAAAAAGCGCCGCAGGTAGACGCGGGGGTCGAAGGCGTAATTGTAGTCCGCGATGACCATGTCGGTCCACAGGGCCATGTCCAGGCTGAGCTCGAAGGGGCATACCGCGTGGTCTTCGGCCAAGCGCGTCAGGGTGTCGCGGTCAAGGGCCATCTGCAAGAAGGCGGCCTGCCGGGCCCCTTTGAGGCGATCGTAATGGCCGCGCGCCCGGGGACACTCCTCCGGGGAGCAGGCCGCTTCAGGGTGAGGGCAGAGCTTGTCCTTGGCCGTGAGGGTCAGGCTTTTAAAGTCCAAACCCGCAACGCAGAGCAGCGCCAGGGCCTTTTGGGCCGCTTTCTGCCCGGTGGTGCGGGCGGTGAGGTAGAAAACCCGGGAGGTCAGGCCGGCGCCCATGGCTTTGACGGCCGGGAAGACGACGCCCAGGGTTTTGCCGATGCCGGTCGGGGCCTGGATCATGGCCGGATGCCCCTCCTGGACGGCGCGGTAGACGGCCACCGCCATGCGGCGCTGGCCGGCGCGATAGTCCTTGAACGGGAAGGCCAGCGCCTGGATGGCGCGGTCGCGCCGCCGCCGCCACTGGTCGAGCCCCTCGGCCCAGGCCAGGAATTCGGCCACGAGGGCTTCGGCAAATGCGGCCAGGGCCTCGAATTCGAAGCGCTGCCGGATTTCGAGTGTGCGCTGGTTTTCGAGATGATAGTAGGTCAGTTGGGCGTCGATCCGCTCAAGGCCGTGCGCGGCCGCGTACATCCAGGCGTAG
>JASJBQ010000326.1 GCA_030066455.1 Desulfobacterales bacterium
CAATCCAGCCATATCAACGGCACACCTTTCTTACGGACATTCCTGGGGACATGAAGCCTTGATCGCAGATCTTCCCGGAACGCTCCGTCATGCCGCCTGTTCCGGGAAGATCAGACGTGCCAATGCTAGGGCTTCTCGACCTCTGCGGCCGCGGTTGCCCCCGGGTTGTCGCCGTGCAGCACCTTGGTGACCCCGTTCAGGTCGTTGCCGCTGAGGCCAATGTCGGCCAGAAGGGAGTCGACCAGCGGGGCCTGGCCGCGGTAGCGCAGGGCACTGTTGACCAGCTGGTCGGCCAGGTTTGCCTGGGCGACAGCTCCGTCGCCGTTGCTGCCGCCATTCCCATGGAGTCCGTCGACCTGGATGATCTTGATCCCCTCGATCTGTTCCATGGGCTTGACGCTCTCCCGGATAATGTCCGGCAGGTGCTTGATCAGGGCCATACGGATCTGCATGGCGATCTGCTCGGCGGAAAGAATGTTGTGGGATTCGTTGAGCGCACGCTTACCTTCGGCATCCACCTGGTAGCGTTTGGCTGCGGCATCGGCCCGCAGTTTCTCGGCCTCGGCATCGCCCTGCGCGTTGATGCGCAGTTTGTCGGCCTCGGCATTCGCCAGGGTCGTGACGGCTTCGGCCTTGTCCTCGGCCGCCATTTTCTCGGCCTCGGCCGCCACCTTGATGGCAATGGCCTCGCGCTCGGCGGCCTGGCGGGCCTTGACCAGTTCGACGGCCTTGGACCGCTCGGCTTTTTCGGTCTCCCGTACCGTGACGACGGCCTCCTCTTCCTTGACCGCCACGGAACGGGCCCTGTCGGCTTCGGCTTGGGACTCGGACTGGGCCTTGGAGCGCTCGGCAATGGCAATCGCCTTGTCCTGCTCGGCCAGTTCGATGGTTTTCTTGCGATCGATTTCGGCGGTTTCCACGGCCTTGGTCTTGTGAATGTCCTTCTCCTTCAATTGCCGGTCCTTTTCGATACGCTGCTCCTCCACCGCCCGTTCGGCCGAAATGCTGGCGGAGTCCACCTGTTGTTTGGCCTGGATCTCGGCTTCCTCGGCATCGCGCTTTTTCTCGGCCTGTTCGCGGGCAATTTCGGCGGCCTGGGCGGCCCGGCGGATCTCGATCTCCCGTTCCTGCTCCAGACGGGCATATTCCGTCTCCCGGGCAATCTCGAGTTTCTGGCGTTCGGCTTCCAGGTTCTTGTTGGCGATCGCCACTTCGGTATCCTGCTCGATGTCGTTGCGTTTACGCCGGCGCTCCTCGATTTCCTCGGTCAACTTGGTCAGGCCTTCGGCGTCGAAGGCGTTGTCGGGATTGAAATGCTCCTTGCTGGTCTGGTCAAGGCCTGTCAGCGAGACGGACTCAAGCTCGAGACCGTTCTTGAGAAGATCCTCGGAAACGACCTGCTGGACTTTCTGGACGAAATCCACACGTTGTTCGTGAAGTTCTTCCATAGCCATCTCGGCGGCCACGGCCCGCAGGGCATCAACAAATTTACCCTCCACCAGCTGCTTGAGCTCATCCGGGTTCATGGTCTTCATCCCGAGGGTTTGGGCGGCGTTGGCAATGGATTCATTGGTAGGTTTGACCCGCACGTAGAACTCCGCCATCACGTCCACGCGCATGCGATCGCGTGTGATCAAAGCCTGCGTGTTGGCCCGCTGCACCTCCAAACGAAGCGTGTTCATGTTTACGGGGATGACTTCGTGGAGCACCGGCACCACCAGCGCGCCGCCGTTCATGATGACTTTCTGACCGCGGAATCCAGTCCGCACGAATGAAATCTCCTTGGTGGCCCGGCGGTACATGCGGGCCACGATCATGGCCATCACCAGGACCGCCACCAGTATGACGCCGGCAGTGACAAAAATACTCATCAGATTGGAAAACATGGGGTAATCCTCCTTCTTCTCCTCGCTAGGAATGGGGATGAATCCATTAGTCGGTCAGGGCCGCGCTGGTATTCACAATGGCCTTGAACACGGCCCCTTTGTGACTCACGATCAGAACCTGGGCGCCCTGCTCGAAGCAGGCACCGCCCACGTCAGGCTCCACCATGACGTAATGGGCCTGGCCGTGCTGGTCGCTGAGCCGCGCCTGAGCAGGCTTGCCACGCTCGGCCCGGCCCAGGGTGATGACGGCCACCCGCCCGACGAAACTGTCTTCCGACACGGATTCCGTTTCGTCCTTGGGAATGATGCGCGCCAGAATTCCCCCGCAGATCCGCACCACCGGAAAGGTGACCATAAGGGCCGGCACGCTCGCCAGTGCCGCCGGCAGCATGTGCCCCAGGATGCGAAGCGACATGGACTGGCAGAAGAGTCCGATCAGACCAAAGGCCGTCAGGAAAACGATCACCAGCATGAGCACCGGCACTTCGCCCACCCTGAACCAGCTGAGCAGCTTCGTGAACAGCCCCGGGGTGTGGATATCGGCGTCCAGGTCGGCATCGAAATCCATATCCACATCCAGGTCCGGCAGCAATGAATCGAGCAGGTCCGACAGACCGGCCCCGATCAGTGTGGTAACGCCCTCGAGCAAAGCGATGGCAAACATCAGGACCAAAGCGATGGCAAACGGCAGGTTTTGACTGGAAAGCACAAATGCGATCATTTATTCTCCATCTCGCCCTTAACGGCTGCCAGGCGTTCCATGATGCGATTTTTGCGGGCCAGCTCCTCGAGTTCCGCCAGTTTGACAGCTGAATGGCGATTGGCTTCGCGTCCGACTCCCGGGACGCCCGTGGCTTTTTCCACTACTCGCTCAAAAGCCGAAGCGGCCTTGGCCACTTTGCCTTCAACATCAGTCGTCTGCACATTGCTCTCGAGAGACGGCGCGGGATCGTCGAGGTTCAGGCGAAATTGACGCATCTCTTCCTTCATCTCGCGTTTTTTGGCTTGCAAGGCGGCGATATAGCCCTCCAACTCCTTTTCCTGCGATCCGCTGTCGTTGATGGTGGATTCAAGCACGGGGATCTGGGCTTCGAGATCGAGTTGTCTTGAAATCGCGGCTTCCGCAAGATCTTCGCGCGACTCCTTGACCGCCAGTTCGATCTTGGTCGCCAGGTCTTCATGCTGCTGATTGGCCTCCAGCAGCCGCGCACTGGCCAGGTGCTTTCCGGCCACGACCTTGCCGAGTTCCAGCCGGACATCGTCGATGGCGCTGTCGATTTCACGGATGGCCTCTTCCATGACGGTTTCCGGCGCAGCATTTTCGATGGCATCGATCAGCGAATGCACACTCCCGCTGACGATTCGCCCGACACGTGCAATTAGGCCTTCTTTCATGGTTGCTTCTCCTTTTTTTTACTCGCGGTTGGTTCATGATGACTTGGGCCAGATCCAGAACAGGGGTAATGCGATCGGCGACCGCCTCCTCGTCGTAGTGCGGGGCAATGCTGTGGCAACCCGACACAATGGTCGTGCAAGGCCATCGGAGAATGCCTTCAATCGATCCAGTCTTGCCTGCTCGTACAGTCGTCCTGGATCGTTTCAGAAATTGTCTGAGAGGATGTCTGGTGGGCCGGCTTTGCTGAACAGGCATACGGATTCACTGTCGATCGCATAAATTTGAACTTGACGGCAGTTTCCATGGGCCTGCCCAAGTGCTTTCAGTGAAAACAATTGTACACGTTATTATACTAAAGGCAAGTTTATTTATATAAATAATTTAATGCCAAGTTTATTTTCAATTGGATCTGCGTGTACGTTCATAAGACCCTGTTCAGAGCCATCGAATTCGTATATTTACACGGAATTCGGCGATGGGTTTGCGTTGGATGGATAAATCCCCACGCTTGAACCGTTATCAGAATAAAACCCAAACGATTCTGCAAACGAGGAGATCCCCATGAACGGTGAGCATCCAATCGAATCCCGACGGACCAAATCCATCAGCCATCTCGTTTTTTGGGGCCTGGTTCTGTTTCTGACAACGGCCCTGACGGTCCTTCCGCTCCACATCGATGGGGACAAAGGACAGGTCCTCGTCTACAAAGCCTATGCTGATGACGACGGTGACGATGGCGACAGTGACAACGACGGCGGTGATGACGGTCGCGGCGACGACGGCGACGATGGTGGTGATGACGGCGACGACGGCGATGACGGTGACGACGGCGACGATGGTGATGACGGCGATGACGGTGATGATGACGGCGACGACGGTGATGACGGCGATGACGGTGATGACGACGGCGACGACGGTGATGACGATGGCGACGATGGTGATGACGACGGCGACGATGGTGATGACGACGGCGACGACGGCGATGATGATGGCGACGACGGTGATGATGATGGCGACGACGGTGATGAGGGCGACGACGGTGAAGACGGAGATGACGACGGCGATGACGGGAATGAAGACGGGCGCGGAGACGGCGAGGATGGCAACGACAGTGAAAATGAAGACGGGCGCAGCGAAAGGTCCGAACGCTCAGACGACGGTGGCAATAGGGGGGGGCGGTCCTCGACCCAAAACGATCGCAACGGAGGCGATGACGATGCCTTCGACGGTATGGATGACCTCGACCCGGTGTCGGCTGAAGACGAGGCCGGCCTGGTCGGCAATTGGGAATAAACCCGCTTAGACCAGACCAGTTGACTGGACCCGGCTGGTGAGGCCGCGTGCGTCGCACGTGGCCCGCCAGCCGCCTGTATGGAAGGTGGTTTAAAGGAGTCGGTCGGAAATGATTTTCAAACAGGCCCCGGAGCATGACCGCAGGGACAGGGCGCTTCGCCGGCAAATGGTGATGCTGCTGCCGCGTCTGCGCCGTTTTGCCTGTAATCTGGCCGGAGACATCGACAGGGGCGACGAACTGGTCCAGGCCGCCTGCGAGCGCGCCCTCAAAAGGCTAACCCAATTCCGCGACGGCTCGCGTCTGGACAGTTGGATGTACCGTATCATCCACACGCAATGGATCGATCAACTGCGCCGCCGCAAAACCCGGGAATCCCACGCCCAAAGTCGCCATGACCACCAGACCCGGGACCCTATTGCACCCTATCCCGCCCGGACGGTCGAAGCGATGGTCGATGTTCGGAGCGCCATGGCGGCCTTACCCGCCGAACAGCGCGCGGCGATATCGCTGGTGGTGGTCGAAGGCTATACCTATGCCGAGGCGGCCACCATTCTGCATACTCCGGCCGGTACCGTAGCCAGTCGCGTGGCCCGGGCCCGCCGTGAGTTGATCCGGCAGCTGAAAAACGAACGCCCCGGCCGCCTTTTCAGAGTGGTTGAAGGCGCCGGAGGAAAGGACATGCGCCCATGAGCGAGTTTGATGACGCAACCCTTTCAGCCTAT
>JASJBQ010000050.1 GCA_030066455.1 Desulfobacterales bacterium
GTGGCTTGGGCGATCGCTTTCCAGTTGGCGCGGCTGCCGGTGTACCACTGGGCGATCAAGACGAGGGATTCGTTCGGCCAGCGAACTTCGTGGACATAATAATCCCGGTTGCGGAATTGGGCGATGGGCAGACTTTTTTCTTTGGCCGCCCGCGGCGTCTTCCTGGCTTGCGGCTTAGTCGCCGGCCGGGCCGTTTCCTGGGGCGGCGGCGGGGTCACCGTCTTCGGCTTGAGGGCGGTGCAGCCGAAAAGCAGGGCCACCGCCCAAGCGGCGAACACAAGGCCGGTGAGGCCGTGAAAGGATCTGATCATGGCGTTTGGCGATATTTGCGCTTGAGCTGTTCAAAATAGTCCCGGGCACGCTCGTTTTCAGGATTCAATTCTATCGCCGTTTGTATTTTTTGCAACGCCTTTTGCCATTCGCCCCGGATTTCAAGTACCGTGGCCAGATTGTAGAGAATCTCGTCCTGATAGGGCGGACTCAGGGCGGCGGCCCGGCTGTAGCTTTCAACCGCCTGGTCGTAGCGGCCGCTCTTGGCATAGGCGAACCCGATGTTGAACAGGGCATCCGGCATCTCGGGCTGGAGCATGAGGACCTTGCGAAAAGCAGCGATCGCCGGCTGGTATTCTTCCGAGCGGATGTAAAGCAGTCCGAGGTTGAAATGCGCTTCGGCGTTATCCGGATCGGCGGCCAGGATGTCACGCCAGGCCTGCCGTGCCGTTTCAACGTCGGTATCCATCAGCGCCAGCGCCCGTTGCACGCGCTGCGCCTGATCCCGCATCGCCTTGTCGTCGGCGCCCTTCGTGGGCGGTGCCTTCGGCGCTTCGGCGTAGGGCCTGGCGGCATAAGCCTTTTTCTCCATGGCCGGCTTCGCGGGTGGCGATGCCGGACGGCTGAACCATAAGGTCAGACCCACCGTCAGGATGAGCCCCACCAGGCCGACGGCCAGTAAAGTCCAGCGGGCGCCGGGACGGCTGCCAAGCGCCTTGAGTCCCGGCCATCCGGCCAATGACGGTGCATGGTCGGCCGGTCCCGCCACGGTTTTCTCCGGACGGACGTAAGGATTGGGGGCGGCGTCGCCACTGGCCTTCAGAAGGGTGGCCAGTTTCTCTTCTTCGGTGTGTTTGTCGTCAGCGAAAAGATCGCCGATCATCCGACTCAGCTGGCGTTCCTGGCTTCGATAGGAGAGGTCCGCCTGGCATCCTTCCAGCGCGTTCAACACCTCGCCGCAATCGCCGAAACGATCGGCCGGAACAAAGGCCAGCATCCGGTGCAGGGTATCCTGCAGCGAGCGGGGCAATTCGGGCATGATCAGCTCAGGCGGCACAAACGATCGGTTCTGTGCCTGGCGCAGAAGTTTGAGCGTGTCGCCCTCGTACATCCGGCGGCCGGAAAGCATTTCGTACAGGATGATGCCCAGGGAGAATATGTCGCTGCGCTGATCGATAACCTTACCCTGTGCCTGTTCAGGGGCCATGTAGGCCAGTTTGCCCTTGAGGGTGCCGGTCTCGGTGGCGGATTGCCGCCCGGCGACTTTGGCCAGGCCGAAATCGAGAATCTTGACCTGTCCGCTGTAAGTGATGAAGATATTCTGCGGACTGATGTCGCGGTGAACGATGTTGAGGGGATTGCCGGCGATATCGGGAAGATGGTGCGCGTATTCCAATCCGGCGCAGATGGAGCTCGCGATAAACAGGCTGTTGTTCAGGCCCAGTGACTGGTCGCTGTCCTGAAGACGATTGCTGATCGAGCGCAGATCCTTGCCGCGCAGATATTCCATGACGATGAAATAGGTATCCTCCAGACAGCCGAAATCGTAGACTTCCACGATATTGGCGTGTTGGAGGTAGGCCGCCAGCTTGGCCTCATCGATAAAGGCCCGGACCATTTCCTCCTGCGAATGCAGGTGCGTATAAATTTTCTTGATGGCCACGAGCTTTTCGAAACCCTGTTCGCCTTTGATTTTGGCGCGATAGAGTTCCGCCATACCGCCGAAGGCAATCCGATCCAGCAGGATATATTTTCCGAATTGTATCGCTTCCGAGCTCATAGGCGCTTACGCCACCGTTCTCACTCTTCTTCCACGGTTTTCAATTTTTGCAGCAGGGTTTCGGCTTCGCGAATGCTGGCCGCCGCCTCCTCGTGCTCGGGATCCAGGGTCAGCGCCAGGCGCCAGGACTCGACGGCAAGCTCGAGCTCGTCGTTGAGGAAGTATTTGACGCCGTCGCGATAGTGGACCTCCGCCCGCCGTTTCAGCTGCACGCGCAAATCGGCACGCAGCGCCTTGAGCCCCGGATAATCCCCCTGAATGCCATCCAGCATCTGCTTGGCCTTTAAATGCTGCTGCTGCTGATAAAAGCGCTGGCCCAGAGCAAACCGGCTCTTATTTTCAAGCCGGACGGCTTCGCGCAGCTTGGGGTTGGCACGCCGCAAACGTTGGGTGAGAACGAGCACCTTTTCGTGACGCCCCGCCTTGGAAAGCTTCCGGGCCCGCACCAAGTCGTAATCGGTCTTTTGGGCCCGATAGGGCGGCCGGGCCGCCAGAGCGGGAATCTTCAGCATGCGGGCCGTCAGCAAGCGGGCGTTGGCCGGCAGATCATTGGCAAAGGCGATTAAATCGGCGCCCTCGGGGGTGCGGTAAAATTTGCGGGAAAGATCCGCGAGGGTTTCTCCCGGCTGAATGCGGTACCATTTATACACCGGCGGATTCATGAACCGGTCCAGCTGCTGGCGGGCATCCATGAACCGGGGGTCCAGACGCAGGGTCGTCAACAGCGCGCGACGAGCTTCCTTGGGACGGGTTTGCGCCAGAGCCGCCTTCCCGCGCTGATAACTGGCGTGCGCGCGCTCCTGCGCCTGGGCTTCAAGGCGCTCCTGATTGGCCCGGGCTTCCGGGTCCTGCGGATCGAATTCCAGTATACTGCGCCAGCAAAGAAGGGCCAATTGGATCTCATCGGTCGCCTCGTGGGTGGCCGCTTTTTCCGCGAGGGCCGCAACAACCGGCCGCGCGTCCGGCCCGCGGGCACCGGACCGACGGGAGCCTTCACTCACACAGCCGAGCAGCAGGAGGCTGACCATCAGTAGCGTGGCGAAAAATGGCCGGCTCATCGCAGGACCTCGTCCTTGAAAACCTGCAGGTGCTTGGCGAAGCGCTCCGGCAATTCGTCCCAGCTGACCGGCACGCGCTGAACGGCAAACAGATTCCGGTAGAAAGGATTGCTGTCGCCGGCAAGATTGAACCCGCCCTTGAAACCGGCCTTTTCGGCCAGCATGATCTTCAATGCCGCCATGTCGTCACCGACATAGGCCAGGTAGTGGCAGGGCTGGCCGCCTTGTGTTTCAATGTCCTGGCGATCACGGGCGAGGCGCGATACCATCTGGGCCAGCTCGGTTTGGTTGGGAAATCGGGTCGGTTTGAGCGCTTGGGTCAGCGCCGGGGGCAGCCGGTATTGGATACGGATCCCTGACTCCATCATTTCATTGAGTTGGGTCCAGGTGGCCATGGATTCGGCCCCCACGGCCCCCGGCGTGATGAAGAGGGTTCCCGGGAACTGGTGGGTCCGCAGGATGGGGAAAATGAGATCGTAAAATAGCCGCGATTGATCATCGAAAGTCAACACCACCGCTTTGGGCGGCAGCGTGGCGTCGAACGCCATGAAGGCCGCCATCTGGTGAATGTCGACGACATGATAGCCCTCGGCCTTGAGATATTGGATCTGGCCCCGGAAGCGATCGGCAATACGCGAAGCCTGCTCGCTTTTAACCGTGGACAGATCGGGGTAGGCCAACACGGGCACCGTTTGGTAACCACCGGGGGCCAGACCGCCTGGCCGGTAGTTCCGTCGCGGGATCAGAAGCAACTGGCCCGGGGCGGGCGAATCGATGCCGTTGAAGTCCTGGATAATCCATCGGCGCTCCGCCGCCCCCAGGTAGCGGCGGGCCAGATCATCCAGATTGTCTTCGGGTCCCACCGCTACGGCCAACAGTTCCGATGGCGGTCGTACCTGTCTGGGCGGTGCGCAGGCCGTCAGCCAAGGGACCAGTAAAAACAGCCACAGCATCGGGCTTACAATCGCAGCCAGGCGCTCCGCTGCAGCGAAACGTTCAGCCCGTGGTGGCATCGCGCCGAGGAATGCAGTAAGCATCGATTGGCGAAACCCTCCCCTTGATCATTTGAGGCGGCAGCTTGATGACGTCAATGGTCTGGTTGATGCTTGTATGGCAACTCTGGGTGATGACGATCTCGCCCGGGCCGGCAACACCATTGAGGCTGGCGGCCACATTGACGGAGTCACCAATCACCGTATACTCGAGGCGGCGCCTGGACCCGATATTACCTGAAAGCACCATCCCGGTGTGGATGCTGATGCCCACCGCTTCGAGCAGGGCATTGCCTGCGTGCCGTTCGGCACTCAGACGCCGCTGGATTTCAAGGGCGGCGTTGAGGGCCTGATCGGCGTGATCGGCCAGCGGCACCGGGACACCGAAAACACCCAATACCGCGTCACCGATGAATTTATCCACGTAGCCGCCTTGGGCCGAAATGACCTCGGCCACGATTTCCAGATAGACATTCAACTGGGCGACCAGATCCTCCGGCTCAAGGGTTTCGGCATGCCGGGTGAAACCGCGGATGTCGGTGAAAATGATGGAGGCTTCGCAGCGCTTGCCCTTGAGCCAGTCTTTCTCGGTCTGGCTGGCGATCAACTCGGCCACTTCCAGACCGACATATTTGCCGAAACGCTTTTGTACCAGGTCTTTTTGGAGCAATTCGGCATTCATGTGGTTGAACGCCCGGGCCAGGTGTCCCAATTCATCATTGCGTTTGAGTTTGATCCGGTAGGTATAGTTGCCCTTGCTGATTTCGTCGGTGGCCTGCGCCAGATTTGAAATCGGCCGGGAAAACCAGAATCCCAGAGAAATCGCGACGAGCACGCCCACCACGAGAAGGGGCAGGATCATCCACAGAATCGAGAGCCGATCCTCATGGATGACGCGCTGGATGTGGTCGAGCGAAAGGCCGATATAGATCTGCCCCAGCAGCCGCTCCTGAAACCAAATCGAGCGTCTGAGAATCAACAGGGATACGCCGGTTTTCGATTGGGTCGTGAAATAAACCGTCTCGCCCTCGCGCTGCTCTCGGTCGTGTCCGAGCCATGCCTCGGCTGACGTATGCAAGCGATCGATTTCGGTATGGGCCCGAATCTTGCCCGTATTGTCCACGATATAGGCCAGCAGAAGCCCATCGATGTTGGTGGCATTCTTGATGAGCGTGTTGAGCGGCAGGTCGTTTTTCTCGATGAGGGGCAAACGGGCCTGCTGGGCGTATTGGTTCAATACCAGCATCCCGCGCTGGACGACCTGCTGATAAAGCTGCTCCTTCTGGCGGTTCAGGAAAAAATAGCTCAGCATGTAGATAACGGCGAGGGTCAGTAAAACCGTCAGCAGGGACAACTGCAGCCAGATGGGCAAGCGCAGCCATGCGCGGCCGCGCCGATTGGCACGCCCCGTGTGCCGGTCTTTTTCCGGTGCATCCGGCTGCGTCAGAAACCGATATTTATTGCGGCGCTCGGTGATTAAGGTCATGGACGTTCCACCCCGATATGATCCACGCGCCCCTTGCGGGTCGGACGGTAGCGACCGGAGTCGTTTAGAGGTCGCAAGCCCCAGGCATGGCGGCCTGGTTGTGCGGCCCAAGGGCATCCCGCCCGCGTCATTCCCTCGCAGCCCCGCTCCTTGACGGCAGTTGATCCATGGCGGGCGGTTGATGTCCGGCAATGCCTGCAACGTGCCGGAACGGAAACAGAACGGCGGTTGGGGGGGACTGTTATCTATACACTTCAATCACAGAATCGGGGCAAGTGCAAATCCGCAGACGCGTGAAGGCATGGCCGGACCGATGACCGGGTGCGTTGAATGACGCGTGGGCACCCCGGCGGCACGGTCGCGGGCGCGTATTTCCCTGGTGTCCAAACGGCTTTGTCCGGGGAAATGGCCCTTCGGCATCATTGTCGCGCACTTTGGGCGCGGTGGGCCGGACCCGTTTGCTAGCCAAGCGAAATCTTATCTAAAATTTCCGAATGGTGATTGGACAACCAAACCCGGAGAGGCTCTGGACCGGTCGAAGAATCATCCGAGGGAGGGCCGAGGAGAGCCAGCGCCCCTTCCAGATAACGATTGTAGGCATCCAAAATCGATGGATCGTTTTCTTTCAGCCAGGCGCGTATTTTGGCATCCGTCATCTTATCCATGCAAATCTTTTCACTCCGTCAAACTTTAACGTATCTCAAAATTAAGATTAGTGATTCTGGCAAGGCGTGAGCCGGGGAAAAAGCGGAGCATACACGCAGTATGTGAGCATTTTGAGCCTGCTCACAACGCCGCCAGAGGCACTTAGATTATTTTTGAGATAGGTTATTGTATCAATTTGCTTCCGTCGTGAGCGTCGCCGTTCGTCCAGGGTGCTTGCTCCAATAGCGGCAG
Organism: Desulfobacterales bacterium; assembly: GCA_030066455.1. The sequence continues at coordinate 6,484 of JASJBQ010000050.1, forward strand.
CCGGTGGCGCCGCACCTTCGTCGGAAGAAATTAGACGCTTTTATGTAATTTTTGAATCCATGTCAATCACCGGCCGCATGATCCCGGGCCAGCCAGTTGCTGAGCTTTATGAACTCTTCCACGGACAAGGTTTCGGCACGCCGCCGGGGATCGATGGCAACGGTTTGCAGCCAGCGTTCGACCACCCCCGGGGCCAGATCCAGAAAACTGCCGCGCAGCGCATTGCGCAGTGTCTTGCGGCGTTGCCCGAAGGCGGCCTTGACGACCTTGAACATCCAATCGTCGCTGGCCGCCGCACCGTGGGCCCTGTTGCGAAAACGCACCGCAATGACCGCCGAGCTGACCTGCGGTCGCGGGAAAAACTGATCGGCGTCCACGGTGATCACATGCTGGAGATCCGCGCAGTACTGCAACATGACCGAGAGCCGGCCGTAGTCCCGGCTCCCGGGCTGGGCCAGCAAACGGTCGGTCATTTCCTTTTGCAGCATCAATATGGCCCGCCGGACGAATCGCCGTTTTTGAATCAGGCGCACGATGATCTGGGAGGAGATGTTGTAGGGCAGGTTTCCGATGACGACAAACGATCCGCATCCGGCGGGCAAATGACGCTCCAGGTCGAGCTTAAGAAAGTCGGCCTCGATCAGGGCGACATTGGCAAGGCTTTGGGCGGCCAGTTCGGTCCGCAACAGGTCGAACAACCGCGGATCCTTGTCAACGGCCAGAACGCTGTCGGCCCGACGGGCGGCCGGGACAGTCAGCGCCCCGAGGCCGGCGCCGATTTCCAGGACGTGGTCATGGTCGTCGATGGCCGCAGCCGCCACGATTTGCTCGGCAATGGCCGGGTTGGTCAGAAAATTCTGCCCCAGTCGTTTGCGCGCCCTCAGCGCATTGGTCTGCAAAAGGCTCCGCGGAGATCTCATCGCTCATTTCCCCAGAACGTTCCGGAAGGAATCAATACGCCGGATGAGCACCAAAAGGCCCTCAAGGCCAAAGCGGGTTTCCGCCGCCTTGATGCGGCCAGGCGGTGAAATCGCAGGACGGGCGCTCAATGTCGTCAATCCGTGTTCCCCTCGGCAGTCAGTTCCATATCCCGGTTCCGCCTAATACGGATGGCGGTTGACTTACAAGCGTCATGATACACGGAGCAACTGCAAAACCGTCGGCACGGTATCGATGCGGCCGGGTTCCACCGCGCTTGCCGCCGTCGATAGCGGCAACGGCTGGATCGTCGATCGCCCCCCGGCACCGTCCGGACGGCGGCGGGGAAGGATGAAAAGCGTGTCGAATCTTTGGGTTATATGCCTCCACCCTGCTTGACTTTAATGCTTTGATTGGTAGATTCAAGCGTTAGGCGCCCACCGACCCTGAGGGCCGGCTGCAAATCAAGAGAGGGAGACATGACGCGCAAAAAAGGTAAACCGATCAGTTTCGACGCCATGGTTAAGTTCTTTCTGCAGACTTACAAGATTCCCACCAAGAAGGATATCGATCGGCTTGAAAAAAGGATTGCCCAGTTGGAGCGATTGATCCGGTCGAGTGCTGCGGTGGAGCGCACCCGTCTTCCCGCCGCTTCCGTCCGCAGCGCCAAGGGTCCGGCGACGGCCATGGATACCGTCTACAACGTCGTGCGGCGCGCGCGCAACGGCGCCTCATTCCAGTACATCCAGACCAAGACCGGATTTGACGACAAAAAGGTCCGCAATATCATCTTCCGGCTCCACAAGCTCGATAAAATCAAGCGCCTGAGCCGTGGCGTCTACACGGCGGGATAATGGCTTTAACATGCGGGCACGTCGGTCTCCACGTGTTGCCGCCCCGGCGTCGGCAGGGCACGTGGACCCCGCCAGTTCAGGCGGCCAGCACCGCTGCCGCGGATGCCGCTTGGGCCCCGCCCCACCCAGACAGTGAAAGGTAACCTGAATGAGCGCACCATCAGCAGACAAACATAATCCTGGTTTGGCCCCCCATCAGACCCGGAACGGATTCGTCATCGACAACGCCCTGCCGCTGCCGGCGATTGGCGGTTTCTACTATGCCCTGACCCACCAAACTACCGGCGCCCGCTATATCCATATCAGCCGTGAAGACACCGAGAACGCATTCGGTGTGGCGCTCAAAACGGTCCCGCGGGACTCCACCGGCGTGGCCCACATTCTGGAGCACACCGTCCTGTGCGGCTCGGAAAAATTTCCGGTGCGCGACCCCTTCTTCGCCATGCTCAAACGGAGTCTGAGCACCTTCATGAACGCCTTTACGGCCTCGGACTGGACCCTCTATCCTTTTGCCACCCAAAATCGCAAAGACTTCTACAATTTGATGGACGTCTACCTGGACGCGGTCTTCTTCCCCCGCCTGGACGCGGCCAGCTTTCGCCAGGAGGGCCATCGCTTCGACTACGAGGCCGACGACCAGGGGCGGGAAGCCCTCGTCTACAAGGGCGTCGTTTTCAACGAAATGAAGGGCGCCATGTCGTCTCCCGACCAGGTGCTGGCCCGCTCGCTGCTGAACGCCCTGTACCCGGATACCACCTATCGACACAACTCCGGAGGGGACCCTCAGGTCATACCCGAACTGACGCTGGACGCGCTGCGGCGTTTCCACGAACGCCATTATCACCCCAGCAATGCGTTCTTCTACTCCTACGGCAATCTACCGCTGGAAGACCACCTGGGCTTTGTCGAAACCAAGGTCCTGCGGCGCTTCCAGGCGATTGACCCGCGGACGGTGGTACCGCCGCAACCCCGCTGGAGCACCCCGCGCCGGGCCACCTACACGTATCCGATTGCCCCCGGGCAGGATACGGGGCGCAAATGTCAAATCGGACTGGGCTGGCTGGTGGCCGATATCCAGGACACGTTCGAGGTGCTGGTGCTCACCCTGCTCGAGCAGATTCTCCTCGGCAACCAGGCCTCCCCCCTGCGCCAAGCGTTGATGGAATCCGAACTGGGCTCATCGCTGGCCGACGCCAGCGGTTTCGACGCCGACAACCGCGACACGCTGTTTTTCTGCGGCCTCAAGAATGTGGCCGCCGAAGACGCGGACACCATCGAGACACTCATCATGTCGACCCTCGAACGGCTGGCCGACGAGGGCATCGACCCCGACCTGATCGAAGCGGCCATCCATCAAATCGAATTTCACCGCAAGGAAATCACCAACGCGCCCTATCCCTACGGACTCAAGCTGCTGCTCTTCCTCACCAGCACCTGGCTTCACGGGGGCCGTCCGGAATCCGTTCTGGACCTCGACCGCGATCTCGAAAAATTGCGCACGCGGTTGAGCCAGGGGCCCCTTTTCGAAGAGCGCATCCGGTCGCGGTTGCTGGAGAACCCGCATCGTGTCCTTTTCAAGCTTCTTCCGGATGAAGACCAACAAGCGCGGGACGATGCACGCGAAAAAGAAGCATTGCGGGCCATCGCCGGACGTCTGGCACCCGACAAGCAGGCGCGCATCCGGGTGGAGGCCGCCGCCCTTGAAAAACAGCAGGAGCAGGACGAAGACCTCGATGTCCTGCCGACCCTGGCGCGAACCGACATCCCCCCGACCGTGCGGCGATTGAGCGCGGCACCGCTGTCGCCCTCCGAGGCCATCACCTGCTACGACCAACCCACCGGCGGCATTTTCTACCTGACCGCCGCCCTCGACCTGCCGCCCATGGAGGCGCACGACCTGCCCCTGCTGCCGTTCTTCGCCCATGCCTTCACGCGCATGGGCACGGCAACGCGCAACTACGCGGAACTCGCCCGACGGATCGATCGCTACACCGGCGGTGTCGACCTGGCGGTTCAGGCCCGCACGCGCCACGACGAGCAGGGAACCCCCCGACCGCTGTTGACCCTGGGCGCCAAGAGCCTCGAGCGCCACCAGGCCAGACTCTTCGACCTGGTCGTCGAACTGGCGGCAAGCGTCGCTTTCACCGATATCGCTCAGCTGCGCCGTATCCTGATGGAATACCGCGCCGCCCTCGAAAGAGCCGTTATCCACAACGGGCACCGCCTGGCCATCTCTTTAGCCAGCCGCGGCCTGACACCCAGCGCCCGGTTGAACGAACTCTGGCACGGCATCCACCAGCTTCAGGCGATCAAGGCCTGGGGCGCCCAGCCGGCCGACAACGACCTGGAGCGCCTGAGCGCGGCCCTGGGCGCCATGCACCGTCGGCTGTTCAACCCCCGGAATCTAATGCTGGCCGCCGTGGGCGAAACGGCGGCGCTGGAACAGGCCGTTCCCCGCCTGGAGGGACTTCAGGCCCATTTTCCGGCCCAGGAACCGCCCGGTTCAGTCCCCGTTTACGCCAGCCATGCCGATCGCGTCCACGAAGGCTGGCAGACCGGTACCGCCGTGAATTTCGTAGCCCGGGCCTTCCCTTGTGTGCGCCACCGGCACGCGGATGCCCCGGCCCTGGCGGCCATTGCCAAAATGCTGCGCTCCCTTTACCTGCACCGGGAAATTCGCGAAAAAGGGGGGGCCTACGGCGGGTTTGCGCTCTACAATCCCGAGGACGGGCTTTTTGCGCTGGGCTCTTATCGGGATCCGCACATCGTACGCACGCTCGAGGCTTTCGACGGGTCCCGCGATTTCATCGTCGCCGGCCGCTACACGGACGAGGATATCGATGAGGCGGTGCTGCAGGTCTGTTCGGATATCGACAAGCCGGACGCACCCGGCACGGCGGCCCGCAAGGCTTTTTCACGCCGGCTGGTCGGCTTGCAAGACGAGGCGCGTCAACGGTTCAAAGAAGGGTTGCTGGCGCTGAACCGCCAGACGATCATCGCCGTGGCGGAACGCTATTTCTCAGAAACGTCCTCCCAGGCAGGCACCGCCGTGATTGCCTCCGAAGAGGCCATCGACCGGGCCAATGCCGCAAGCGCAACGCCACCGCTGCAAAAACATGCGATCTGAGTTCAGCCGGCGCCGGATTCCCCGCCTGCGGGTGTGCCGGTCAGCAGCGCATGCAGCGCGTCGAGCTGATCGGCACCGAGTTCCCCGCGTGTCCGGGCCAGTTCGAGTGTGAATTGCCCCAGGAGGCGGTAAAGCCCGAGCAATTCCGGCTTATGCGCGGCCAGGTCGCGGCAGTGGCGCTCGACCGTGGCGGCATCGCCCCGGGCAATCGGGCCGGTCAGGGCGTCGGCAACCCCCATTCGTTCGATGTTGTCCAGGGTGCCGCGGACCAGCGGCGCCAGGACCGCGAACGCCTCACGGCCGTTCAGGCCGCAGGCCGACAGCATCTCGACAGCCGCCCCCATCAGGGTGACCAGGTAGTTGGAGGCGGCCACGGCCGCGGCATGGTAGAGGGCCTTGGTTCCGGCGGGCAGCCGGATGAACCGGGCTTTGAGCCGGTGGGCCAGATCTTCGGCCAGAACGACGGCCGGGGGATCGCCTTCGCCGGCCATGACAATGCCCTGGAAAGGGCTGCGATCGAGGACCGGAGCCGCAAAGCTCTGCAGCGGGTGCAGCGAACCGACATGCACCCCGCCCTCGCGCAGCACGCCCAGGATTTCGGCATCCAGCGCCCCGCTGCAGTGCAGGGCCACCGTCCCGGATGCCAGCGCGCCGGCCGCGGCCAGTTGACGCCCGACCGCCCCGATCCGGGTGTCGGGTGTCGTGATCAACACCAGATCCACCGCCGGCCAGGAATCCCCCGACAAATCCAGCCACCGGCCGCCCCCAGCCGCTTCCACGGCGGCCTGTACCGATACGCGGCGAAGGCTGGCAAATCCCACCGGCACCCCACCCAGGGCGGCCAGGTGCCGGGCCCAGGTAAAGCCGACCCGCCCGCAGCCGACGACCGCATACCGCAGGTCAAAGCTGTCATTCTGCCGGTCTGTTGTCATCACCGATAGCAATGCTCGGCAGCGGGAAATTGCCCGCTGCGGACCTCATCACCGTAGGCCTCCAGGCCTTCCCGGATCGGGGTGGTCAGCCGCTGGTACTGTTTGACGAATTTCGGAAGCTTGCGGTCATGCAGCCCAAGCAGATCGTGCAGCACCAGGATCTGGCCGTCGCAGTCCGGTCCGGCCCCGATGCCGATGGTGGGGATGTCCAGTTCCGCGGTGATGACCTTGGCGATGTCGGCCGGAATACCTTCCAGCACCACCGAAAAGGCCCCCGCCGCCTGGACTTCGCGGGCGTCGGCCCGGAGGCGCGCAGCATCCCGCTGGACCCGGTAGCCCCCCATCTGGTGCACCGACTGGGGCGTGAGCCCGATATGGGCCTGAACCGGGATGCCGGCATCGGCAATCGCACGGATCACGGGGCTGAACGCCGCCCCGCCCTCGAGCTTGACCGCCGCCGCCCCGGCTTCTTTGATGAAGCGGCCGGCATTGGCGATCGCCCCGTCCGGGGACGTCTGGTAGGACATGAAGGGCATGTCGCCCACCACCAACGCCCGCCCGGCGGCGCGTGCCACCATGGCGGTGTGGTAGATCATTTCGTCCATCGTGACCGGCAGCGTGTTGCTGCGGCCCTGGACCACCATGCCCAGCGAATCGCCCACCAGGATCAGGTCGATCCCGGCCGCATCGACCATGCGGGCAAAGGTGAAGTCGTAGGCCGTGAGGGCGACGATCTTCTGCTGCTGTCTTTTCATATCCCCAAGGGCGGGGATGGTCACCTGGGCGTTCATTTGCATCCTCCCGGACGCGCGCGGATCCATGCGGCGCGCGTCCTGCCATCGGCGTCGGGTCGATGGGTCGACGCCATTCGTACGGGCGGTCGTGCGGCAGCTATCAAACGTCTACAAACACCATCGGCGCGGCACCTGTCAATGGGCCACCAGGTCGGCCAGCCACATCGTCAGGGGCGGATAGAAGGAAATGATCAGCAGGTCGATCAGCAGGATCCCGAGAAAGGGCAGCACCCGCCAGGCGATGGCGCCCAGGCGGTCGCCAGAGATGGTGCCCGAAACGATCAGGCAGATGCCCATGGGGGGGGTGAGCATGCCGATGGCCAGGTTCGTCACCACGATGACCCCCAGATGCACCAGGTCGATGCCAAGCGCGGGCAGGATGGCCACGATCATCGGCACCAGCAGAATCAGAGCCGCCGTGGTTTCCACGAACGTCCCGGCCACGAGGAGAATGAGGTTGACCAGCAGTAGAAGCCAGACGGGATTGTCCGTCAGGGTCAGTAGGACGCCGGCCAGCCGGGCCGGCAGCTCTTCGATGGCGGCCAGCCAGCTGAAGACCGAGGCCGCCGCGATGATAAACATGACCACCGAAGCGGTCACGCCGGCGTCGATCAGGATGGGCACAAGGCGCCGCGGCTCGATTTCGCGATAGACGCCCAACCCCACCACCAGCGCATAAACCACGGCAATCGCGGCCGACTCGGTGGCCGTGAAAATCCCGAAAAGGATCCCGCCCAGGATGATCAGCGGCGCGCCCAGGGCCAGAATTGCCCGCTTGAAGCATTGCCCGACGCGGCGGGCCTCAAACGGCTGGGTGGCCCCGTAGCCCTGCCGGTGGGAGACCAGGCTGGCCACGGCGATCAGTGAAAGCCCCACCAGGATCCCCGGAAGAATCCCCCCGGCGAATAGCTGTCCGATGGAGGCCCCCGTGAGAAACCCGAAGATAATCATGGGGATCGAGGGCGGTATGATAACGCCGATCGAGCCGCCCGAGGCCAGCACAGCGGCCGCGAAATCCGAGCGATATCCCGAGCGCTGCATGGCCGGGATCAGGATGGCCCCCACGGCGGCGGCATCTGCGGCGGCCGAACCCGAAATGCCGGCGAAGAACATGGCCGACACGATGGTCACCGCCGCCAGCCCCCCGGGCAGCCAGCCCACCAGGGCGTTGGCCAGGTCGATGATGCGCCGGCTGATGCCGCCGGCTTCCATCAGCGCACCGGCGAACATGAACAGGGGCACGGCCAGGAGGTGGAAGGAATCCGTGCCCCCGAACATGCGCTGGGCCACCACCATGAGGGGGAAATCCCCATGAACGACGATCCCGATCACCGAGGCCGCCCCGATGGCCACCGCGATCGGGGTATTGATGGCGAACAGGGCCAGGAGCGCCAGCAGGAGGACTTCAGCCGTCAATGGATTTCCCCCTGAGGGCTGCGGTCAGAAAAGTCCAGGTGTGCAGGCACAGGATCGTACCGCTCAGGGGCAGCGCCAGCATGACGATCCATTTGGGGATCTGCAGGGCCGGCGAGATCTGGGCACGGACGAAATGGGCAAACTGCAGGCCGTAGACGGTCAGCACGCCGAAGAACAGCAGGGCCGCCAGGTAACCAGCGACGGTCATGGCCCGGCCGGCCTTCGGCCCGACCCGCGCCTGCAGGATGTCAATGCTGGGGTGGGCGCGGCGGTGATAGGCCACGGTGGCGCCCAGAAAGGTCAGCCAGACCAGGATGTAGCGGGCCAGTTCTTCGGACCAGAAAAGGGAATGGTTGAGGACATAGCGGCAGAACACCTGGGCAGCCACCACCACCACCATGGAAAGACCCAGACCGGCCAGACTCCACTCGACGGCCCGGTTGATCGTTCGGCTGATGTCGGCCAGTTGCGGCATGGCCTTTCCCGTCAGCGGGTGGCGTTCAGGATGCGGGCCAGGAGATCCTGCACGCGGGGATCCGTGTACATCTCCGAATCCTTGAGGCCGGTGACCTGACGGCGGAAGGCGGCCGTATCCGGCTTTTCCTCGACCCGCATCCCCTTGGACTTCAGCAATGCCAGGCGGGCGGCGTTTTTGGCCCGGTTGTCGCCGCGCTGGTAACGGGCGGCCTCGCAGACGGCTTCCCGGATGAGGGTTTGATCGCCGGGCGCGAGGGTCTGCCACCAATTCAACGCGGCCACGTCGATGTGGGCGGAATAGACGTGGCGCGTCAGGGTCATGTACTTCTGGATTTCGTAGAACTTGTAGACTTCCAGCACCCACAGCGGGTTTTCCTGGCCGTCGATCACGCCCTGCTCGAGCTCGGTGTAAATCGGCCAGGGCATCGGGGTCGGGTTGGCCCCCAGGCTCTGCCAGATGGTCTTGTGCAGGGCCGAGGACATCACCCGGATCTTGAGGCCCTTGACGTCGTCCGGGGTGCGGACCGGCCGTTTGTTGTTCGTCAGGTTGCGAAAACCGTTTTCGGAGAAGCAGAGTCCCTTGAAACCGGAGCTTTCCAGGCTTTTGAGAATTTCAGCGCCCAGCGGTCCGTCCAGGATTTCGTCGGCCTGGTCGTTGTCGCGGAACAGAAAGGGGTAGTTGATCACCCGCACGATCGGGTCGAACGTGTCAAAGGGGCCCACCGTGACGATGCCCATCTGGATCGTGCCCATCTGGATCTGCTGCAGGATTTCGGTTTCGTTGCCGATGGATTTGGAGTGATAGATTTTGACCGTGATGCGACCCTCCGAGCGGGCCTCCACCAGCGCCTTGAATTTCTCGGCCACGATGTTCTGCGCCGAACCGGGTTTGGTGACCACGCCCAGCTTGATGTCCAGGGCCCGAGCACTGAGCGGCGAAACCAGAATCAACAGGACGGTCAACCAGAAAAGCGTAAACCTTTGCATAAAGGCGCCTCCATTCGTTTGGTCGGATATCATTTTTGCGCCAAGGGCCTGAAAGGCAGGCGCTGGGGCTGAAGCTTGCGGCTTGGTTTGGGATTCCTAACCGATTATCCTTTAAATGTCCAACACCTGCTGCCCCGCAGGGCCGCAAGGGCGGTCTGCCCGCCCCGAATATCCCGGGCCCGTCCGGAATCCTGGATTGGGGTTCCGGCCACGTCCGCGGGTCGGTTGAAACCGCTGTCCTGGCCTGCGCCCCGTCGAGGATTTCAACACCGCGCGGACGACGGCCGGGCCCCAAAGATGCCCTTGATGGACCGGCGCGAGGCAATATACATGTTGACGTCTGGGACCCGGATACTATAAAGATAACGATTTTTGTGGCGACCATCAGGCCGGCAGGGCCTGGGAGGGAGCATTGGCGCCACCGCCTGCAACGGACACATGCACGACGACAGCCATGACGAGCATTCGATCCATCAAAGGGTTCAAGGACATTCTGCCGGGCGAGACTGAACTCTGGCAGCACATCGAGGAGACGGCCACCGAGGTTCTGGGAAACTTCGGTTTTCGCGAAATCCGGCTGCCTGTCCTGGAGAAGACCGAGCTTTTTGCCCGCAGTATCGGCGAGGCCACGGACATCGTCGAAAAGGAGATGTACACCTTCACCGACCGCAGCGGCGATCTGCTGACGCTGCGCCCCGAGGCCACGGCCGCCGTGGTGCGTGCCTATCTGCAGCACAAGATCTACGCCCAGGATCCGGTTCAGAAGTACTACACCATCGGCCCGATGTTCCGGCGGGAGCGCCCTCAGAAGGGACGCTATCGGCAATTCTACCAGATCAACGCCGAAATTTTGGGGGTGGGCTCGCCCTATGCCGATGTCCAGCTGATCGCCATGCTGGTGGAACTCTTCGACCGGCTGGGCGTCGCCGACGCCCAGCCCCACGTCAACTCGCTGGGCTGTCCGGCCTGCCGGCCCGATTTCCGTCGCGCCCTGCTGGATTTCCTGGCCTCGCGCGAAGCGCGCCTGTGCGCGGACTGCCGGCGGCGGCAGGAGACCAACCCCCTGCGTATCCTGGACTGCAAGGTGCCCGACTGCCGTGAAGCCAGCCTCGACGCGCCGGCCCTGTCGAATTACCTGTGCCCGGAATGCCGGTCGCACTTCGATATCCTCCAGCAGGCCCTGGACGAGCTGGGTATCGCCTACCAGATCGACAAGCGCCTGGTGCGCGGGCTGGACTACTACTCCCGCACGACGTTTGAAATCCAGACCACGGCCCTGGGGGCCCAGAGTGCGGTGGCTGGCGGCGGGCGCTACGACGGGCTGATGAAGACCCTGGGCGGCCCCGACATCCCGGCCACCGGGTTCGCCATCGGATTCGACCGACTGGCGGAAATCGTGGCCGCGGCGAAGCCGCCCGCACCGGCCGGTCCCGATGTTTTTATCGCCGCCCTGGGGGCGGAAGCCCAGGCCCGGGCGTTTTCCTGGCTCACGGCCCTCAACCGCAGCGGCCGGAGTGCCGATATGCTCTTCGAAGATAAGAGCCTAAAAAGCCTCATGAAGCGCGCCGGCAAGCTGGGGGCGCGCCAGGTGCTGATCGTCGGTGAAAACGAACTGGCCGCAAACGTGGGCCAACTGCGCGATATGGCGACCCGCGAGCAGGTGCCCGTGGCACTGGACCGCGCGGTCGAAGAACTCAAGCAGCGCCTCGGCACCGACGGCTGACCAGTCGCCGCCCGCTGCCATCAAATTGAAGGAGAACATCTTGACTGCAGACAACTTAGGCCCGATGCGGCGGACCCACCACTGCCGCGAGCTGTCGGTCGCCGACGTGGGGCGGGAAGTCGTCCTCATGGGCTGGGTCCAGCGCCGCCGTGACCACGGCGGCGTGATCTTTGTCGACCTGCGCGACCGGGAAGGCATCACCCAGGTGGTCTTCAACCCGGAAATCAACGCCGCCGTGCACGACAAGGCCCAGGCCCTGCGCAACGAATTCGTGATCGGCGTGCGGGGTAAAGTCGACCCGCGCCCCGAGGGCATGATCAACCCCAATCTGGTCACGGGCGAGATCGAGGTTCTGGTGACCGAACTCAAAATCCTGAACCCGGCCCAGACCCCGCCCTTCATGATCGAAGACGGGGTGGATGCCTCCGAGACCATCCGCCTGAAACACCGCCACCTCGACCTGCGCCGCCCCGAGCTGCAGCAGAACATCCTGCTGCGCCACCACGCGGCCCAGGCCGTGCGGCGCTACCTCAACGACAACGGCTTCATCGACGTGGAAACCCCGGTGCTGACCAAGAGCACGCCCGAAGGCGCCCGTGACTACCTCGTGCCCAGCCGCGTGACCCCGGGCAGCTTCTACGCCCTGCCGCAGTCCCCGCAGATCTTCAAGCAATTGCTCATGATCTCCGGTTTCGACCGCTACTACCAGATCGTCAAGTGCTTCCGGGACGAGGACCTGCGCGCCGACCGCCAGCCCGAGTTCACTCAGATCGACATCGAAATGTCCTTCGTGGGCGAAGAAGACGTCATGGCCATGGCCGAAGGACTTATGGCGGCGGTCTTCGAGGACGTGGCCGATATCAATCTCGACCGACCTTTCCCGCGCCTGACCTACGACGAAGCCGTGGGCCGCTACGGGCTCGACAAACCCGACACGCGCTTCGGCCTCGAGCTAAGAGAGGTCTCGGACATCGTCGGCGGCTCGGGGTTCAAGGTTTTTGCCTCGGCCGTCGCCAAGGGCGGTATCGTGAAAGCCCTCAACGCCAAGGGCTGCGCCGATTTCTCCCGCAAGGAAATCGACGACCTCACCGACTTCGTGGCCGTCTACCGCGCCAAGGGTATGGCCTGGATCAAAGTCAAACCGGACGGCAGCTGGCAGTCGCCCATCGCCAAGTTCTTCACCGATGAAGAGCACCAGGCCTTGGCCAAACGCCTCGACATGGCGCCCGGGGACATCGTCTTCTTCCTGGCCGACACCCCCCGCATCGTCAACGATGGTCTGGGATACCTGCGCAACCACCTGGGCCAGAAGCTGGGGCTGATCGACGACCGCCAATTCGACTTTGTCTGGGTGACCGAGTTCCCCATGATGGAATACGACGAAGCCGAAAGGCGCTACCAGGCGCTGCACCACCCCTTCACCGCCCCCTTCGAGGACCAGATGGAAACCCTGGCGAGCGATCCGCTGAAGGCCAAAAGCCGGGCCTACGATTTAGTGCTGAACGGCTCCGAGGTGGGCGGCGGCAGCATCCGCATCCACAACACCGACGTGCAGAAAAAGGTCTTCGCAGCCCTGGGCCTGGCGCCCGAGGAGTACGAACAGAAATTCGGCTTCCTTCTGAATGCCCTGGAATCCGGGGCCCCGCCCCACGGCGGCATCGCCTTCGGCTTCGACCGGCTGGTGACAATCCTCTGCGGCTGCAGCTCGATCCGTGACGTGATCGCCTTTCCCAAGACCCAGAGGGCGGCCTGCCTGCTGACCGAGGCGCCCTCGGAAGCCGGCCCGGCCCAGCTGGACGAGTTGGGCATCCGCATCCGCAAGACCCAAACCGGATGAGCCAAAAAGGGTATTGACATCCGGATCCAAAACCTATAAATAATCAGCTTGCACTTGATCCCCAGTAGCTCAGTCGGCAGAGCAAGTGGCTGTTAACCACTGGGTCCGCGGTTCGAGTCCGTGCTGGGGAGCCAAACAATACAAGGGCTTAGAGGTTTCGACCTCTAAGCCCTTTTTTGTGGTCCCCACAATTGTCCCCACATTAAACCTAATCTTTTACATTTGTTCCACAGTGGAGCCCAGTTAAACGGCTACCCCTGCGGATCGCGACGACTATTATGTGAGCCAAAACGATGCAGGATGATCCAAAAAAGGTCTGGGAGGGGCTCCGAGCGTTTAATTCTCATTGAAACAATAGAGATTTGGGCTAATCTGTTCTGTGTTGTTGAGTAACATTTTGACTAGATTTGCCATCAAGCTTCTGTAATCGGACTACGCACTGAAAGGGCGTTATAATGACTGCTTTGTATGATACCCATGAAGACTTAGGCTCTACTTTTGCATTTGGAAGTACATCAATAGAGCCAGAAAAATTCATGGAACCTTCGCATTTTACTGCCTCCTTTCAATCAGATACAGAGGAGGAGGAAGCTCAATTCCAAGGTCAATCAATCGGCATGCATGATGATTTTTGGAGCGATCTCATTAAATTCTATACTAAATTCAAATTTAGGATGTCCGTGTCGATTTTGATTTTGGTAGGGGCACTCTCGTTGGTCTACTATGCACTCTGAAGCTATATTCTCTTACCAACAGAGGCATTAACTTTGGAGAAATATTAGGGACGTTCTCAACATTTGGATATTTAGTCTAGGTGCCTTACAGGGACGTCCATTAATATATAATTTACATATTCTTTCTAACCCAATTCCAGAGGCGCTCCGGCTCGAACCGATTGACCGTGAAAGACCGCCAGATGCCGAGGGGTATCCGGACGCGGCCCGTCGATCAGGCCTGAATATAACGCGCGCGGCAATCGTCACCACGGCGCAACGGACGAATCGATCCCAATCTTACCTAAGCATGCCATTTACGAACTTGTACATTGGCACTGTCATCAATCGCCTATTTGTAGTATACTCGATATGTTACTCAAAAAATTGGCGCACGCTTAAGCTCTGCAGCCAAGCATCGCGCAGAGGGCCAGGCAACTAACCCGTTGCGAACCAATACACGCCATGACACCTTTGGCCACATCCACATGCGACCTCCAGGGCCACAAAATCGCCTATCATCGGGAAGGCGCGGGGGAAGTCGTCCTTCTGGTGCACGGCATCTCAACCTACTCCTTTATCTGGCGCAAGATCGTTCCGCACCTGTCAGACAACTATGATGTCATCGCCGTGGACCTGCTGGGATGCGGCGCCTCCAGCAAGCAGCTCGATCAACCCTATTCGATAAAAAACCATGCCCATCTGCTAAAGCAGTTCCTGGACAGCCTGGGCACCGCCAAAATCCATTTTGTCGGTCACGACGTGGGAGGTGGCATTGGACAGGTTTTTGCCGTCAATTACCCCGATATGCTCCACGACCTAACGCTGGTCAATAGCGTGGCCTATGATTTTTGGCCGGTCCAACCCATCATTGCGATGCGCACACCGATCATCCGGCAATTGGCCATGGCAACCCTGGATATGGGGGTCATGCGCATGATTATCCGGCGTGGCCTGTATCATAAGGAAAACCTTACACCTGAGCTCCTGGAATACTTCTGGGCACCCATGACCTCCCAACAGGGCCGCAAAGCCTTTTTGCATTTCGCGGCCAGTCTGGACAACCAGCAGCTACTGGAAATTACGGATGCCTTGCACCAACTGGATATACCGGTGCTGATCGTAAGAGGCGATGCGGATCCCTATCTCAGTCGATCCATCGCTGAAAAACTGGCTAAAAATATTCCCGGCAGCGAGCTCTTCATTATCCCGACGGGCAGCCATTTTATTCAGGAAGACGAACCCGCATTGCTTGCACGCAAATGCACCCAATTCTATTCAGGCCGTTGCGATGTCTGAGAATGGCTCCAAACAGCTAGATTCGCTGGAGCACAAAATCCGTGTGCTCGAGGAAGAAAATAACCAGCTGGCCGAGCGGGCCGAAGACTCGCTGCTGATTAGCCTGATTACGGCGAACATCCAAGACCTGTCCGAGAAAACCCAAACCTTTGAGCGCTGCCTTGAACAGATCGCCATTCTAAAGGCAATCCCATTTGTTACCTGTGGCGCGATAGCCGACAACCAGTTGGACCCCATTGCAAGCTATTGCGCCTTTTCGGATCAAACGGATATCGGCCACCCTATCACCCTCGGGCCGGAACTCCTCGCGGAGCTGGCCCTGGGGCCGATAATCGTCCGCGAAGACGACGGCCTCACCTGCCATTTTGAAAACTTCCTCTTCCGCCCGCAAACAATCGCCCTGATCCCGTTCGAAACCCAGGAGATAGCATCGGGTGTCTTTGTGTTTATGGACGATACCCAGGAAGAAGATCGTCTGGCACCGATGCTGATGCTGCTGACGCAGGTGGTCGACATGGCCGTGACCCGCTATGACAACCTTTTTTTGATCGACGCCTTGACCCGGGCCAACAAGGATCTGGAATCACGCGTCCTCCACCGCACACGCGATCTGACGGCCGCCAAGGAAAACCTGGAACGGGAAATGGCTGAGCGGGAAGCCTCCGAAAAGGCGCTCAAGGAATCCCACCACACGCTACTGACCGTCCTCAATAGTATCGACGCCAGCATCAATGTTGTGGATCTGGAGACCTATCGTATTCTGTTCATGAACAAGCCCATGATCGATGTTTTCGGTCAGGATTTTACAGGCCAGTTGTGTTTCGAGGCCTTTCGCGAAGTCACGGTGCCCTGTGATGAATGCAAAAATCTACAGCTGCTGGATCAGGCCGGCCATCCCGGGGACGTCATCATATGGCAAGGCAAGAATTCCCGTACCGGAAGATGGTATGTCAATTACGATCGGGCCATCAAGTGGACCGACGGCCGCATGGTCAGGCTGCAGATCGCCACGGACATGACCCAGTTCAAAGCCATGGAATCCCAGCTGCAGCAGGCGCAGAAGATGGAAGCCATCGGAACGCTGGCCGGCGGTATTGCACACGATTTCAATAATTTGTTAATGGCGATCCTGGGACATGTTTCGCTGGTCGCGGTTGAAATCGAACCCATGCATCCAAGCCGAGAGCACATCACGGTCGTGGAAGAGCATATCCGCAGTGCGATGGATCTCACCAAACAGCTGCTTGGATTTGCACGCGGCGGTAAATATGAAGTCAAACCCGTCGATATCAACGCACTCTTGGTCAACAGCGCAACCCTGTTCGGCCGCACCCACAAGGAATTGCGCATCCAGACGAGTGTCGGTGAGGTACCCCTAGTCGTCGAAGTCGATCGCCGGCAGATCGAGCAGGTCTTTTTGAACCTTTTCATCAATGCCTGGCAGGCCATGCCGGACGGCGGCGAGCTTTACCTGCGCATTGTGCCTGCGACGCTCGACCGTGAACAATATAAAGCCTATGAGATCAAACCGGGAAAATATGTCCAGATTGCGATCACCGATACCGGCACGGGCATGGATGAGGATACATGCCAGCGTATTTTCGATCCCTTTTTCACCACCAAGAAGAAAGGGCGCGGCACCGGACTGGGGCTGGCCTCGGCCTATGGCATCATTAAAAACCACGGGGGCATCATTACCGTCTACAGCGAAGTCGGCCACGGCACCACGTTCAATATCTTCCTGCCACTCTCAGACAAGGAAGCCTTCCGCGAACCGCCCATGGAAAGACAGTTGCTCAAAGGTTCGGAAACGATCCTGCTGGTGGACGACGAAGACATGATTCTCAATGTGGGACAAGCCATTCTGAAAAAGCTGGGCTACAGAGTTGTAACGGCCAAAGGCGGTGAGCAGGCCGCGGCCGTGGCCCGGAAAATGGTTGATGCTATCGATCTGGTGATTCTCGACCTGATCATGCCGGGTATGGATGGCGGCAAAACCTTCGATTACCTGCGCAGCCTTCGCAAGGATTTACCGGTATTACTCTCCAGCGGATATGCCATCGACGGTCAGGCCAATGAGATCATGCAACGGGGCTGCAACGGCTTTATTCAAAAACCGTTCAACATGATCGAACTGTCGAACCATGTGCGCAAGATTCTGGATGCCGCCGCCGCTGTCGAAGAAAAAAGCCCCTAGCCCGTCAAGCCCGCTCTACGATCACAAGCATTGGAGAAATCTTTCTTCTTTTTCGAATCTAAGTCTTGCGACTTTCACGGCCCATCCAAGCGTCTAGTGTTGCGGTCGGCTGGATCCCAAAAACGATGTCGCTCTACCCCTAACGCGTCGATACCTCATGCCCCGGTGGAAATTTGAAGGTACGTCATTGCAGGTCGTAAACCTTACTAATTAAGCGCTTCGGCAACAGTCTTTGGAAATATTCAGAATTCAAACGACCTGGTCGGCATGGGACAGGAGCCGCTCGATACGTGCCAGGGCTAATCGACAGACGAGACCATAACCAATGGCCCAAATCGGTACAATGAAAGATAGTTCGCAACGGTGCGGCCCCAGCGCATCAACCCGATGACCGGTGGCAGCCACGCCGCCCACACGCCAGTCCCAGTAGTGCTCCGGATCGAACCGCTCAACCACGAAGGGCAGCCAGATGCCAACTGGCGTTCGGACCCGGCCTGTCGCACCGGCCCGGATGTACCGTTCCGGACTATCGACGGCAGTAACGGTCGGCCCCCAGCGGGGCCAGGCGTGAGTATCTGTGATCAGGCGCCAGACTGCCGCGCCCGGGGCATCGAGGGTTTTACTGAAATGGAGGACGTGTCGCATTCAATTCCGGTGAGCCGGGATGGTGATCGGGGGCCGGGCACGCAATGTACCGGCCCCTGTCGATTCTACCCAAGAGACCACGGCCGCTAATGCTGCGTTCCCTTGTATTTGACATACAACGCCCGCACGCGGCGTTTGAGCGCCTTGATCCGCTGGGAATCATCTTCCGAAGACCAGCGTGGCTCGCTGATGGTGAAAAGGGCGTCGTTGATTTCATCGATGACGTGCTCGGTCGCCTCGCACCATTCGGCGGTGCAGCGGTCGCTCATGTCGGCCGCCTCGTCGATATCGGCTTCCAGATCGCGAATCGAGGTTTCCAGGGCCGTCATGTAGTGTCCCCAGGCTTCGAGGGTATCTTTTTGAAACTGTTCGTGGATTGTATTCATGCGTATAACTCCTTCTGCGAAAGGCAGATTCCTGCCGGGTGTATTTCGATTGAACATGGATCGGAAGGTGCCAGCCAAGCCGGCGCCGACCGATCTATCGATTTTGGTATGCTAATCACCGGTTCCCGTAATTCAAGCCGCTGGGGGCTCTGGCGCTGGGTCTGCTTGCATTCACCGGATCGACCCTTAATTTTTTTTCGTTCTTAAATGCGATCAAGTATTGGAAGCGCACGAAAGGAGTTAAGACATGATTATCAGAGCGTACGCGGCCGAGACCGCCGGAGCGGAACTCAAGCCCTTTGAATATGATTACGGTGAAATCGGAGCAGAAGAGGTCGATATCGCGGTGAGCCACTGCGGCATCTGTCACAGCGATCTGAGCATGCTCAACAACGACTGGGAAATCACAAGTTACCCCTTTGTACCCGGACATGAAATCGTCGGGCGCATCGAGGCCGTGGGATCCCAGGTGACCCACCTGGCCGTGGGTCAGACCGTCGGCCTGGGCTGGTTCGCGCAATCGTGCATGCACTGCCACCAGTGCCTTGCAGGCCATCACAACCTCTGCCCGGAAGCCCGGGGCACGATCGTGGAGCGCCATGGCGGCTTTGCCGATAAAGTGCGGGCGCACAAAGGATGGGTCATACCCATCCCGGATGGCGTCGCGTCGACCAGCGCCGGTCCGCTCTTCTGCGGCGGCATCACGGTGTTCAATCCCATCGTGCAGAACGATATCCGCCCCACCGACCGCGTAGGGGTCGTCGGCATCGGCGGCCTGGGTCACATGGCCCTTGGATTCCTGCGCGCCTGGGGCTGCGAGGTCACGGCTTTTTCCACCAGCGCGGACAAAGAAGAAGAAGCCCGACGGCTGGGCGCACACCATTTTCTGAACACCCGCGATACCGGCGCCCTCGAGAAAAAGGCCGGCTATTTCGACATGATCCTGGTGACGGTCAACGTTTCCCTGCCATGGGAAGCCTATATCGGTGCCCTGGCCCCTAAGGGTAAATTGCACATGGTCGGCGCGGCACCGTCCGTGGAGTCGGCCGTGTTCCCATTGATCATCGGGCAGCGTTCGATCGGGGGCTCACCGCTGGGAAGCCCGGCCACCATCGCGACCATGCTCGATTTTGCCGCCCGGCACCAAATCGCCCCGCTGATCGAGACCTTTCCCATGTCCCAGGTCAACACGGCCATGGAGAAACTGCACGCCGGCAAACCCCGCTACCGGATCGTGCTCGAAAACGACTTCTAACACGGAATGGAGGTTTTCGATGTGGTTGCTGATTGCCGGACTGATCGTCTTCTTCGGAATTCATCTGGTGCCCACGGCCGTCCCGCTCCGGCGTCGCCTGGTGGCATGGAAAGGTGAGGATCTCTACAAGCTGGGCTACACGCTCATCGCCGCAGCCGGTCTCGTGCTTTTGGGTTTCGGAAAATCCATGGCCCCGCGAATCGTCATCTATGAGCCGCCCGGTTGGACGTACCATGTCAGTTGGGTTCTGGCCTGGCTGGGCGTGACCATTTTCCCGGCCGCCTATCTGCCCTCCAATCTGAAGCGTGTCATAAGACATCCGTTCTTGTGGGGCGTAGCCCTTTGGGCCCTTGCCCACCTGTTGACCAACGGCGATCTGGCATCAATCCTGATGTTCGGTTCATTTGCCGTCTATGCCTTTTTTGACATGTGGTCCGCCAACCGTCGCGGGGCAGAATTGCCATCAACCCGATATCCCTTCTGGCGGGACGGTGTGCTGGTAGCGGTCGGGTTGACCGCTTACCTGCTGCTGGTAAAGGTGCATCCTCTGTTGTTCGGGGTGGCAGTGAATTCTTCCTGAAAAACTTTTGACTCACCCAATGAACATCATCGTGCGTCGGAAAAAGCCATCCTTCACACCGCCGCAGGATTATGTCTGACTGCCGGTTGCAGGGTTAAACGGATGGACTTTCATAATGGGCACCAATGCCGTAGGTCGCCGGTGTCTGGTCGTCAAGCCGCCGGCAGTGAACAACTTTACCGACAACCATAGCATTGAGGCGCCGGGGCTTGTTGCGGGCCTGAGTACATATCGCGTCGGCGCGTTCGCGGCTGGGCGGGGAAAAGGTATCAGCAGGCAGCGATCCGCATCGCCAGGGTTGGATGGATACGAGCGATCCGATGCTCAAGGGTTTTTCGCTCACGAAATAGAGACCGTACTGACTTACATTCTTTACAAATCCCAAATAGCGTGGCGTTTGGTTAAGAAAACCAAAGCTGATGATCGCACTCTCATTTTGCCGGTTATGTTTTCGCTGATCCCTATCGGACATGTTTTAAGTTTTCACTCCCTTAAATTAGTAAGATTTAAATTGTATAATGAGCATTTTCTTTGACTTGTCAAATATTTGTTTAAATATTTTGCCCAAAATATTAAACAAAAATTAATTTTTCTTGGACGCAACAGCTCATATGTTCTCCCCATGATAAGGAGCGAGAGGCATCCAGCGCATCGACCGGGCACTTGCATGTATCTGGCAGCGGTTTAGATTATAATTTTATTGCTAAGGATCGCTACAGACCGCCATGACCCGAAGTTCAATTCATCCATCGGACCTGCCTGACCACCTGGCCGAGCGTATCGCCATCAGGAAGGACGGTCCCCTCGATACCGGCAAGCCCTACGTCCTTTGCTGGCTTCATCACGCCATCCGCGATCACGAGAATCCCGCCCTGGACGTTGCCCTTTTCGTCGGCAATGAGATCGAGCGCCCGGTTCTGGTGTATCAGGGGCTAGGCGGCAACCACGCTTACAACGCCGATCGCCACCACGTCTTCATCATGGAAGGGGCCCGGGACCTCCAGCAGGGGTTGGCACGCCGCGGCATCGCCTATCGTTTCCATCTGCCCGAAATCCCCGAGCAACCGGGACCGCTCAGAAAACTGGCCCACGACGCGGCCATCGTCATCACCGAAACATTTCCCGCGCCGCCTTTTCCCCGTTGGACCGCAGCCCTTGCCAAGCAGATCGCTAAGCCCCTGTGGACCGTTGACTGCAGCTGTATCGTTCCCATGGCCAATGTCGGCCGCCTTTTCGAGCGCGCCTTCCAGTTTCGCAAGCACACCCAGCAAGCCTTCGATGTCCGCTTGACCCGCCCCTGGCAAGACCAGGCGCCACAGGTGGATCCCTTTGCAGGCGTCTTACCCTTTGAAGGCCTCGACTTGCAGGCGGCCGACCTAGAGGGGCTTTCCGCCCGCTGCCGGATCGATCACGGTATCGGCCCGGTCCCGCATACCCGGGGCGGCTCACAGGCCGGCTACGCGCGCTGGGAAGCATTCAAACGCGACGGTCTGCGGGCCTACGCCCGTTCGCGCAACGACGCGGCCATGATGCCCCCCCGGGGCGTCAGCCGGTTGTCGCCCTACCTCCACTACGGCATGGTCTCACCCTTGCGGATAGCGCGCGAGGCCGCCGCCGACGGTTCGGCGGGCGCCGAGAAGTTTCTGGACGAACTGCTGATCTGGCGCGAGCTGGCCCACAATTTCTGTTTTCACACGCCCGATCCGGAGAACCTATCCAGTCTGCCGGATTGGGCCCGGGAGACGCTCGCGCGCCATGGCGACGACCCCCGGCCGGTGCTGTATCCTCCGGAGCAGCTCGAACGCGCCCGCACGGGAGAGCCGCTCTGGGACGCAGCTCAGCGCTCGCTTTTGCACCATGGCGAGTTGCACAACAACCTTCGCATGACCTGGGGCAAGGCGCTGCTGGCCTGGACGCCGTCACCGACAGAGGCGCTGCAATCTCTGATCGATCTCAATCACCGCTTCGCCCTGGACGGTTGCGATCCCAACTCCTACGGGGGTATCCTCTGGTGCCTGGGATTGTTCGACCGTCCCTTTCACCCGGAACAGCCCGTTAGCGGTGCGCTGCGGACCCGTCCGCTGGCGGGGCATGCCCGGCGGCTCGATCTCGCCCGTTATCGCCGCAAGGTCGACCCGCCGGCCTCCGGGACCGCGCTGAAAATCGCCGTAATCGGCGCCGGTCTTGCGGGCTTAAGGGCTGCGGGCATTTTGGTCGATCACGGTCACCGGGTAACGGTTTACGAAAATGAAGACGCGCCCGGCGGCCGCCTGGCGGGATTTGAATGGGCGGGCACCGCCGTGGATGCGGGCGCGCAGTATTTCACCGCCCGCGACCCGCGTTTTCGGCGCCATGTAAAAGCATGGATGGCGTCAGGACATGTCGTGCCCTGGGATGCGCCCCTGGCGGCAGTGGACGCCCCTGGCGCGTTCCGTCCCCTGCAAAGCGATCTGGTTCGCTACGTGGCCGTGCCGGATATGCGCCAGTTGGCGGTCCACCTGGCGCGGGATCTGGATGTGCGCTATGGCGCCACGGTTGAGAAGCTGGCGCCCGACAGCGGCGGCTGGCGTCCGGAGCTGACGGACAGCGGGATGCAGGAGCGCTATGACGCCGTGATCCTGTCGGTGCCGCCTCGGCAGGCCGAGGCCCTGCTGCCGCCCCAATCAAAGCTCACATCGAGGGTGGCGGAGGTCCGCATGCAGTCCTGCTGGGCGCTCATGGCCGTATTCGCATCACCGTTGGACCTGCCCTGGGACGGTATCTTCTTCAATCGCGGCCCGTTGTCATGGGCAGCCCGCAATGCCAGCAAGCCGGGACGCACCGGCCAGGCAATCTGGATGCTGCACGCGGCCCGGGACTGGCCGCAAGATCGTGCGAACATGGCGAACACCGATATCCAGGCACAAATGCTCGAAGAGTTTTTCCACTTTATAGACCGGCCGCCGGTTTCGCCCCTGCATACCGAGAGCCGATACTGGACCGCGGCCGCCGCCGTTGAGGCGCTTGATGAGGGCTGTCTCTGGCACAGGGAGGAAAGCATCGGCATCTGCGGCGACTGGTGCGCGGGCTCGCGCATCGAGGGGGCTTTCCTGAGCGGCAGCGCCGTGGCCGGGCGTTTATTGGCCCACGCCGCGCGGCTTGCCGTCCCAAGAGAGCAATCAAGCGATGGATTCACCGCCTGAAAAATTCTGCACCGTCTGCGGACGCCGGATGGTCTGGCGCCGCCGCTGGCGCACGAACTGGGAAAATGTGCGCTACTGTTCCCGTGCCTGCCGTCACAGCGGCCTGAGAGACAGCGACCGCCGCCTCGAGGCGGTCATGTTGGAATTGCTGCGGACACGCGGCGTGGGCAAGACGATCTGCCCCAGTGAGGCCGCGCGGATCGTGGCCGGTAATCAGTCCGGTGAAAATTGGCGCGGGCTTATGCCGGCGGCACGCAAGGCGGCACGGCGGCTGGTGGCCAGGGGCCGGGCCGATATCCTTCAGCGCGGCCGCCCGGTTGATGCCTCGACAGCGCGCGGTGCGATCCGCATTCGCCTGCGCGACCAGCACTGAAGGTCGGTGGCCGCTCAGTTGGCTTGCTCATCGGTCAAAGCATGCGCCAGGAGACGCTCCAGGGGGATGCGCCTCAATACGCCGGTATGGGTGGCGCTTAGCACCACCGGCGGCGCCACACCACTATCGGCGGCTTCCGCCCAGCGGTCGGCACACAGGCACCAGCGGTCGCCGGGTTTGAGTCCCGGGAAGCCATACAGGGGCTGAGGCGTGCTAAGATCGTTGCCGCGCCCGCGGGTGAAGGCCAGAAATTCTTCGGTCACCTCGGCGCATACGCCGTGGCGGCCAAAATCGCCGGTCGGCATGCGGCAGGCGCCGTCACGGTTGAACCCGGTTCGCGGAGACAGGCTGCAGGTGGTCAGGGGCTGGTCCAGTATATTGCGATCGCGATCGTCATTCATCATTCGCTCCGTATATGAGGATTAGCGACAGGGACGTCCAGGCGGACGGTCTCATGAATGCATCAACATAATTCCCGCCCTCCGAAACGCAACGCGCGGACACATATCCCATGGCAATTACAACCGCGATATGGTAGTCTGCCGGACGAATTGAAACGAGGCCCCCGTTCACCACAACCGCCCCCGGCGGCCTTATCCTGCCCCCGCAGGCCTCGCCAGGAAATCGTTTACCGCATCCAAGGTTTACCCCCGGAAGACGCGACCCCAACCATCAAAGGAGCCATCATGGACATCATCACCGCCCTGGTCGACCATCACCAGACGTTAAGACAACTTTATGAAGCCTCCGAGAATGATCCGGCGCAGTTCGACGAATTCTCGCGGCATCTGGTCGTCCACCACACCATGGAAGAAAAGTACTTCTACGATCTGCTGGAAATGAAAGCCGACGCCCGCCACGACGCATTGGAGGCCGTAAACGAACACCACATCATTGAATTGATCATCAAGGACGCCGAGGGCTTTCCCCGGGAACACGCGAATTTTCCCATCAAGATCGAAGGCCTCGGGGAATACACGACCCACCACCTGGACGAGGAGGAGGCCGAGATCTTCCCCCTGGCCCGCACCCTTTTTGAGGTCGACGATCTGACGGCCCTGGGTAAACTTTTTCTTGAGGCCAAGGAAAAACTGCTTAATATCGAGCTGCCTGACGTTCCCCAAGCGATTCAGGAACAAGCCCGAACGACCCGGCCGACGGCTTCCAGTTCGCGCGGACTCGGCATCGGCAGCCTCAAATAACTGGCCCGTCAGCGGGCCCTGACACTCATCCACGAGGGGGGAAAACATGGACATCCTAAAAAGAGAACTGGCACCCATACCGGCCGAAGCCTGGGCTGAAATCGACGCCCAGGCCACCCGCAGCCTCAAGGCCATCCTTTCGGCTCGCAAAGTCATTGATCTTTCCGGTCCTATGGGGCCTGATTTTCCAGGGGTCCCCGAGGGGCGGCTCGATTTTCCGGATCAGCAGCCCGGAAGCGGTCTGAACTATGGCATTCACAAGGTCCATCACCTCGTGGAAACCCGCATTCCCTTTACGCTCGACATCAAAGAAATGGACAATGCCGTGCGGGGGGCCAAAGATATCGATCTCTCCAATCTTGAGGATGCGGCCCAGAAGATCGCTCTGTTCGAAGAAAGTGTGGTCTATCACGGCCTGCCCGATGCCAATATTCACGGCCTCAAGCAGTGCCAGGGCCAGGAGTGCCTGAGCATTGGTGCGACCCCCGAAGAGCTGCTCGAGGGCATTGCCGAAGGGCTGACCGTCTTTGCCGGCCGCTCGGTCGAGGGGCCCTTCGCCTTTGTGGTGGGCCCCAAGCTCTGGAGCCGGATGTCGGCCCATTTCCAGGGTTACCCCGTAAAGATGCAGGCCGAAAACATCCTGGGCGGCCTGGTTCATCTAAGCCCCTACCTGAGCGGTAGTTTTGAAAACGAAGCCTACATGCTCTCCCAGCGCGGCGGGGACTTCGAAATCATCCTGGGCAACGACCTGGCCATCGGTTACGAGAGTCACGACACCGATGCCGTCACACTCTACTTCACATCGTCATTCACATTCCGCATTCTTGATGCGGCCGGGGTCATTCATTTTACGGCGCAGTAAAGCACGCTGGTGAGTATTCTTCCGGTTTTCACTTAATGGATTGCGGTCTCTTCGCGACCGGCAGACGGCGCGACCCAGGCCAGATGACCGTCCGGCCTTACGAGGGCGGCCGGCGGCAGTGCGCCATCAGACCCGACACCAGGATCCAGCACGTAATCCACCGGCGCATCCAGGTCTCCGGAACGACCGATGTGCACCGTTTCGAAAGGTTTAAAGCGCGGGGCAATCGTGTCGACCAGCTCCGGGGCCGCGTCTGTTTTAGGACCAAAGATCAGAAGAACATAGACAGGGACACCGTGCCGGCGCCCGGCAATGCCGGCCAGATCGATCGACGATATCCTCGTGTTGGCGCTGGCCCCGATTTGGCGCAACCTGAAATGGGGCAGCCTTGCACCGGTCTGCCAGGTGGGGATGATCGGACCGGATGCACCAGGAGGACCATTCGCCCCGGTACGCGTTGGTCGCCAACTGCGACGGTAAACGGCGCCCAGGTCCTGATGCGGAAACCGCATCGGCAGAAGCTGCGCCGGCGCCCGCAACAACGCGCGCACGCGCCGGCGGCGGAATCGACCGATCGGATTGTCGCAATCGAGCAAGCGCACCTGGTTGCGCCCCATTTGCATCCCCGCCCGAAATAACGTTCCGCGCACGGCCGCAGGCAAAGGCAAGCGCTCCATCAGCCTCTGCAAGCCGCAGGCGGCCCGCCAGCTCAGGCCGATGGCCGCGCCGACTGTCAGCGTCTTTTCGAAGTTGATCCGACTGAGCGCGATGGCCTTTTCCGCCAGCGGACGGCGCTCGCTATCGTAGGTGGCCAGCAGCGTTTGCGCGGTCGCGCGCGCCCCGGATTTTTCTTCCCACAAGACCCGGGCCAGTTTCCAGGCCAGGTTGTGGGCCTCAGCGATTCCGGTATTCATTCCGAAACCACCGGCCGGCAGAATTTGATGCGCGGCGTCGCCTACGAGAAAACAACGTCCACGGCGGGAATGGAAGCGCTGCGCCACCCAGGCCTCGAGACGCCAGGTGCGTATGCTGCGAATATCGGCTCTGGCGGGTGCGCCCGCCAGCTGGTCGATGATCTCGGCGCAAGTCCGATGGTCGAAGGCTTCGGGGTTCTCAAAGGGAGGGAAATAGGGCAACTGGAGCACGAATTCGCCCCGTGAGAGGGAATGGTTCACGAACACGCCGACACCCTGGGGCGCATAGACGAAATAGAGCATGGCCGTCGGGCGCCGCCGCAGAAGCGCGGCCAGGGTCGGGCTGAAAAAATGGATGTTGAGCAGATGCTGCAGGGTGGGGGTTCGTTGGATGCGCCCGATCCCCAGACGCTCGCGACTGGCGCTGTGGGCACCGTCAGCGCAGATGACATATTGGCAGCGCAGGCGATGCTCACGCCCGCCGGCGGCTGGCCGCAGCACGACATCGACGGCCGCCTGCTTTTCCCTTACTTCCGCGCGCCATCCCATTAGCAGACGCCCATTGCGGCGATTGGCCACGGCCGACCGCAGCAGGTCCTGAAGTAGGGGTTGGGACAGATTGCTTTCCCAGCTGGGACTTATCCTGTGGTCGGGTCCTGTTGAAAAATGATCGATTACCCCCAGCAGAGAACTGGGCGATGCGTCGTGGGCCCACCGGCCCCTGGGCCTTTCAGCCAGACGGGTAGCGTAAACGTGACGACACCACTCGTCAAGGGGTGCGGCGGCGTTACGTATCTTTTCCTCCACCCCCAGCTCGCGAAAGATCTCCATCGAGCGTGCACTGATGAAATGCGCCTGGGGATGGTCGCTCGGCGGGTCCTGCGCTTCGACCACAATATGCGCAATCCGCCACTGATTTAATAGCAGGGAGGCCGTCAGGCCCACAGGACCAGCGCCGATGATGACAACGTCGATATCGCGCGGCAAGGCCGTTTTCAATACCTAGCTCCCATAGTGTAGGATTGAACACCCCGCGCGTTTCTCGCGGCGGCTGATTGCGAAGACGGCCCATCAAGACCGGCACGCGTGACCAGGGACACGACGAGCACGTGAGGATAAGTCATGCTGGCGATCCCGATGAATATTACCCGCATCAGGTTGGCCGTATCGAACGACAGTCCGCTGGCCAGCCCGTAGACGCCGGCGCCCAGCAACAAGGTGACCAGGGTGACGGGCATCGAGATCCATAACATATCTTTCCAGACCGCCAGCGCCGACCGACCACGCGTCCGGGCGGCAACGCCCAGCATGTGGCGCGTCGAATGCAAAAAACTGAAATGGATCGTAAACGCCAGCAGCGCCGGCAATACGGAGAAGATAAGGGCCAAGACGGCGATTTCGACACCCCGAGCCAGATCGATGGTCGCCCGATGGCGGACGAAGACGACCAGGCTGCCCGCCAGACAGATCCCCGCGGCCAGGGCACTGACCGGCGCCAGGGCGGTCAGGGCGTCAAGCAGCAATCGCACCCCATCCTCCGGCGCCAGATACGATAACAGCCCCTGGACAACGCCGCGATCGAAGATCGCCGGAAAGCACAGGATAATGCCCCCGCGGCCGACCCATTCGCTCACGCGCACCAGGGCTGGTGTCCAGGGGGTAACCAAGGCATCACCGGTGCTGAAGTGATAGTAGGTCAGGGCCAGGAAGGCACCCAGACTCCAAGTTGGCTGAAATTCCCAAACGACGAGCACGAGGGCCATTGCCAGCAGATAAAGGCTTACGAACCCGAGGGCCCAATAACGCCCGAAGCGTTGCCGGAACAATACCCGGGCCAGGGCGTAATCCAGCGCGCCGTGGGGAATTCCGGTAAACGGCAGCAATACCAGCAAAAGCAACAGATGGCTTCCGCTCGTACCGGGACCCAACAGGAGACCAATGGCGGTGGCGATCAATCCGCAGAATACAAAGAGGCGGGTGGGCCCCATACCGTGGTGTGGATCGGACGTCGGTGATGACGTCACGGCCTTCATTTGCGCCCCCCAACGACGCTCAGAGCTTGTCTGATGAACGGCGCTTTGGGCATGGCGTTCACGACCGCGCCCACGTCGATCGGGTTGGCCTGATCGGAAAGAAAGCGGACCAGACGGTCCGCCGGTACGCGCTGGAAGAGATTGAAGAAGACTTCGGGCGCCGCTTCGGGACACGCCTCCAGAAAGGCGAGGAAGACACGATCCATGAATGTCGCCCGACGCGAACGCGGCGATGATAAACGGGTGCCGGGCCCGCGGACAGCCGCGTTGGCCAGGGTCTGGCTCCATTCCTGAATGGCCAGAAAACCGTAGCCGGTGCTGCCTTTGACCATGCCGGCGCCCGTTCCGATGGATACCACCTGCTCCAGCCGGCGCGGCGGGGCGAGGGTCGTTGTCATGGGAATGACGCCCTGCTCCTGAAAGACGACGGCATAGTCGTTTATACGATAGCGCTCGTGCAGATAGCGCCGGATCAGATCAGTGTAAGCCTCGGTGGCAAGAGGCTTGTGGGAGAAGACCGTGGGCTCGATCAGGGCCTCGGTTGCGGAGAAGGGCAGCACGTAGACAAAACTGATGCCGTCTTTTTGGGAGACATCGAAATCCATAAGCGTCATGATGCCGGGATCGAAAACCGGGGCCGTTGTCCTGACCCGCTGCCCGGCGTAGTGCTGCAGGAGAAACGATTTTCCCTTCCAGTGATCCGCGCCATTGCGGCCGTCAAAGGCCATGCGTGTCCTGATGTCGCCGTTGTTGGTTTTAATCAGAGCGGCGCCTTGCTGCGTGACGATGGCATTGGCCGCGGTTCCGAGCAGCAGATCGAACGTCGGTTTTTTCTCAAGGTACGCCAGGGCCGTGTCGTAGAACGCATCGGCCGGTATATACTGGTACGCATAGCGCGATGAGGCATGCATGCTTTCGCGGCCCTTATACCGAACTTTCCAGCGCTGCCAGCTGTGTTTTATTGCCGGAGTGAAAGGATGCGGGACCGTATTCCAGAAACACCAGATGCGATCCATGCCGTAGGACTGGCGCGGATCGATAAGGGCGATGCGATGGCGACCGTTGGTTACACCGCTCAGACGCACGGCGAGGGAAAGTCCGGCACAGCCCGCACCGGCGATGGCGAAGTCGTAGACCGTATTCACGGCTGGCCTCCGTTGGCACCGGGCCGCCCTGCCAGAGCACGATGCAGACGGGCATCATGCACCGGGCGAGGGCCAATATCCCAGAACCTCGGATTGAAGAATAGGTGGCCCCAGGCCCGCAGCGTCTCGCGCAATTTGCCGCTGCGGTTGACAATAGCCCGCTGCCCCCACGCCACGTCACCCGAAAGCAAGCGATCCCCAATGGCTTCGTAAAGTCGGGCCGCGGTGGTCACGGCCAGGCGCGCCCGCCAGGGGATAAAGCGCATCCCGCGATCGGCGCTGCGGTAGTGGACATCCGCCAGCGCAAGAAGCTGTTCACGGGCTTCCAGAACGCGCCGCCGTGTCGCGGCTGAAGCCGCCGCAATACGGGCAGGGGCCAGATCCTGCCCCAGCCAATCTTCGGGAATATAGCGCCGCCCGCGCCAGGCATCCTCGACCACATCACGAGCGATATTGGTGAGTTGCATGGCAATACCCAAATCGACGGCAAACGGTTCGGCCGCCGCATCGCGAACCCCCATCACAGCACACATCATCAGACCGACCGTGGAGGCCACCCCATAGGCGTAGCGCAGAAGGTCCGCTTCAGAGGCCAGACGCACCTCACCGGTGTCGGTGCGCACCGCGTCAACCAGCATACCCGGCAGTCGCAGGTTCATACCGCGCCGAAGGGCCAATTCGATCAGGGCCATCACTTCGGGCTGGGTGCTTTCCCCATAATCCAGCTCCGCGCCGATCAGCGCCAGGCGGTGACGCGCCGCCGAAATCTCTTGATGGTCAGCGATGTCGTCGACCAGACGGCAGAAGTGGTAGAGCGTTGCCACGTCATCGGCGGTATGACGGTCGAACAGCCGTGCGGCCCAGTTGAAACTTTTACTCTTGCGCGCCAGAACGCGGCGTGCCGCGCGGCGGCGCCCGGTAGTATCAAGGTGTTGCATGGTATCGGTGTGTTGCATGCGTGCTTACTCCATTTCAGGCCGCCACAACCTGCGGCTGTTCGGATGCGATCACGTTTTGCAGCACCTTGGCCGAACACAGCACGCCGGGCACGCCGGCGCCTGGATGCGTGCCGGCGCCGACAAAGTAAAGGCCGTCCACGCCGGGCGCCTTGTTGTGAAAACGAAACCAGGCGGACTGGCTGAAAATCGGTGCGATCGAAAAACCGCTGCCCCACATGGAAAGATAGTCGCGCTGGAAATCAAGCGGCGTCATATAGGACGTGTGGACCAGGTGCTGCCTCAGCCCGGGCATGAGATGTGTTTCCAGGGTGGCCAGAATGCGGTCACGGTAGGCGTCGCCACTTTTTTGCCAATCCGTATCACCTTTTAGATTGGGAACCGGCGAGAGCACGTAGAAACCGTCGCATCCCGGCGGTGCCATGGATGGATCCGTAGCTGTGGGCCGGTGCAGATAGAGGCTGAAATCTTCGGCCAGACGACGGCGATGGAAGATATCGCGCAAGAGGCCCTTGAAACGCGGTCCCATCCAGATCGTGTGATGCGCGATATGTT
Source organism: Desulfobacterales bacterium (assembly GCA_030066455.1). The sequence continues at coordinate 37,846 of JASJBQ010000050.1, forward strand.
CGTAGCGACGGTCGGTGCCGAAATACAGCACGAACAGGCCCATTGAAAAAGTCATCCGGCGGATGCGTCGCGCCTGCCAGCCGCCGTCGAAATCCGGCGGCATCATGTGCGTGTACACGTACGGCGGGTCGGCATTCATGACCACCAGATCCGCCGGCCGGAGGGTGCCGTCGGCCAGGCGCACCCCGCTGACCTGACCGCCCTGCATGGTGACCTGCGTCACCGTGGTACCCAGCTGCTGTTCGATGCCGTGCCGCGCCATCAGGTTCCCCAGGGCGTCGACCAGAGCCCCCATACCCCCCATGCAGTAATGAATGCCCCAACGGCGCTCCAGATAGTGGATCAGGCTGTAGATCGAGGTCGTATCGGTTGGGCTGCCGCCCACCAGCAGAGGCTGAACGCTGAAGATTTTCCGCAGGTAGGGATCCTTCAAATAATGCGATACCAGTCCGTAGACCGTACGATAGCTTTGCAGACGGATGAGCCGCGGCACCTGCGCCAACATCTCCCCCACCCGGTGAAAAGGCCGGTCGGAAAGCTCGCTGAAACCCACGTCGAAAATGCGGCGCGACATCTCCAGCAAGCGCAGGTAACCTTGCCGGTCTTCAGGGTTGAAGCGCTCGATCTCTTTGAGGGTATCGGCCACCGTGCCCCCATAATCGAAGGACTTGCCGTCGGAGAAAACAATACGGTACCAGGGATCCAGCGGTTTCAGGGTGACATGGTCGTGAAGGTCTTCCCCAAAGAGCGCGAAAAGCTCCTCGAAGAGAAACGGCGCAGTGATAACGGTGGGCCCGGCATCGTAGATGAAACCATCCCGCTCGAAGACCTGGGCCCGTCCGCCCAGACGAGACATGCGATCGAGGAGGGTTACTTCGAAGCCCTGCGCTCGAAGCCGCAGGGCCGAGGCGATCCCGCCGAAACCACCGCCAACAACGATGGCCTTACGGCCGCCTGACGTGGCCGCGCGAGCACGGATCTGTTTCTTTTGCAAATTGAATGCGCTTAACATGGTAACCTCGTTATTCCAATTACGTTTTACGACCGGGGCCGGCAGGCCCCGGTCTCGTAGTTGTCAAGCCTGGGCCATGGCGTAACCCTTCTTTTCACTCAGCATTGTGGCTGTAGCGGAGAGCATGACGCCGTAGACAATCTTCGAAGCGATGTCCGCGATCGTGTAGATGACCTGCTGGCTGACGATGGTCAGTTCGTAAGATGCCCCGAACTGCATGAGCGCCGGTGCGGCGTAGGCCAGAGGATAGAGCCACCAAGAGATGTAGAACAACGGCAGGATCGCGCCGAACAAAGCGCGTGGCGTGCCCTCCATGATGGACTGACCCTGACGGATGACCCTCGTGATCAGGATGAGAACGTGGATGAAGAAGGCCGTCGAGGCGAGCCCCCAGAAAGCCCACAGAAAGAGGTTGGCGTTAAGCCGCCCCGGCTCGTAGAACTGCCCGATGTAGCCCAGAATGATCATGAGACAGCCGGACAAAGAAAAACGGGCCATATATTTGAAACGGTCGGAGCCGGTAATTTCGGCCACGAACAGAATCTGGATCAGGAGCATGGGCACATCGATCAGCCAGTTGAGGTAGCGGTAGCCGTTGGTGAACAGATCAGCCCCCTCCTTGAGCGTGTAGACGGCGCCGTTGAAAGCATAGGCATTGGACCAGCTTTGCTTCTGGATGAAGAGCAGCAGGAAGGCCGACACCATGACGACGACCGAAATAACGGACGACATGCGGTACTTGGGCAGGCTGTTGTTTTTGGTGAGTACGAAATAGAGCAATGCGGCGGCCATGGAAGCATAGCCGAGTGTCAGAATATGATTGACGATCTCGAATCCCTCGACCGAGATGTTGAAGAGTTCCGTATTCATTTGATTCTCCTTTATTTAAATACGATTCACAATGGGTCTCGACGCGCCGCTGATCGGCAGCGAAGGTGGGCCCATTGCACCGAATCGGGGTTTGTTATCAATTTTTTTTAACCAGACGTCGCACGTCGAACGGGACCCCGTCTTCAGGCAACCGTTCCGTCTCCTCCAACGTTCTGGAAATCGTGGTCTTGAGCAGCATCTGCTTACCGTTGTCCAAAACGGCCCCCACCAGTTCCGGCAGGGCGTTGATGTGCCGGGAGGCC
>JASJBQ010000327.1 GCA_030066455.1 Desulfobacterales bacterium
GCTTCAGTGAAATGACGCAGGGCGATGTGCAGGGTTTCCTCCACGGGCGCGATCAGTACGTTGAGAGGATGCTCGGCACTGTTGCGCCACAGGGTGTAGGGACTGTGGATAAATTCCAGATTCTGGTCTTCGTCGATAACCAGATAGGAAGAATAGGAGCCGACCTCGCCGGTGTAGTTGCGGTTGCTTAGTTCAATCTTGACCTGCGGGCCGCTGTCTTTCGCCGTGAAAAAGACATACTCCTCGGTATAGACGTCAGCGATATGGTGCACCAGATAGGCCGTGACACCTCCCCCGGCGGCGGGCGCCGAATCCTGTCCGTTCTCACCCACGAAAGTGGCAATGTCCTGGTAGGGATTGGGCAGGCGTGTCTTGGCCAGCACGAAATCCACCGCCGCCTGACAGTATTTCTCGAACAGGGCCGCGTAGACCGGACGCTGTTCGGGTACGATCATCAGCCGTGTCGAGGCCTGGGCCAGCCGCCACCGCGGCGTATCGCTTGCCAGTGCGGAGCGGATGGATTCCATCAAAGTTTTGTTGCCGCCGAGATAGGCTCGGTTTTCCCGGCTGAGGGAGGCGTCGACCTGATGCCTGACCTCGCCGAAGGCCACCAGGGGATCGCGATGATCGGCATCCAGGATGAACGATCGAAAAAGACCGGCATCCAGCAGGTTGCCGGGTGGATTGCCCCACGACGTCCCGGCCAAAAGCAGGCCAACGGCCAGGAGCGCCACGATGTGTCGCAGGCCTTGCCGTCTGATCACGGCGTCCGAATACGGCGTGCTTCCTCTGAAACGCATTTGGGGATCCTTGCCGGTGTTTGAGGGCAGATTTGATCGTGTCTGCCGAGGGATTGCGAACTTTATATGCAATATCCACGCCATTTAGATCACTGTCAAGGGCGGGTGTGGGCTGTAGTAATTTAATCAATTATTTTAATTGGTTGAAGATTTTTTTCTTTTGTGGCCGGGGGCGGCCGGCATCCAGTGACCGGCCGATCGGGCGGTTTCCCGGTGGTCGTAGCCAAATATTGTCAATGATTTGTCGGAAACTGTCAGTTCGGCCGCCCACCACTTCGTCGCTGGACGGCTCGCTGACGCAGGCCCCTCCGGTGGGGATGGAAATCCGGCGGCTGGGGGCTTGCCAACCAACGCGTGCCTCGCTAGATTGAAAAATGCACAAAGTGCTCTCAATTATTATCGCTGCCCTTATGCTCGTGGCCTGCGGCCCCCGCTGGACCTATACCAATCTGGACTGGATCATCCCCTGGTACGTCGAGGACTACATCGAACTCGATCCGCACCAGAGCGACGAATTGTCCGCACGGCTCGCTTATCAGCTCGATTGGCACTGCCGCACGCAGCTGACCCGGTATGCAGGTTTCCTGCGCGAGCTGCGGAGCGATTTGAGTGTTCCGGGCCAGCCCGTGCGGGCTGATCGCTGGGCCGAGCATTTTGATCGGCTCAAGGCCTACTGGGTCGAGCTGGTCTACAAGATCGGCCCGGATGCGGTGGCGATTCTGGTCACCGCCAGCGACGAGCAGATCGATACCCTTTTCGCCAACATCGAGAAGAAGAATCGCGATCTGGAAGGCGAGTATGTCGATCCGCCGGTCGACGATCGCCGCCGGAACAGGGAAAAACGCATGGTCAAGCGCCTGGCCTACTGGACGGGGCCATTGAATCCCAAGCAAAAAGCGCTTGCGGCCGATTGGGCCTCCAGCCTGGCGGAAACCGCCGACGAATGGCTGGCGCATCGCCGACGTTTCCAGGCCGCGCTGCACCGCGAACTTGCCCGGCGGCAGCCGGGGCCGGATTTCGAACGCCGGTTTCTGGACCTTTTCGCCGCACCGGAAAGGCTTCGCGATCCCTCCTACCAGGAAAAAATCGACATCAACAAGCAACTGACGTTTCGCTTTCTGGAGAATATCTCCAGCGCATTGACACTGAAACAGCGCCGGCATATCGTGGAGCGCCTCGACAAGCTGGCCGACGACTTGGATCAGCTGGCCTGTGACCCTCGGCCACGCGATTCTCAGACGGGTTCGTGACCCTCTTCGCCGCACGGCTTGCGTGAACCGATCTCCGGGAGACTTTTTTTTACAGATGCGACTGCTGGCACTGACATTTGAAGCGCTTGCCGCCCAATTTGCGGAACGCTACGGCAAGGGGGCGTTTCTTGCCGGCGCGCTTTACCGCGAATTCTACCGCAACCTGAACCCGCGGGCGTGGGAGGCGCCCGCCATCGATCTTTCCCCCGGACTGAAGGCGCGGCTCGCGGACGACCTGGCCCATGCGCCCGGCCGGGTGGTGGAGGCGGTGGATCAGGACGGTGTGGTGAAATTCGTCACCGCGCTGCAGGACGGCGCCCGCATCGAATCGGTCCTGCTGCCCATGGAAACGCACAAGACCGTCTGCATCTCCAGCCAGGTCGGCTGCCGGATGGGCTGCCGATTCTGCACCACGGCCCGCATGGGGTTCGTGCGGCAGCTCACGGTGGAGGAAATCGTGGGGCAGGTCTACAACGCCCGTCGCGGCTACGGCCGCAAGGTGCGCAACGTGGTTTTCATGGGCATGGGGGAGCCCTTCGATAATTTCGACAACGTCATCCAAGCCGTTCGGGTGATGAGTGACCAGCGGGGCCTGGACATCGCCCTGCGCTATATCACGGTGTCCACGGCCGGCCGCATCGACGGCATTGAAAAGCTGGCCGGGCTGAAAATGCCCCATCTGAAGCTGGCGGTGTCCCTCAATGCGCCCGAAGACCGGCTGCGGGCCCGCTTGATGCCGTTGACCCGCACGGCCCCCCTCGACCGCCTCCAGCAGGCCCTGATGGCCTACCCGCTCAAGAAGGGCTACCTGATCATGGTGGCCTATGTGCTGATTCCAGGGATCAACGACAGCGACGCCTGTGTCGCGGCCCTGGCCGCCTGGTTGAAGCCCCTGCGCGCCAAAATCAACCTGATCGCCTATAACCCAGGTCTGGACGATGCCTATCGATCACCGACGGCGGCCGAGTTGGATACGTTCCGGCAAAAGCTCATTCGGATCGGGGTCAACGTCCAGCAACGCGCCCCCCGCGGCCGCGATTTGATGGCGGCCTGCGGGCAGTTGGGATGCCCAGGGAGGCAACATGAAGCCATCGGCTGACCGGCCCGAAGCCGTCGTTCCCAGCCGAACCCAGCGCAAAAAGGCGGACCATGCCCGCAAGGCGCTCGGCGAAGCCCTTCTCGCCCTGAGTCCGGAGCAGGTGGCCGCCATCGACCTGCCGGCGGACCTGCAAGCGGCCGTGCAACTGGCCCGTAAAACCCGCGCGCACGGCGCCCGCCGCCGGCAGATTCAATACATTGGCGCCATCCTGCGGCGCATCGACACCGGGCCTATCAAAGCGGCCCTCGAGAACATCGGTCGCGGGAACCTCGAAAAAGCGCAGACCTTCCGGCGCATCGAGGCCTGGCGCGACGCCCTGCAGAACGGTGACGAGGCAACCCTCAGGGAGATTCTTTCCGTCTGCCCGGCAGCGGACCGCCAGAAACTTGGACAACTGGCCCGCAACGCGCGACGAGCGAAGGCGAACGCATCGGGGGCTGCCGCTTCGCGTAAACTTTTCAAGTATTTAAGTGAGATTTTTCCCTGAGGGTCAGCATGCGGGCCCGCAGGGCGGCCGCTGAAATGCGGTGGCCGCCTTCCAAACTAAAGCCTTTCCGTTTTCGGCCGATATAGGATTCTACGGTCTGAAATGCATCCCGCGCGGGCGCTTTAAAGGATTTTTCGCTTGCATCGGGGCAAATTCTGATATAGGTGGCATTCAACCTCCGGGTTGGCGATTCCTTCCCGGTCTCACAATGGTTGCCATCCGCTCGAAACGAGCGGTTTTTTTTAGGCCGATCATCCAGGGTTCAATCAGGTCCGAACCCGCAATGACCGATCGGTATCTTGATCAACCCCAAATGAAGTGAAGGTCAATGGACGAAAACAAAATCAAGAGAATTGAAGCTCAACTGCGTCAGCTGCTTAAGACCGCCGACGCCGCGCCACAGGAAAAACAGCCCACGCGACGCAACAGCACTGGTCACCGCGTGATCCGTCGCCGCAAGGGGCAGCCCGACGTTAAGATTGCCTAACGTCCGCCCGCACCTGGACATGCTTTCCCAAAGACGGCTGCAGTTCTTGCAAGGCCGTCCACCAGCGAACCGAAAAATGACGATCCAAGCGACGCCATCCACAACGATGGTCAGCGGCTGACGCTGTGCCTGGTCGGTGCCCTTTCACCACGGCGGTCATCGGCGTTCGGGTCGGCGTCGGCTCCGGGCTGTCGCGCCGCATCGCCGCCGATGCACGGCGGGCGTGTGAGCGTATCGATCGCGTGGGCGCACCCGACAACGGGGTGTAAAACATGATGGAAACCAATCAGCATAAAGAAATCGACCGCCGCCGGACGTTCGGCATCATCAGCCACCCGGACGCCGGAAAAACCACCCTTACCGAAAAACTGCTGCTCTTCGGCGGGGCCATCCAGCAGGCCGGCGCCGTGCGGGCCCGCAAGGCGGCCCGCCACGCCACCAGCGACTGGATGGCCATCGAGAAGGAGCGCGGCATCTCGGTGACCTCTTCGGTGATGAAATTCAACTACCGGGAATACGACATCAATCTTCTGGACACCCCGGGCCACCAGGACTTTTCAGAGGATACCTACCGCGTCCTCACGGCGGTGGACAGCGCCCTGATGGTCATCGACAGCGCCAAGGGCGTGGAGCCGCAGACCGAAAAGCTGATGGAAGTCTGCCGGATGCGAAACACGCCCATCATCACCTTCATCAACAAGCTCGACCGCGAGGGAGTGGCCCCGCTCGACCTCATGGCCGAGATCGAGGACAAGCTCCAGATCGAATGCACCCCCCTTTCCTGGCCCATCGGCATGGGCAAGCGCTTCAAGGGCGTCTACAACCTCTACCAGAAACAGCTGCACCTGTTCACCCCCGGCCGGGAGACCCGCAGCGACGAGGGCATCGTGATTTCGGATCTGGGCGACACGGCGCTCGACGACTTGCTCGGCGACCAGGCCGGTGAACTGCGCGAAGACATCGCGTTGCTCGAGGGCGCGGCCAACCCGTTTGAAATCGACCACTATCTCCAAGGCAGTCAGACGCCGGTCTTCTTCGGCAGCGCGATCAACAATTTCGGCGTCCGGGAGATGCTCGACGCCTTTGTCGAACTGGCGCCGGCGCCCGGCAAACGCCAGGCCCTATCGCGCGATGTGTCGCCCTA
>JASJBQ010000328.1 GCA_030066455.1 Desulfobacterales bacterium
CCGCCGGTGGTCGAGCAGATCGAAAAACAGCTCAACAAACTGATCAACGTGGTCAAGGTGCGGGATCTGACCCACCAGGCGTCGGTCATGCGGGAGATGGCCCTGATCTGTGTCCGGGCCGCGCCCGAACATCGTGCCGAAATCCTGCGGATCGTCGACATCTTCCGCTGCAAGGTCATCGACGTCGGCCTGGAGCATTACATCATCGAAGTCACCGGCGACGAGGGCAAGATGACCGCCCTGCTCAATCTGCTGCGGCCCATGGGCATCAAAAAAATCGCCCGCACCGGTACGATCGCGCTGCTGCGCGAGCCCAAATGAGCATTCCCGGCAGCCGCGCATCATCGTTTGGAAAAGAGCTTTATGGAACCGAATACGATTTTCAACCCACTTGGAGGAAAGACCGATGGCGCAGATTGATTTTGGAGGAGTCGTAGAGGAGGTCATCACCGCGGAAGAATTCACCCTGGACCAGGCCCGGGAACTGCTGGCCCAAGAGACCGTGGCCGTGCTGGGCTACGGCGTCCAGGGACCCGGCCAGGCCCTCAACATGCGCGACAACGGTGTCAGCGTCATCGTCGGCCAACGCGAAGGCGGCGCCTCCTGGGAGCGGGCCCTGGCCGACGGTTTCGTACCGGGCGAGACGCTCTTTCCGGTCGAGGAGGCCGCACGGCGCGGCACGATCATTCAGTATCTGCTCTCCGACGCCGGCCAGGCCGCCATGTGGCCCACGGTACGGGCCTGCCTCAACCCGGGGGATGCGCTTTACTTCTCCCACGGCTTTTCGGTGGTCTTCAACAAGCAGACCGGCGTCGTCCCGCCGGAAGACGTGGACGTCATCCTGGTGGCCCCCAAGGGGTCAGGCACCACGGTGCGCCGCAACTTCCTGGACGGCAGCGGCATCAACTCCAGTTTCGCCGTCTTCCAGGACCACACCGGACGCGCCCGCGAGCGCACCCTGGCCACGGGCATCGCCATCGGTTCCGGGTACCTCTTCCCCACCACTTTCGAAAAAGAGGTCCACAGCGACCTGACCGGCGAGCGCGGCGTCCTTATGGGCTGCCTGGCCGGCGTCATGGAGGCGCAGTACAACCTGCTGCGCAAACACGGCCACAGCCCCAGCGAGGCGTTCAACGAAACGGTGGAGGAGCTCACCCAGAGTTTGATCCGACTGGTGGCCGAAAACGGCATGGACTGGATGTTCGCCAATTGCAGCACCACGGCCCAGCGCGGTGCGCTGGACTGGGCCCCACGCTTCCGCGACGCCGTGGTCCCGGTGTTCGATCAGCTCTATGGGGCGGTGGTCTCGGGCCAGGAAACCCAGCGGGTCATGGAAGCCTGCAGCACGCCCGACTACCGCGAAAAACTCGAAACCGAACTGAACACCCTCGGCAATTCCGAGATGTGGCGCGCCGGTGCGGCGGTGCGCGCGCTGCGCCCTGAAAACCGGCGCAATCAACAGTAACCCACGCACGCATCAGGCAGGAACGGAAGCCACTATGGAGACCATGCAGATATACGACACCACCCTGAGGGACGGCACCCAGGGCGAGAACATCAGCTTTTCAGCCGACGAAAAACTGGCCATCGCCCGGCGTCTGGACGAGATGGGGGTGCACTACGTGGAAGGCGGATGGCCCGGCTCCAACCCGCGGGATATGCATTTCTTCGATCTGGCCCGGCGGGAAGCCTTCAATACCACCCGGCTGGCGGCCTTTGGCGCTACCCGTCGACCCGGCGTCGCCGTGGAAGACGACGCCAACGTGAAGGCCCTGATCGCCAGCGGCGCACCGGCCGTGGCCATTTTCGGCAAGACCTGGGATCTGCACGTCACCCAGATCATGAACAACAGCCTGGCGGAAAACCTGGCCATGATCGACGACACCGTGCGCTACCTCAAATCCCACGGGCGCGAGGTGATCTACGATGCCGAGCATTTCTTCGATGGTTTCCGCGCGGACGAGGCCTATGCCCTGAAAACGCTCGAAGCGGCGATGACGGCCGGCGCGGACTGGATCGTCCTGTGCGACACCAACGGCGGATCCATGGTCTACGACGTGGAAGCCGCCACCGGCCGGGTCAAAACCTTCATCGACCAGCTGGATCTCCCCCGCGCCCCGGGCATCGGCATCCACACCCACAACGACAGCGCCATGGCCGTGGCCAACGCGATCGTGGCGATCAGGGCCGGCGCCCGCATGGTGCACGGTACGATCAACGGCTACGGGGAGCGCTGCGGCAACGCCGACCTGACGTCCCTGATCCCCATCCTCAAGCTCAAGATGGGGTATGACTGCATTTCCGATGCAAACCTGGCCCGACTCAAGAATCTCTCACGCTTCGTGAGCGAGACCGCCAACCAGGTCCCCCGAAGCAACCGGCCCTTCGTGGGCCGCAGCGCTTTTGCCCACAAGGGCGGGATTCACGTCAACGCCATCATGAAAAACCCGCGGGCCTACGAGCACACCAGCCCGGACACGGTGGGCAACCGTCGCCGCGTGCTGATTTCGGATCTGGCCGGCAAGAGCAACGTGGAGTACAAGGCCCAGGAACTGGGCGTGACCCTGGGCGGCAACGGTCACGACAGCCGTGCCATCGTGGACCGCATCAAGGCGCTGGAGGAGCAGGGCTACCAGTTCGACGTGGCCGACGGGTCGTTCAAGATCCTGGTGGAAAAATTCACCGAACAGTTCCGCCCGCTTTTCGATCTCGAATCCTTCCGCGTATCCATCGAGAAGAACAAGGATCGCCCCTGCTCGGCCCACGCCACCGTAAAGATCGGCGTCGGCGACAGCCAAGAGATCACGGCCGCCGAAGGCCAGGGCCCGGTGAGCGCGCTGGACAACGCCCTGCGCAAGGCCCTGGGACGCTTTTTCCCGGATCTGGACGGCATGCGTCTGGTGGACTTCAAGGTGCGCGTCATCGACGGCCGTGAAGGCACCGAAGCCCGCGTGCGGGTGCTGATCGAGTCCCGCGATCAGGACGAAGTCTGGAGCACCATCGGCGTTTCGGAGGACATCATCGAGGCCAGCTGGCAGGCCCTGGCCGACAGTTTCCAATACAAGCTGGCCAAGGAACAAAAGACGCGCGCGGCCGACCGCAAGAAGGCTGCCGCGGGCTGAGGACAATTCCGGGCCTGCCGTCGGGCACCACCGCCGCCGCAGGCATCGATTCACACACAGGGGAAGCAACATGCAACCATGGAAAGCTGGAAGGTTCAACGCCGCAGGGCATGATGACCATCGCGCCCTGCGGCCCATGCTCCGGGCCGGTGCGTCCACCCTTTTGCGCTGCTTGATTCGTTAAACCCCAACCGCTGCCTGCCGTGGGACCCGCACGACCCGCACCGGCAGGTGGAGCCACAGGAGCATCGTATGAACGCCAACGACCCGAATCGCGTCATCATTTTTGATACCACCCTGCGCGACGGCGAGCAGTCGCCGGGCGCCAGCATGAATACGGCCGAGAAACTGCGCCTGGCCAAACAGCTTGAAAAGCTGGGCGTCGATGTGATCGAAGCCGGTTTTCCGGCGGCTTCGGACGGGGATTTCGAAGCCGTCTCCGCCATCGCCAAGGCCTTGCGCCGCGTCCAGGTCACCGGCCTGGCCCGCGCTTCCCGCCAGGATATCGACCGTGCCTGGGAGGCCGTCCAACACGCTGCCCACCCCCGCATTCACACCTTCATCGCCACTTCCGACATCCATCTGGAATACAAGCTCAAGATGAGCCGGGAGGAAGTCGTGAAGGCGGCCGTGGAGGCGGTGCGCCACGCCAAAAGCTATACCGACAACGTCGAATTCTCGGCCGAGGACGGCTCCCGCAGCGACCGCGATTTTCTCTGCCAGGTCTTCGAGGCCGCCATCGCCGCCGGCGCCACCACGATCAACCTGCCGGACACGGTGGGCTATGCCGTGCCGGACGAATTCAGCGACATGGTGCGCTACATCCGGGAGAAGACCCCCAACATCGACCAGGCCGTCTTCAGCGTTCACTGCCACAACGATCTGGGGCTGGCCACGGCCAACACGATCGCCGCCATCCAGGCCGGCGCCCGCCAGGCCGAGGTGACGATCAACGGCATCGGGGAGCGGGCCGGGAACACTTCGCTGGAAGAAATCGTCATGGCCCTGCACACCCGCAAGAATCACATGCAGCTCGACTGCGGTGTGCGGACCGAGCACATCCACGCCAGCAGCCGCCTGGTGAGCATGATCACCGGCATCATGGTCCAGCCCAACAAGGCCATCGTGGGGGCCAACGCCTTTGCCCACGAGGCCGGCATCCATCAGGACGGGATCCTGAAAAATCCGATGACCTACGAGATCATGCGCCCGGAGACGATCGGTCTGAGCCACAACAAGCTCGTGCTCGGCAAGCATTCGGGCCGCCATGCCCTGCACGATCATCTCAAAGAGCTGGGCTACGAGCTGAGCGACGAGGAATTGAACACCGTGTTCAAGCAGTTCAAGGACCTGGCCGACAAGAAAAAGCACATCATGGACGAGGACCTCGAAGTTCTGGTGACCGAGGAGTTTCTGCGCACCGCCGATGTCTTCCAGCTCCAATACCTGCACGTGACGGCCGGCACCACGGTGCTGCCCATGGCCAGCCTGGAGCTCAAGATCAACGACCGCCCGGCACGGGCGGCCGGCTACGGCAACGGTCCCATCGATGCGGCCTTCAACACCATCGCCAAACTGACCGGCACCCGATCGGAACTGCTGCGCTTTACGGTCAGCGCCCTGAGCGGCGGCACCGACGCGCAGGGGGAAGTGACCGTGCGCCTGCGGGAAAACGGGCTGGTCGCCCTGGGCAAAGGCGCCGATCCCGACATCATTACGGCCAGCGCCAAGGCCTACCTCAACGGGCTGAACCGGCTGGAATACCTCAAAGCCAACCCGATCAAGGATCGGCAGGGTCTTTAACTGTGTCAGCCCAGAAACGGCATCTTTCGGCCCAGGTCGGCGTTCTCGCTCTTTTTAAATCCTCGACGTAGCCCGGCTACGCCTGTGGTTTCAAAATCGCTGCGGCCTTGACCTGAACCAAAATCTATCATTTCTGGGCGAACACAAACGAACAGCAACATCCGCCCTGTAATGCCAAAAACTGGAGCAGCAAGGCTGCTCCAGCTTTTTTGTATTCCAAACCTCGTTCGCGACGTCGGCCGAAGCTATTGCCCTAAATACCCCTTGCGCAACTTCTTGTCGGCCTTGGCTCCCAGGTTGTAGCGGAAGTACATCTGGGCGAAC
>JASJBQ010000049.1 GCA_030066455.1 Desulfobacterales bacterium
ATGTAATGGCCAAAACGGCGCCCGGGAGCGGGCCATACGTCAAACGACAGACCCTTTCCACCTCAGTGGTGCTCGCGCTCATGGTCGGCTTTGTGGCCGGATTTATCTTCGGTGTCTATAAATCGGGCGACCCGTTGCCGGGCGGCGCCCCTGGCACGGCCAACCCCGGAGCCGGGCGGGCGGGGATGCTGGCCCAGCTCGAAGAACGGGTCCGCGCCAATCCACAGGACGTGGAAGCCTGGATTCAAATCGGTCACATCAATTTCGATAATGGCCAGCACCAGGCGGCGATCGAGGCCTATGAAAAAGCGCTGGCCATCAACGCATCCAATGCGCCGGTCCTGACCGATCTGGGGATCATGTACCGCCGCAGCGGAAACCCGGAAGAAGCTATCCGGCGTTTCGACCAGGCCATTGCCGTCGATCCCAAGCTCGAAAATCCGCGGTTTAACAAGGGTATCGTGCTGCTGCACGACCTCAACGATCGTGAAGGCGCCATCGCCGCCTGGGAAGAACTGTTGCAGGTCAATCCTCTGGCCATGGCGCCCAACGGCAAATCCGTTGACCAGATGGTGACGGAGTTCAAAGCGCAGCCCTGAGGCGCAATATCGGTTCAGCGTTTGTGGCAGGCGAGATTTTCGTCGCGGCAGGATAGCAGCTTGCGGATATGTTCTTCTTCGTCCGCGATGATCCGACCAAGTTTGCGCCGATCGCTGTCGCTGGCGATCAGCTGCTGGAAAAGGCGGTAGAATTCCAGTGTGTCCTGCTCGAAATCGATCATTACCTGGAGGAGTTCGTTGACTTCGGCGATCTGATTGAAATCGACGTCTTCAAGCGAAAAACCGCGATCACCGACAATGCTCTCCAACATCAGCCGCCCCAGCTCTTCGAGCAGGATGTTGTCATCCTCACCCATGAGGCGCAGGCGTTGATCTTCGAAATGGGCCGCGTGCCGGGCTTCCTCCTCCGCCATCCAGGCCAGCATTTCGGCCAGTTCGGGGTCATCCGTGCGGGCCAGCGCCTGGCGATAGACTTTCTCGCCGTTGCGTTCGATCTGGGCGGCCATATCCAGTACATCCTGGAGCGTAAACATGAGCGGCTCTTGCCTCCGAGATTCAGACGTCGGTTTTATTTCGGGCAGGTGATACAGTTCGGTCGTTTTGGTACCTGAATGCTGACGGAACACCGGCCCCAGTGTAATCGCTTCCCGCCGCAATGAGGATCAAAGGTGGGTTGACAATCGGGTTTTGGTCTTTTATCGTGAATCAACGATTATGGGAAACTGATTGAAATGTCAAGGCCCAATGCGCCAACTGCCACAACCGATAACCAATCAGACCTTTCCGCCGAATCCGTGGCCCACCTCTGCAAGGCGCTCGGGCATCCCGCCCGCATGGCGATCATCGATTATCTCAAGGCCAACAACGACTGCCTCTGCGGACGCATCGTCGAACAGTTGCCGCTGGCCCAGTCCACCGTCAGCCAACACCTCAAAATACTCAAGAAATCGGGACTGATCCGTGATTCCACCGAGGGACCGGCCCGGCGCTATTGTCTCAACCGACACCTGATGACCCGACTTGAACGCAGCCTGTCGGCTCTTCTGCATACCTGAAACGCCATCGCGAGCGGATTGCATGCGGTTTCAACCCAAGACATTTTCCTGGGGGCTTTCCCGGCGACCCGCAGCGCTTGTGCTCAGTGCGTTCGCGATTCAACTGGTTCTGCAGGCGCTAACGTCGGCGGGGCCCCACGACTGCAACCGCGTGATTCGCGTCTACGACGGGGATACGGTTCTGCTGACCTACCGGGACGAACGGCGCCTGGTGCGCCTGCTGGGGATCGACGCGCCGGAAACGTCCAAATCCAGGGGGCAGCCGGGCCAGCCCTTCAGCGCTCGCGCCCGAAGCCACCTTGCCGCCCGCATCACCGGACGCTGCGTCACGCTTGAAAGCTACGGCGACGACCGTTACGGTCGCCTCCTGGCCGTCATTCGTCTGGAAGGTGTCAACATCAATCTGGAGATGGTTCGACGCGGGCTGGCCGAGCACTACGGCGGACGCACACCCGAGGGCTTCGATCGACGGCCCTACCGACGGGCCGAGAAGGCCGCCCGGAGCAGCAGCCGGGGCATGTGGATCCAGGGTGACGCCTACCGCTCGCCAATTGATTGGAAACATCGGCGCTGAGGCACCGACACGGTTTTCAGGTCAGGTGACCGCCCGCCTGGAAATCAACGACGCTCGCTGTCAGAATGCGGATGGCGCCGCGCTCGCGGGCGAAAGCCAGCTGCCCGGTTTCCAGAAGGCTGTAGACCATCTTGCGGCCGATGCCGAGGTAGCGGGCGGTTTCGGGCACCGACATGAATTCCGGGCCGTCGTAATGGTCGCGTTTTGACATCGCATTTCTCCTTGCGCCTTACCGGCGGCATGCGCCATGCACGCATGTCAACATGAAACCGCCCCGATCTTCGGGGCGCTTCCCGCCGTCCGGGGATTGAATGTTTTAAACCCGGGAATCATAAGCCCCATTCCACAAGATGCAAGTCAGCGTTATGGGCGTTGTGATCCAGGCCGTCGCCACCGACGCCAGATCCCCCAGTCGACGATATAGGCAACCAGGTCCGTCGTCTCCGGCATGGCCGGCTGCAGCCGCCGGTTGCGGACCGAGATGCCTTCGCGGTGCACGGCCTCGGTATCCCCGCAGACGAGCGGGTGCCATGCGGGCAGGGTGCGCCCTTCCGCCAGGCGCCGATAGGCGCAGGTGTGCGGCAGCCAGCGGCATCTCGGAACCCGTGCAGCGGTCAGCTGCTGGCAGGTCGGTACGACCAGCGTCCGTCGATGGTAGTCGCGGCATGTGCCCTGGTGGATATCGAGCAATCGGCAGGGTACCGCCGTGTAGAATACTTTTCCGGTTCGGTGATCGGTCAGCTTTTCGAGGCAGCAGAGGCCGCAGCGATCGCAGAGCGCTTCCCACTGCGCGGATGTGAACGCGCCCAGATTGCCTTGCTCCCAGAACATGGCGCCGCTTTTAAAACCCCAGGGAATGGGGCACCAAAACGACGGAGATATCCGTCAGCATGGGGGGCCGGTGCAGGATCGTCGTGATGCGGCAGATACGCTGGGGGGCGTTGCAGTCGGCGCAGCGCCCGCTTTCGGCGCAGGGGGTTTCCATGCCCAGGCTTTTGGCCCGCATGGGTGCCGCCACCGCGCGCACGCGCCGCAGTGCCGCCGGCAGATCCGCAGCAATCTTGTTGGCGCCGACCACAACGACAACCTTGCGCGGTCCAAAGGCCATGGCCGCAACCCGGTTGCCGATGCCGTCCACATTCACGACCTCCCCTTCTTCCGAAACGGCGTTGGCACTGCACAGAAAACAGTCGCCGCGCCCCTGGGCAAGCCGCATGGCCTGAACCTCCTCGGGACTCAGTTCGGGCTGCCAGTGGTCGTAGATGGTTTTGCCCATGATCCGTAGCTCGTCGACGATCCCGATGGCCCGCACGGTGTCGGACCCGCCGATACCGAAGGATTCGTGCTCGGAAATCATGGAGAGCACCAAGCTGCAGGCGGCCTGGGGCGTCGGGGACAAGTGGGCGTCAAACCCGTTGCGCTTCAGATTTTTGAGGCAGCGCTCGGTGCGTTTGCGCTCCAGCCAGCGGTGATAGCGATCATCCAATGTGGAAGTCCTCCTGGAAGACGTTTTTGCTGCCCTGCCTTATGGGGCCATCGTCCTAAAGTCAAGCGGATTCGCCGCCAAACCGGTGCGAACGATTGACAGCCCTCAGGCTTTGGTTCATACTGCCTGCGCCGCTTCGGGGCGGTCGCCCCGCCCCTGCACGCAGCCATTTCTCAAGGAGGTCAACCGTGAAAAACGGCCGATGCCCCCCGTGCGACGCTTTCCAGACAGTTGCCGGCGTTGATGTCTTCCCCAAGCGCGGGCCATTCACCGGCAATCCCACTCCCATCAGCCTGACGGCCCTGGCACCGCGGGACAATGATGTCTGCGGCCGCGGCAACGGCTTCCACCTCCGCCGAAAAATGAACCATCGAAACTAAAAGGATCCTGTCATGAAACGAAATCGGGGCGGCCTTTTCGGCGGCACCAGGCGTTTTCTGGCCATCACCCGGGTGTTGGCCAAATTCGGCGTGGCGGATTTGAACGCCCGCTGGTTTTCCCGCCGGGCCGGGAATGATGCGGCCGCCCCGACTTCCGGTGGAGCGGCGACGCTGCGTATACCGTCACCGGGGCGCCTGCGCGCCGCTCTGGAGGAACTGGGGCCCAGCTTCATCAAGCTTGGGCAGCTGATGAGCACCCGGGCCGATGTCTTCCCCCCTGAATACATCGAAGCGTTCCGCAAGTTGCAGGACAGCGTGCCCCCCTTTTCGTTCCAACAGGCCAGGGAACTGGTGGAACGGGAGCTCAAACGCCCCCTGGACCAGGTCTTTGCCGATTTTGAAACCCGGCCGCTGGGGGCCGCCTCGGTGGCGCAGGTTCATCGCGCCCGCCTTTACAGCGGGGAGCATGTGGCCGTCAAAATCGTCCGTCCGGGCATCGAGCGCACCATCCAGGAAGACATCCGCCTGATGTACTATTTCGCGGCCAAGCTCGAGAAGATGTTCGAAGTCGCCCGTTTGCTGGGCGCCGTCAACCTCGTCGCCGAATTCGAACGCACGATCTTTCGCGAGCTGGACATGTATATCGAGGCCGGAAGCATCGAGAAATTTCAGGGATGCTTCGAGGGTTCCGACGAAATCCATATCCCCCGCGTCCACTGGGACTACACCACCCGTTCGATCCTCGTGATGGAGCACATCGAGGGCGTCAAAATGGACGATGTCGCCGGCATCCGCGCCTACGGCATCGAACCCAGGGAAATCGCCATGGTCGGCCTGCGCTCCTTTTCCCGGCAGTTGATGGAATTCGGCTATTTTCACGCCGACCCCCACCCCGCCAACACGATTGTTATGCCTGACGGCCGCGTCGGCCTGGTGGACTTCGGCATCACGGGCTATATCGACGACGAGATGATGCGCCAGATCGCCCACCTTTTCCTGGGCTATGCCGAGCACGATTACGACATGGTCATGGAGGCCCTTGAAAATGCCGGCCTGGTGAATGCCCGCCACATCGATCTGCAAGCCTTCCGGCGCGATCTGAAGGACATCAGCGAACCGTTCTACGGCCGGGCCCTGCAGACCATCGCCGTCCGGGAAGTCTATGACCAGGTCATCGGCCTGGTGCTCAAGCACCACATCCGCATGCCCCGCAACCTCCTGCTGCTGTTGAAGACTTTCGTCCAGGCCGAGGCGTTGGGCAAAATCCTCAACAGCGATGCCAACATTCTCGAAGTCACCCGCCCCTACGCCGAGAAACTCGTGCAGAAAGGCTACGACACGCGCAAGATCCTGAA
The DNA here is from genome assembly GCA_030066455.1 of Desulfobacterales bacterium. Next base: position 5,411 of record JASJBQ010000049.1, read on the forward strand.
AAACATCGGACGTGAAACCCGCAACATGGGCCAGTACATGCGGCGCGTGCCGCAATACCTCAACGACATCCTGCGCCAGGCCGCAAGGGGCGATTATCAGCTTGAGTTCCGCCACCAGGGTTTCGAAAAATTCGACAAGAAAATCGAACGCGGCATCAACCGGCTGACAGTCGGTGCCATTATCTCGGCTTCGACCATCGCGGCCGCACTGATTCTCAACTCCCAAAAGCGCGTCATCGAGTTTCAAGTCGACCTCCTGGGGCTGGGCCCCCACCGCCTGGCGGTGACCGATCTGCTCGGCATCGCCGGCTACAGTATTGCCACCATCCTGGGCATCTGGCTGATTTTCTCCATCTTTCGATCCGGCAAGCTCTAGCCGCCAGCGTTTCCGCCCCCGCAAGGCAATATCCGCATTGGCACCGCGCCAAAAAGTCTTATGATCGTAGATTAAAATTTACCAGGCAGCCGTACGGCGTGTTAAGGGCGCTTACACGGGTAAAAACCCCGCGGCCGACTCGCTTCCACCCACCGAGGTGCATCGGAGCACCGCCCGGAAAGGAAATTCACCCAAGATGTTGACGACCGACACCGACCCGATGGTCTCGCGCATCCGCTCCCAACTCGCGGAAATCATCGGGCCCCATCTAAAAACCTGGCATCGCGACGGGGCCATCCCGCATGATGCGTTTGCCGTCCTTGCCCGCCGCGGCCTTTTGGGCCTGGCCATGGATGCCGACCGTCCGACACTGGCCCCCTGCCCGCAGCGCGCGCTGATTTTCGAAGAAACCGCCCGTCTCTCGGCGGGTGTTGCCATCGCCATCCTGGCCCACGCGGATTTGGGTTTCGCCGGTCTGCACCTTTTCGGCTCCCCAGCCCTTCTGGAAGCCCACGGCCCCGGCGCGGTTCGCGGTGAAAGCCTCTTGTGTCTGGGCAATACCGAGGGGCATGCGGGCAGCGACGTGGCCGCCATCAGAACACGCGCCCAACCAAACGCGGATGGGTGGCGCCTCAACGGCACCAAAGCCTATGTCACCAACGGCGCCATTGCCGACTATGCCGTCATCACGGCCCTGACGGACCCGCAGGCGGAACGCACCCGGCGGCTGTCGATGTTCTGGATCGACCTGAACCAGCCCGGGGTCACGCGCCGCAAGCTAAAAAAGGGCGTTTGGCAACCATCCGATCTGACGCGTCTGACGTTCAAGGATGTCCACGTCCCGGCCCATCACCTCATGGGGACGCCTGGAATGGGGATGCAGCAGGTTCTGACGATCTTCACCCACAGCCGGGTGCCCATCAGCGCCCTGACCCTGGGCTCGGCGGCGGGCGCCCTGGACATGGCCATTGAGCGCCTGCGCCGCCGAAAAGTATTCGGGCGCCCGTTGGCCGAATTCCAGGCCAAGGCTTTCGAAGCGGCCGATTACTTTGCCCGTCTGCAAGCTGCGCGTAAAATGACCGCGGCGGCCTGCATGGCCGTTGAAGCCGGGGGGGACTTTCGGCTGGAAGCCTCAATGGCCAAATATCTGGCGGTCGATATCGCCCGCCGGATCGGCACCTGGGCGGCCGATCTTTTCGGTGCGGCTTCGGTGATGGAGGATCATCCTGTGCATCGATTCCCACTCGATGCCTGGGCCTCCTCTCTTGGCGAGGGCACGCAGGATGTTCAAAAATTGATCATCGCCCGGCAGATCCTGAAGGCGTGACGATGGTGGCCCTTGTGCTAGCGGGGGCGGCTGGCCGCGCGCGGTCGACCAGCGACTGATTCGTGGCGTTTGGTGATGGTCTGGGTAAAAAAGGCGCGATTGGCTAGTGCTGATCCGAACGGCGGATGGCCAGCATGGTGATGTCGTCGAACTGTTCGGCATCGCCGGTATGTTCTTTCACCCTTGCGGCGATCGTGGCGATCAGGTCGGCCGCCGTGGCAAAGCGGTCGTCGATGAGCGCATTGAGGCGCTGGCTGCCGAAGAGCTCCCCCGCCTGCGTGGCGGCCTCGGGCACGCCGTCGGTGTAACCCAAGAGGATCTCGCCCGGTTCGATTCGGGCCCGGGCGATACGGAAGACGGCATCGTGAGCCAGACCGACGGCCGGGCCGGTGGGTTCCAGGCGCTGGCGAATGCCGCCCCCCGCCGCTGTCAGCACGAGCGGATCGTGACCGGCATTGATGTAGCCCATCCGCCCTGTTTGCGGATCAAGCACCCCAAAAAATAGCGTGGCAAACATGCCCAGGTCACCATGATTGCGCGCCACATAGCTGTTGGTATGCACGACGGCCCGCAAGGCGGCACGGTCCTCGTCAGGTAGGTCTTCAGCGCCGGCGCACGATGGGTCCACGGGCATATCCGCCGCCAGACCGCTTGCGGGGCAGGCCCCTCCCGCATTGACCTCAAACTGACCGCTGAATATCCGGATCAGACTGCGGAACAGGGCCATAAACAGCGCGGCGCCCACGCCTTTGTCGCAAACGTCCGCGATAACGATGCCGATCTTGCGATCCGAAAGGTGGAAGACGTCGTAATAGTCGCCGGCCACCTGCCGGGCCGGTTGGAAAAAAGTATTCAACTCCCAGCCCTTGAGTTCGGGCAGTTCGAGCGGCAGGAAGTTTTGCTGCATTTCCCGCCCTTTTTCGAGTTCCTTGTTGAGTGCCCGTGAATAGGTTTCGAGTTGATGAAAGGTCTTTTTCAGTTCGGTCTGGGCCTGCTTGCGGTGGCTGATGGCTTCCGTGATTTGAGCAAACATGCCCTGGAATGTGCTGATCACGTCTCCCAATTCATCGACGCGCTTCAAACCGGCGGACTGGAAATGGGGCGCCGGCCGGTCGTTGCCGACAGCATTCCCGGCCGCCTCCAGATCGCGCCGCAGCCTCAGGATGGGTGTGAGCACGATAGGCCCCAGCGCAATCATGGCGCCGGCGGTGACAAAAAGCGAAATGATCACCACCAGTCCGGCGATGCGCCAGAAAAAGGCATAGAGCTCCCGAACGACGGGATTGGTGTCATGGCGCAGGACGAGGTAATAATGACCGTTCTGCCAAGCACCGGCGCAAGCCACATCGTAGCGATTGTCAGCTCGGTCGAGGAGCGTCTCCTGCCCGGCCGCACGAATTTGCTGGAACGTCAGCGACGGTCGTTCGCCCCGCACGCCGGCTTCTGAACCGTCGGCGCGATAGAGCACCATTCCCACAATCAAGCTGTCGATAAGCACGCGCTGAGCCTTGTCCAGAAAGTCCGCCTCGCTCAGATGCGGCGGGAGGGTCTGCATCAGCACGGCAATCTTGGTGGCCGAGAGTTCCTTGATCTGCTCAAGCAGCTCACGTTCACGGTTGCGCAACGAGGGAAAGAAAATAATGGTTTCGATGGCGATGACGCTGATAAAAATCCAAAAGGCGATACGCCGGGAAAGGCGGGCGGTGAACATGCGGACCGGCCGCTTGAAATTGGCCGACAAAGGCGGCAGCGAAATCTCGCTTCGCGCACCCGTTTCAGCAAAGGCCTGCTCGGTGATGGGCTCGGATGTTTTGTTGACGCTCATAGGGTCACACTAATGAATCCACTGCCGCTGGCAGGCGGACAGCGTTATAATCAAGCCGGCTGCCTGGCTGTGGGCCTGCCAGCGGCCCACAATTTAATTTAGGTCGCGGCTGCGCTGAATCCATGACAACGAAGTATGGCCGTTTGACATTGATCTGCTTGTTAGGCACACTTGAACCGTATGATCGAATATGGCCAAAGACCTGTTTAGACTATCGAAACCACGAATGATGCTCCTTAACCTAAGTTGATTCCCGGGAGAAGCAACCACACGATGGAAAAATCACCCACGGATCCCGCCGCAAATGCCGCCGGCGGTCAAAACCAGCGTATGACGCTTCACTTCACGCCCACCAATGGACCTGCAGACGACGCCATTGCGGCCATCATCGAAATGGTCGGTGGGATCCGGAGGCCCGACATTGTCCGTGAATTGATTCTGGCCGCGCTCAAGGCCGGCCAGGAGGATGATGAAAAGGCCGACCTGAAACTCATGAACACGACCCTCAAGGAAATGCGTTTCACCGCCAAGATTTTCGGCCCCTACCGGCATATCCGCAAGGTTTCCGTATTCGGCTCGGCGCGCACGCCGCAGGATGCGCCCAGCTACGCCATGGCCCAGGAACTGGGTCGTCTTCTGGCGGCCCGAGGCTATATGGTGATTACGGGCGGCGGGCCAGGTATCATGCAGGCCGTCAACGAAGGGGCCGGTCCGGAGCACTCCTTCGGGATTAACATCCGCCTGCCGTTCGAACAAAAACCCAACCCCATCGTGGACGGCAACCCCCGCAGCATCAACTACAAATATTTTTTCAACCGCAAGGTTGCTTTTCTCAAGGAAGCGGATGCGGTCGTGCTTTTTCCGGGCGGCTTCGGTACCATGGACGAGGCCATGGAAACCCTCACGCTCGCCCAGACCGGCAAGCACAACCCGCTGCCGGTGATCATGCTCGAACCGCCGGGGCAAACCTACTGGCGAAACTGGGCGGATTTTGTTGAACGCGATCTGGCCGGGAACGGCCATATCGATAGGGAGGATTTGGGGCTGTTCGAGATTACGGATTCGGTTGCGCAGGCCGTGGCGCGTATCGAGAAGTTCTATCGGCGCTACCACAGTCTGCGGTTCGTGGCCGACCGTCTCGTGATCCGTCTGTGCTCCGCGCTGCCTTCCGACGCCTTCGAGCGTCTGCCTGTGGATTTCGGTGATCTGCTTCGGCCCGGCGGGGCATTCACGCGGTTGGCGTCCGCTTTGCCGGAGGAGGCGGATGAACCCGCCATTGCGGCCCTGCCCCGGCTGGTGATGGACTTCAACCGGACCCGCTTTGCGCGCCTCAAGGCCCTCATCGATTTTATCAACCGGCCCTAAAGGCGCTATTCTACTCTTCGGCGATCGTCAGCCGCACACGACGGTTTTTGGCCTGTATCTCTTCGCCCTCGCCGCTGGCAACCGGTCGTTCACTGCCGTAGCTGATGGCCGTCAGGCGGTCACGCGCCACCCCCTTGTGGAGCAGATAACCCTTGACTTCTCCGGCCCGCCGCAGCCCTAAAGCCATGTTGTTTTCCGTATTGCCCCCTGCACCGCAATGGCCCTCGATGACGACTTTGACTTCGGCGTGTTTGCGCAGCCACTGTGCCTTCCAGTCCAGGCGCTCACGGGCCTGATCGTCGAGTCGGTATTTGTTCTTGGCGAAGAAGATATCCTCGTAGATAAAACGATTGCGTTCGATTTCATATTGTCGCCGCGCCTCCTGTTCTTCCGCCGACATGACCGCTGCCGCGGGGCGCTCGGCAGCCGACGCAGGGGCCGCCATTGTTTCCGGCGTATCCTTGGCAGCGTTGGTGGCACAGGAGATGAGAAGTATACCGATTGAAAAAAGAATGACACCCAGCTTGACAAGAGCCTTTTGCATGTCTCCCCCTTTTGCGTCCTCAGGCGGTGGCGCTGTTTGGCGGGCCGCCATCGGCTTCCCGCGGGTCGCCCTCGCGGCCGGGTTTTTAAGGCTATCGTCGGCCTCGATCGCGACCCGGACCGCCCGCGGCCCGTTGCTTTTCATTGTGCTGTTTTTCTACTTCAACCCTTTTTCTTCATATGCTTAAAATCAACGACAGTCAAGCCCAAGCGCGCGAAATCGCGAACGATTCGCTTCCGGGACCAGCGTTCGGCACTTGCACAACCGACGCCAATCGCCTATAGGCTATCTTCGATCTCAATCACGGAGCCCTCGGTGACGGCTATCGCGCGCCCAGCACGCCGCCCCGGCATTTTCTGGGGCCTTTCGTCTTTCCAAATCCTGGCCATGTTCAGGCGCGGGTTGTTCTACGCCTATCTTTCGGTTTACCTGCGCTACTATCTGGATCTCAGCGTCACCGCGACCACGTTGTTTGCAACGCTGCCCATGCTGGCCAATATCGCCGCCCAGAATCTCATCTGGGGTCGGCTTTCCGACCGTTACCAGCGCCGCCGGTCGTTTATCATCGGGGGGGAATTGCTGGGCGCCATGGGCACGGTGGCCGTCTGGTATCTCCATACCCTGGCGGCCGCGCCCCGCGTGTCCGCCTGGATTATCATTGCCGGTCTGACGGTGGTGGAATTCTTCTGGGCGATGTCCAACATCGGATGGAGTGCGTTGATCACGGATCTCTATCCTCCGGATGCACGGGGGGCGATTCAGGGCCGCCTGACCAGTATTGGCGGCATCGGACGAATTGCCGGCGTCTGGATCGGGGGACTGCTCTACGACGGTTGTGGCCATTATTTCCCCGGCTGGGGGTTTGCGCAGGGAGCGTTGTTTTTCGTCGCGGCCGGGGTCATGCTCATTTCAACGCTTCCCATGATCTTCATGCCCGAGGGCGGTATCGCTCCCGGCAATACACATCCGGAGTCGTCCATCGACGGCGGCACCCGCGCTTCTTTTCGATATTTCTTACTTTTCCTGGTCGCCATGGCCCTGATCAATTTCGGCCGCAATTCCGTGGTCGTGATCCAGTCCCAGTACCTTTTCCTGGATACGGGATTCGCCGTATCCAGCCGCACCCTGGCCCATATCTTCAATACCGAATCCGTGGCCATGATCGTCACCGGCCTGCTCATCGGGCGTATGCTGACGCGCAGCGGCAATGCCCTCGGAATTCTGACCGGTGCCGCCATCAGCCTGGTCTACCTGCTGATCTTTGCCACCACCGACCGCTTGCCACTGATCTACGCGGCCAGTTTTTTGAAGGGTATCGCCGAAGCGATGATCGTGGCCGCATCCTATGCAGCGGCTTCGATCATGATTCCACCCTGGCAGCGGGCCCGTTGGTTCGGTTTTTTCAATGCGACGTATTTTCTGAGTTGGGGGCTTGCCGGCACCCTCATCGCCGGACCTTTGGCCGACCTTATGATTCGCTTGGGCCATGCGCCCGCGAACGCATACCGTTTCAGCTACCTGGCCGCCTTCGGCCTGACATTAGCGGGGGCGATTCTGTTGGGGGCGCTCTTCTTCGGCAGGCACCGACCAGCGGCACCCCGGGAAGAATAGGCTGGCGCCAGCCTCGATTCGGCCCACCAGGCGGCGGCGCTCGCGGATGCCGGTTTGGCCGATGCGCTCGATGCCGCAGCCCGCCGCCTCCCGGCGCACAGGCGCCTGGCCCGAGGCGATGGGTCATGAACCAAGCTTGGGTGGTGCGGCTTGAGCGTCAAGGAGGAGACGCATCCGCAACGTGGCCCGTTTCAGCCAGGCCGATGTGAAACAGGGTTGCGCCCACAGGAGCGAAGGATAGGAGCACCAGGTTCAGCAGGGGCACCAGGAACAACAACCCGAAGCCCAGGTGAAACAGCAGGTGGCGCTTGAAGATCGCGAAGCGCGCGTTGAGCGGCAACAACCGTCGGGCCGGCACCAGATCCGTGTAGTCCCAGGCCAAAAACATCGCGGCGATCGCCGGGGAGAGGATGGTCACCACAGGGCTCAAGGGCGTTAGCCAGCCCACCACCATGAGCACCAGCGCCAAGAGGACGGGCAGCACGGCGCGGGGTATTTCCTGGCGCACCAGAAAGATGAGGTGCTGAAAATACGGCATGGCCGGCGGGGGGACTTCATTCCCGGTGACGAGCTTTTCCGCGATGCGTGACATCATGTCCATGATGACCACGCTGAACAGTATCTGGGCGATGAAATAGCCGACGACGGTGGTCACCCCCAGCAGAATGAACGATAGCAGCCAGGAGACCAGATACCAGAGCCAAACCAGCCAGGCGCTGGCCGGTTTGGACCAAATGAGATCGATGATGGCGTTCTGATAGGCGAAAAAAAATACAACCGCCCCCGCGAAGACCAAAAGCATCACCGCGAATCGCAGCAAGCCCAGCATCAACAACCGGGGCGTACGCACCCCCAGGAGAAAACCCTCAAAATTGAGTTTGACACCCTTGATGAACGTCATTGCGGCTCCTCACTGAAATCGTGGGCCAACGGGCATTACGGGAGGCGCGCCCCTCCGGATCAGCGGGGGGGGTGGCGTCAGGCCATTGGATCGTATCCCGGCTTTTGGATCAACCGGTCCGCTTTTTCTCTGATCTCGGGAATGAAAACGTCTATCCGTTTTTAAGCCAGCGCTTGATTTTGGATTTGACCGTCGCCATCAGCGGGCGGTCAATGGCCACCCTTAGATAGAGGTCCCCGGCTTCGGCCCCGCCCCGCCCCGGTTCGCCCAGCCCGGTCAGCCGGATGCGCTGCCCTTCCCGCACGCGCGGCGGGATTTTCACGACCAGCTTCTTTTGCTGCTGGCGGTAAAAGTACGCGTAAGGTCCCCCGCTGCGGGCCTCTTCCGCGGAAAGGCGAATCACCGCATCGACATCCTTCCCGCGCTGGGGCCAATGCGCCCCTAACAGCTTTTCGGCCATGCGACGCCCGAGCCGGCCCAGAGCCGGACCGCGGGGGTCTTTGCGGCCTTGGCCCCGGCCGGGGGCATGGCCGCCGGAAAAAACGAAACCTTTGAAAAACATGCCCGGCCGCTTGACTTCGAATGAGCGGTAACCAGGACCGTAAAACTCCTTGAATATCTCCTCGTAGTGCCGGAAACCGTGCAGCCGGGTCAATTCCTCGAACACCCGAAAAATATCGGTACCAGCGAAGATGTCCTCTTCCGAGTAGTTGCGGCGGAAGCGATCATGGGCCGCAGAACCGAACTGCGTGCGGATGGTATCGTACTCGCGCCGTTTGGTCGCGTCCGACAAGACCGCATAGGCTTCGTTCACGGCTTTCATCTGATTAACGGCGTCGGGATTGTCCTGGTTGCGGTCCGGATGGTATTTGAAAGCCAGCTCGCGGTAGGCGTTCTTGATTTCCTTGACGCTCGCGGTCGGTTCAATGCCCAGAATCCGGTAGTAGTCCTTGGCGCTCATGGGACACCATTTCCTGTTTGGGTTGCAATCGAGCGGCTGCGGATGGCCGAAGCATCCTCAGATGTCTGCCGGCTCGCATTCCTCGGTCCTGGAACCGCAGCACCAACAGGTTTCGGCCAACGGCAGGGTGCGAGCCGTCAGGGCGATCGGCCGCGCGGCCCGGCGGCGAGAGTTGTGACGGCATCTCTGGCGATCGGGCCCCCGAAACATGGGCCTTTCAGGTCGGTTTTGGCGCCGCGACGGGTTGGGGTCGTTCTATATCACTCACCGGCGGAGCTCAAGGAAAAGATCGCCCGGAAAGTGCCCATCGCCGCGTCAATGATCGCCCTTGGCGCCAGGTTTCCATCGCCACCCCGGGACACGATCGTCCGTCGGCCGGGGCCGTTGTCGGGATTTCATTCAACATCGCGGAAATCCTTGAGACGGATGATCTTGTCGCCGTCCGTGCGTTTGATCGGCCTACTGGTGCGTGCGCCCCGCACCTTGGCACGGCGCAATTCGCCGATCAGTTTCTGGAGCTTGGGATTGGCCTCGATCGCCGTTTGAATCTCTCGCTTGATCTTCTCCCACTCGTCGACGAGGTCCCGGGTGTCGATTTGCAGATCGAGCAGGCGGGACAGCATGCCGACGGTCGCAGCAACGAGGCCGGGATGCGTGGTGCCCTCGAGGTAGTAGGGGCAGTGGGTCCAGAGGCTGCTGGCTTTAAGGCTGCGTTCGCAGGCCTTGCGGTGGAGGATCGAATGGATCGCCGTGGGGCCATGGTAGGTTACGGGCCGGATGTGAAGCGCAACCAATTCCTTGAGGTGGTCGGCATCGCTGGCGATGGCCGAGAGGACGGCGTCCGTGTGCAGGACGCCGTCATACAGGCTGCCCAGCGATATGAATTCGGTCGCACCGACATTCGCGGCGATGTCGAGGAGTTGTTCGGAAAAAGCGTCCCAGCGCAAATGCGGCTCTTCGACTACGATCACCAGGAGGTCGCGGCGACTTTCCGGTGAATGGGCGGCGAACAGCCCGCCGTGATCAAATCGAAGCGTGTGCATCAGGCCGTTTTGGATGGTCACGGTTGGCCGGTTTTCGTCGAATCGGTAAAAGACGTCGGCGTTCAAGGCACCGAATTGCCGGGCCCCCATCCGCTCGACGAGGTAGGCGGCCGATCCTTTGGCCACGTTCAGGGCGTTGCCCCATCCCCCCAGGCCGATCACCACCACGGGATTACGCAAATCCGGCCAGTCACTGATCTCGAATCCCCAAAGGTCCATATTCAAAATTTCATACCGGCCCGGGTACATGTCAATCAACAACTGCGTGCGGGCCGATGGTGACAAGGATTGCGACCGTAAAACAGCCCCGGGCACGGCGATGATCGAACGTTCGTACCCGGCGGATATCGGGGGCAAAACGAATTCCCGGCGGTTATCCCTGCCGGAACGAAATCAGTTCCCAGTTTGCATGAACCGTATCGTGGCGTATGATCCAAATGCCGCCATCGTTGGTCATGAGTTTGAAGTAGCGATGATCGGGGCCGAGCCACCGATCGAGGATCGCGGTCACGTCCTGATAGCGCTCCCCCAGACGAAAACGGCGAGGGGTTTCCTCGCCACGGTAGCCGGCGTAACATTCCACTGTGATCTGCATGCTATCGGGCCTGCTGCGTTGACGTATCCAGGCCGCCTGGCGGCCCTTGGCGAAATCGACCGCACACCGCGCCTTGCGTTCAAACCAACTTTCCGCTAGTAAATGCAAGCCGAGTGTTCATCGCGCGGACGGCAAGGGTTGTTACAATTGTTTGGGCGTCGGAGCGCCGGCCCGCAGCCTTGCACGGCGTCGGCAGCCCTCGCGATCCAACCGGCTGCCGCCCCCAACCACAGGACATTAGTTCGATGTCGACCTTGACCCCAACGGACCCACGCCCCCCCCGGGCCGCCAAATGGCGGCGCATGCTGCTTTTTGGCATTCCTCTGCTGCTGGCCCCATTTCTCGCAGTCCAGCATTCAATCGCCGGTGTCAGCCTCTTCGATCAGCTGGCCACACCCAAGCGTGCCTTTTTTCTCAAGCTCCGCACCCACCGGGGCCCGCTGGCCATGGGAGGCGTGCGGGGCCGTTTCTGGATCGACGAACACGAAATCGGCAGCGTGCTGACCGGCGTGGATGGCTACGGCTTTCTCAAATACGAGGCCCCGACCACCGGCACCTTTACCTTGAGAGCACGCACAGCGGCAGGCGATGCCGAGGCGCGGATGCGGATTATCGCCCCTTCCGCGCCCGTGGTGCTGTTCGAGGCGGAGGCCTTGATCTGGAGGTTGCATCGCCTGGATCACGCGTCGTCGGTCACGGATATGCTGACGCGCATCGCTGCGGACTTTGAACTGGCCTATCTTTGCGGACCGATGAGCAGGCCCGGGATGGGGCCGCTGATCCGCCGTCATGTTTGGCCCGACGCCGTCGTGCTGGTCGGCAAGGACCGCAACCAGTTCGAGCGGCTGGCTGCACGGGGTGTCAACATATTCGCCGTGGTGGGTTCGGCGCGTTTTGTGGCATCCGCCCAAGGTTTCAGCAAACATTATTTCAGTTTTGAGAAAAGTGATCAGGCCCATCACGTTCGGCGCTTAGAGGACCTTGCCGGCCATCTCAAGCCAAAGGATAAAACCCCGTGAAACGCTGGCGCTGCAAGATCTGCGGCTACATCCACGACGGTGAAGAACCGCCCTACCGTTGCCCGGTCTGCGGGGCACCGCGCACATTGTTTGAAGCGTTGATCGCCCCGGACAGGTCCTGAAGACGGCGCAATTACCGCCCGGCACGTTTGCTTTTCCCGCATCCGCATCCAGACTCCGCCAATCATGTCGAGCCGTCGGGAGATAACGTCCGCCATTTCCGTTTGCGGGAAGCGCTGCTGGGCCGGAAGGCATGCCCTCAGGACTGGTGGGTGATGGAACTTGCCTGCTCATCGACGCGCATCATGCGGCAGAGGGCGTCAAACCTAAGGGGGTGAACGCGGTAGAGTTCGCGCCCGGCGTCAAAAGATCTGAAGCGATCCGCTTCCGTGTTGTAGCCAGGGGAGATGACCACCTCGCATTGATTCTGCATCAAATGGGCAGCGGACAGATTGACGCCTCCGGTAGCACACAAATTGATGTTGCTGAGAATCAGCTGCGCGTTGCAATCGAGACGCAGAAAATAGAGCGCTTGGCCGAGATCGCTGAAAAACGAAAGGCTGCAATTGGGTTGATCGCGAAAGTGCTCTTTGAGGACTTCGCGAATCACCCAGTCATCCTCCACGATGAGAACATGGGTTTTTTGCGGATAGGGGATGATCTGCGCCATCGTCTCCTGCAGCGGCCGGGACCTGGGCCGGTCGAATGGGTTGATGCCAGCATACTTCAAGGGAAGCAAAAAGCGTGCAAGCCCATTTTGCGGGATTTTTCCAAGAAAAAACAGGATTCGGCGCCCATTTTGGCGGAATTGGTTTACACACTAGGCAATCGGATTCCCACATGGAAAAGGAAATCGACAGGCAAACAGCGTTTCAGGCAATGAGGTGTTCCCGGTCGACGGCCATGTTTTTGGGATACAGGCTTTCGATGCTGCCCCGGGTTGCATGCAGGCAGCCCAACCCCAGGGTGAATCCCTGATACCGGATCATGACATATCCGCCCGCCCCCCCCTGAATCTGATCGCTGGTTGCGGCGAATGCCCGCCGGGCCAGGTAGTCTCCGAGTTGATCGGCCGTGAGCGTGATGCAATTGCGGGTGGCCCCTGCGCCCAGCACCATGGCGGCCGCCGTCGTCAGCTTGGGGTAGCGGTTGCCGACCCGCAGGAAAGGCAGCCCCACCGGGGGCCTGCCGATGACGGGCGGACGATGGTCGGCCGCCACCATGCAGATTTCCCGTCGGTTTTTGGGTAGAATGCAGTACGTATCGAAGCAGCGGGCGGAAAGCCCGAAACGCCGCCGGATTTCGACCAGCAGGGGATCATTCGCGCTGTAAGGGCGGCATCCATGGCCACCCCATGGACTTTCATGGTCGTCCATACGGGGCGTCGCGGCCGAATGGGGCGAATCCGGTGCCGTCTTCTCCAACAGGGCCACGTAGAATCCCGCCGTGTCGTTTTGATGCGGCCAAACGCGCATGCTGCTTCGCAGGTCGGGATGGAAATCCCGGCCCTGCCATCGCACAAGGCCGGGAGCCGTGCGCATGCCATCGATGCGGGACGGCAAGATCCGCACCGCCCCGGGCCATTCCCGCATGACCGCATCGACGACCGCCTCGTTCTCCTCGGGCGCATAGGTACAGGTGCTATAAACGATCCGCCCCCCCCGGGCGCAGCGACGGATGGCCTGGCGCAGCAGCAGTTTCTGTTTTCGGGCTTTGCTCGCATAGGGCGGGTCGGCAGCGGGTGCCCGTGCTGGATTTCGGCGGGAGGTCCCCTCGCAGGTGCAGGGCGCATCCACCAGGACGGCATCGAAAACGCCGGCCGTGCGGGGGTAATTGACCCCATCCATGCAGGTCAGGGTCACATTGGCGAGGCCCAGGCGGTCGATCATCATCCGCGTGGCCCGCTGGCGCTCGCCGATGACGTCGTTGGAAACGACGGTCCCCCGGTTTTCAAGTGCCAGGGCAATCTGGGCGGTCTTGTTCCCGGGCGCCGCACACAGATCGAGGATCCGCTCGCCGGGACGCGGGTCCATCACCAGGACCGGAAGCATGGAACCGGCTTCCTGGATCTGAAAAAGACCGGCGCGATAGGCCCAGTGGTGCCCCAGCCCCGCCGCCGGATATTTGACCCGCAAGCCCGTCGGGTGCCAGGGCAGCGCCTCGGTTTCAAACCCGGATCGCGCCAACATGGCTCGCAGCGAAGCAAGATCGGTTCGATCGGCATTGATCCACAGGAAGCGATCGAGGGGTCGCGCCAGGGAGCGGGTAAAGGCTTGAGGATCGTCAAGAATGCCGCTGTAGCGCACGGTCATATAGTTAATGTTATACATATACTATTTATATTTATATTATTATAATATTTCTATATTTTATTTATCGATTCGAAACGCCGTACAACCACCCGTGGCCCCCACGGCCGCCAGACGTCAGGATCGGTGGGACCGAAATAGACCGTTGTGGGCGCACCCAGCAGCCCGGCCAGATGGGCCGGCCCGCTGTCGTTGGCGCAAACCGCGACAGCCCCCTTCATGAGCCCGGCCAGCGCCGTCAACGACGGCGTCGCGATGCACGGAAATCGATCGGGATAATGCGCGGCCAAGCCCCGATCGATTTCAACCTCGCCGGCCAGGAAGACCGGTAAAACGCCTCGGGCGTGCCATTCGCGGGCGGCGGCCTCAAAGCGATTGAGCGGAGCGCATTTGGCCGCACTTCCGGCGCCCGGAGCCAGAACCGCATAGGGTTCGGCCGGGCGTATGGTGGCGCCATCCGGGCACGCCAAGGGGGCGTGCGAGAGTTTTCCCGTTCCGGGGATAAGGCCTTTCAAGCACTGGTGCAGGTAGACGGCCATGTGCTGGCCAACCTTCCGCTCGCGCGCCGGGCAGACCTTGATCGACGCGACGCCGGCCCGATCACGTAGCGCAGCGCAGCCGTCCGCATCCAGGGGCAGGCAGGCCAGTACCCGTGCCCCTCTCAGGATTTTGATTTCGGCCCCGGCCGGCGCATAGAGGTTCAGGCATTCGATATCGAATACCGCCTCGGCCAGGCCAAAATGTTTCAACAAACCCGCGGCAGGCAAGCTGCCCGCCACCGCTATCTCCATTTCCGGGCGCCCCTCACGCAGTGCCCGCAGCGCCGGTGCCAGAAGCAACGTATCCCCCAAGGCCCCGGGTTTGACGATCACCAGTTTTTCAGTGGGCGTGTCCAAAGCGTATAAACCACCTTGGCGATGGATTTCATCGCGCCGATCTTGCGCACCGTCGACCGCCCTTATATAGGCTTTGCCCCCGGTCGTAAAGCCGCACGCCGCCCGCCGTCGTCACCCGCCCGAATGTCCTGGAAATCGCTTCCTGACTGACAGTGCGCATGCTCATCGGCGACGTGTCCCATGACCGCGTGGCCGCATACCGTCCCGGATGCGCCCCCTGCGGCGCCCGCTGCGGCCGGCGGTATTTATTCCCGGGACCCTTCTGGCCGCTGCAGACCGGTGGTTCACGGAGAGGCAATGCCGACGGCCCAAGCGGCGATCGCGGCTATTCCGGCCGTATCCGCGTCGTGGTCACGTTTCCTAACTGTGCCGATTTCCCGAACGCCCGTCTTGCCGGCAGGCTCGCTCCCCAGCGGAGCAGCCCCTTTACCTCCCGGAACAGTCAGATCATCCATCGCGTGGCCCGCCGCTCCCCGCGAGCCCTGGGTCACCCCCAGCTCCAGGTCCGGCCCAGATGATCTCCCCTCTTTCGATCGGGCGGCAAGCATGCTATGGAATAATCCATCTCGTCATCGCACGATGCGTTGCGATCCACCGAACCGCAGCGACAGGCGGGGGCATCCTGCCTGAAGCCCTCCACCGGTCGACACCCCAGGCCACGGAGACGCCTATTGACCGTCGCCACCAACACCTTGATCACCGGTCCCCCGGGGATCGGCAAAACCACGCTGATCCGCAACGTCTGCAGTGCGCTGGCCGACCAGCAAATCGCCGGGTTCTACACCGAGGAAATGCGGCGCAACGGCGAACGCCGGGGGTTTGAACTGGTGGGACTGAACGGCGAGCGGGCCTTACTGGCCCATGTCGACAACCACAGCCCTTTTCGGGTGGGCAAGTACGGGGTCGATGTCGATTCCCTGGACCGCTTCATTCAAACCCTGGAGTGTCTGACACCGGCCATCGACCTGATCGTTATCGACGAGATTGGAAAAATGGAGTGTTTCTCAGCGGCTTTTCGGCAGCTCACCCGGCGCGCACTCGCCTCGGAGACGCCGGTGGTGGCCAGCGTGGCCCAACGCGGCGGCGGTTTCATCGCCGAAGTCAAGGAACGCTGGGATGTCCGCCTCTTCGAGATGGGATGGGACAACCGCGATCACCTGTTACCCCAGGTTCTCGGGCAATTGATGTGATGCCCAGCCTTACACCGCCCGCTTGCCGTGGCCGTGGATCGTCGGCGGCACCGTCCGATCACCGCAGGCCCTCTCCGCAACGCATGGTTTTGCGCTATGCGGTCGAAGCGGGTGCCAGGGATGATCTGTGCAGCGACCTCGCGCACCGCAGCGGACTGACGAAATCCCGGATCAAACAGGCCCTCTCCAAGGGTGCGGTGTGGATCAAGCGCCCAAAAGGGCGACGCCGACGGGTGCGGCGCGCAACCACCCGGCTGCATTCCGGCGACCGGGTCGAGCTCTATTACGATGCCGCCATCCTCGCCCGGCAGCCCCCCGCCTCCGAATGCATCGATGATCATCGCGGCTTCAGCGTATGGTACAAACCGGCGGGAATGCTTACCCAGGGGACCGATTTCGGCGACCACTGCAGCCTGATGCGGGCCGTACAGAAAGCCTTCCGTGACCGACGACCGGTCCACCCGGTCCACCGCTTGGACCGCGAGGCCCAGGGGCTGGTCCTGGTCGCCCACGACCGTTCCACGGCCGGCAGCCTGTCGGCGCTGTTTCGCCGGCGCCAGGTAAAAAAGGGCTATCACGCCGTGGTGCAGGGCCGGCTCGAAGATGCGTCCGGATTCCGCGCGCTCGTCACGCCCCTGGACGGCAAACCGGCGGTTACCCGCTACCGCGCCGTCCGTTACGATTGCGCATCGGACCGGACCGTGGTCGAAATTCGGCTCGAAACGGGGCGTCGGCATCAGCTCCGGCGGCATTTTGATGCCATCGGCCATCCGGTCCTGGGCGACCCCCGCTACGGAGACGGCAATCAGGATCCCTCCGGCCTGCAACTCTGGGCGTCTTCGCTGGCCTTCACCTGCCCGCAGTGCCGGCGGGAACATGTCTACACCCGGCAGCCGGCCCTTGCGGCCGGCGATCAAACAGACGTCATCCGCAACCACCGCCCCGGGGAAACCCACTCGTGAGCCTGAAGACCATCACCGACGATCTCGTGAGCGCGCTGGATCGGCTGCAATTCGCGCCACCGGTAACGCATGTCTACAACCCGCTGCGCTATGCGCGCCGGCCTTATGACCGCTATTTGCGCAGGTATGGCCAACGTCCCAAACGGGTCATTCTGGTGGGCATGAATCCCGGCCCCTGGGGCATGGCCCAAACCGGTGTGCCTTTCGGGGAGATCAGCTATGTCCGGGACTGGATGGGCATCTGTGAGTCGGTGGACAAACCATCCCCTGAACACCCCAAGCGGTCGGTGGATGGGTTCGCCTGCCGCCGCAGCGAGGTCAGCGGTCGGCGGCTGTGGGGCTGGGCCGCAGACACCTTTGGAACGCCGCAGGCCTTTTTCAGGCATATCTTCGTGGCCAACTACTGCCCCCTGATGTTCATGGAGACCGCCGGGCGCAACCGCACACCGGACAAGCTGCCGGCGGCGGAAAAACGCCCTCTGCTGGCCGCCTGCGACGAGGCCCTCCAACGCACGCTGCACCACTTTGAGCCCGGATACGTCATCGGTATCGGCGCCTTCGCGGCCGCACGCGTGGCCGCGGTATCCGACGGCCGCTTTGTCAGCGGTCAGATCACCCATCCGAGCCCGGCCAACCCGCGCGCCAACCGCGGCTGGGCCGGCGTCGTCACCGCCGAGTTCCGCCAACTCGGTGTTCCGCTCTGAAGAACACCCGGTTCGCCCTAAAAGGCCGACGACAACCCGCCTCTCAAACCGATCGAGACGGCGGGCGCTGGCGCTCACGCCCGGAAGCGTCCCTGACGTGAGCCTTTCCCGTCCTGCCTCCGAGTGAATCCTGCTCCGGGTTCACCCCATGCCGATCATGGCCAGGGCCTCGTCGACGTGGAAATAGGGGCGCATTTCATAAGTGAACCCAGGCACTTCGAAAAAAATCGCCATATAGCTGCCCAGGTATTTCAGGCCTTCGGCCAGGCGTGAGTTATCGAGCTCCCACAAAGAAAAGGACTGAATCCCCTCGGTCTTGCTGGCATTGATGAAAGGTCCGCGGCGGGTCATGAACTCCGGGGCCTGGGGCGCCTCCAGAAAACGCTTGGCCATATCCTGAACACTCGTGGTCGGATAGGCGATTTGGGTAATGATGACCATTTTTTTCCTCCCTGTGGCTTAAGGATTGAATTTGTCGCGTTGGCGACCGACACACCCTCGCAAGGCCGACAACACCCGCAGGGGCGACACTAAGGCAGTTTCAGCAAACGGTGTTCCGGGACAATACGCAGCATGCCGTTCTCCCGACGAGGCTCGAGGCGGTGAGGCGTATCCGTTATGGGTCGAAGGCGCCGCCGTTTATGGACGCGAAGCCGCGGCGCGTCATCCGGGTCATGGGCATTCCGTCGGTCTTGAACGGATATCGAGGACGAGCGGGGTAACAATGATCAGGGGGCCAATGCATTGGCCGTCATCGCCGGGATCGTGGCGCAGCCGTTTTCAGCTGTAGGGGGTCGTTAGAAAGCAGATTGATGATTAAAACTAAAAATAAGCGCGGCTTCGGATTTGTCGACCGATGATTACTTCACCCAGCCGATGTGAGCAGTTCCGCCATCCGCTCTCGGCTGCGTACCAGATCGTCGCGGTCTGCGGTGAAGATCTCAAGCGTCATGTCCCCTTGGTAGCCGATGCTTCTCAAGGCCGCGGCAACCGCCGGGAAGTCGATCTGGCCATCGCCCACTGGAAGGTGGTCGTCACGCCGGCCGCGGTTGTCACTGACGTGGAGATGCCGCAGCCGGGAATGAAACCGCCGAATATAGGCCAGAATCCGCGTCATACCGTCCGGCCCGATGTGGGCATGCCCGATGTCCAGCGTAAAACCCAAATGGGGATATCGGGCGAAGCATCGGTCCCAATCGTCCAGCGCGCCGAAAGGGGTCAGTTGGGGGAAGAGATTTTCAAGACACAAATCGATTTTTGCCCGCTCAGCGCATTCGACGGCCTCGTCCAAACTTTCACGGGCGAAATCGGTATAGAGCGTTGGCGCATTGCGCCCCATGCCGCTCATGTAACTCGGATGCAGTACGGCCCGGCGTGCACCCAGATACGCGGCCACTTCGATGGAGGCCCGTATTTCGCCGCGTGAAGCCCGTCGGATGCTGGCGGTCAGATCGGCCGTGGAAAGAAACGTGGGCAGGTGGCAGACCAGCCCCATCCTGTTTTTCACGAGCGCTTCGCGGATGGCTTCGGATTGGGACTGCAGCATCTCGTGATGGGCTTCGGGGGGATCCATGGCCAACTCGAGATAATCGAATCCCATGTCCCCGAAAGCCTCGATTTCGTCGAGAACTGGCCGAATCGGATAGTTCATGGCCCCGAAGCGCATTGTCAGTTCCTCAGGCGGCTGCCGGTCATGTATTGCGGCGGCAGCTCGCGGGCGACCACCCCGAGGGTTTGCGGCCCGGGGGCCGAGAACCCAAGCACCCGGTTCAAGAAGCGCATAATCATCCGGTAGGTGGCCCCCCAGATGATTTCAGGGCCCTCATCGGTGTCAAAACGAAAGGCGGGGAAATCGAGCCGCCCGCCGCCCGAACGCCCACCGACATCCGGCATGGACAGGCGGTAGCAAATGTAGCCGCTCGGATTCAGGAATTCCCGCACCGGAATCCGCACCACCCGCTCGACCTCCCAATTGGGGTGAAACCTGTGCTGACGGCGCACCCCGACCACGAGGGGCAGGATTACCCGGCGGAACATGACCAGTTCTTCGGGGGGCAGTATTCCGAGCAAACGGGTCGCGCAAGGAATCAGGCGCATTTCCTCCCACCCTTCGCGCATTGCGGCGGCCATCAGCAGACGCAGGCGCTGCAATGCCTGGGGGTGCTCCCGGCGCCAGTGGGCCGCGTGACGCCAGCGACGCAGGGGAGAGGCCGGCAGGCGCAACAGGCGGCTTAGGATCGTGTCAATGCCGGGCTCGACACCGCCCCCCGGGCAGCAGATGTCACCGGGTTGTTTCACCCGCCGTGAGCGCTTGTTCAGGATCAGGCACGGTTCGGCAGCCTGCTGCGGACCGAGGGCGCAGCCACCGATGATCAGGAAGACCACCGACACGTGCTGCAAATCATCGAAGTCGATGGGCTGCAGCGCATCGAGAGCCCCTTGCGAAGTCAGCAACCGCTCGGCCCGCTGTCGAAAGGCGGCCGGTGTCTGCAGGCAACAAACAGCCCCGGTCTGGTCTAAAGCGTCGATCATAAGAATCGCTCGGCGGTTGGTCGAAAATGGCGGCGGACTCAATCAAATCCTTCGGCATTATAGAGCTTGCACCTGCGCTTGTCACCCGTGCGAACGGATTCGTCCGCGCTGGCGTGCTTGGTGGTTGACAAACCCGTGGGCACTTTATAAAAAGGACCGGTCGGTTTTTTTAAGGATCCAGGTATGCCCGCGAAAGGTGAACGCACCCGTCAGCGAATCATCGAACTGGCCCTGCCGGTTTTTTCGGTCAAGGGCTATTTCAACACGTCCATCAGCGATATTCTCGCGGCCACCGGTCTGACCAAAGGGGGGCTCTACTGCCATTTCCAGAGCAAGGAAGATATCTGGTACGCGGTATACGACGAAGCCGTCAGCGTCTGGCGCCAGACGGTTTTTAAAACTATACGCCCGGTCAAGGATCCGCTGGAGCGCATCGCCAAGACCTGCGAACGTGTCCTGAACCCGTATCTCGAGGGTGAAGTTTTTGATGGCGGGTGTTTCTTCGTCAACATGCTGGTGGAGCTTTCCGGCCAGTCTGCCGCCATGAGCCGACACATTCTCAAGGGCTTCGTCGGCTTCGCCAAACTTTTCCAGAACTGGCTCAAGGAAGCCGATGCTGAAGGTCAACTCCGGGAGGGTCTGGATATCAAGGGGGTGGCCAATTTCATTGTCATCTCCCTTAACGGGGCGGCCACCCTGTATGCCGCCAGCCGCGACAAGGCCGTCCTGCACCGCACCAACCGCCAGCTTCAGACTTATCTGGCGCTGTTGAAGAAGCAGGCGGGCGAAGGTCGTCCATAAAAGGCAGCGTGCGGACAGGGATACAGCGCTCTTGGCTTGAACCCATTAGGGCCATTTCCGGAGAGATATGGCGGAAGTCAATTTTTTAATTTACACACCGACCGGTCCCGTCCAAAGGAGCACTCATGAACGTCCAGCACCTGTTGGCTCGACGAACCGAACGCATGCAAGTCAACGCCATCCGGGAAATCCTCAAAGTGGCCTCCCAGCCCGGCATGATATCGCTGGCCGGCGGCATTCCCGCACCGGAAAGCTTTCCGCTTGAACTCATCGCCGAATTGAACGCCAGGGTTCTTGCCACCTACGCCACGGATGCGCTCCAGTACGGGCTCACCGAGGGCTTTCCGCCTCTGCGTCATGCGCTGGCAGACCGGCTTGCGACCAAGGGGATTCCCGTTGGAATGGAGGATATCCTGGTGACAAGCGGTTCCCAGGGCATTCTGGACGCCGTTGGCAAAACATTGATTTCGCCCGGGGATCCGGTTGCCGTCGAATCCCCGACCTACCTGGGGGCGCTGCAGGCCTTTACGCCCTACGAGCCGCGTTATCTGGCGCTGACCTGCGACGACGAAGGCTTGATCCCCGAATCCCTGGAGGCGGTTCTCGGCCGCCGATCCGTCAAATTTGTCTATCTGGTCCCGAATTTCCAAAATCCCACCGGCAGGACGCTGTCCATGTCGCGGCGCCGGACCGTGGCCCGCATTCTCCAGCGCTACAATGCCTTGCTGGTGGAGGACGATCCCTACGGGGATCTGCGGTACGAAGGAGAACCCCTTCCCGCCCTGAAAACGCTGGCGCCGGAGCATGTTATCTATATCGGCACCCTTTCCAAGGTTTTCGCCCCGGGTTTGCGTCTGGGCTATTGCGCCGCGCCGGCCGCCATCCGCGACTGGTTGGTTCTGGTGAAACAGGGGGTGGATCTGCACACCGGAACATACGCTCAGGCCCTCGCCGCCGAGTACATTGCCGGCGGCTACCTGGACCGTCATCTGCCCCGCATCATCGAACTCTACCGACCCCGCAAAAACGCCATCCTCGATGCGTTGAGGCATGCTTTCCCCGCAGATTTTAATTGGTCGCGACCCGAAGGCGGCATGTTCGTCTGGGTCGAGGGCCCCGAAGGCATGGACATGCGGGCGCTCTATAACCGGGCCGTCGAAAACGGCGTGGCCTACGTGCCGGGTCAGTTTTTCTTTGTCGACCCGGCCAAGGGCCGCCACACCCTGCGGCTGAATTTCACCATGGCCGACGGCCCCACCCTGAAACGCGCCATCGAACTGCTCGCGCACGTCATGCGTCGACAAGGTTGAGAACCGACGGCGGGCGTGTGAACGCGGGCCGTGCGGATTGATAAACACCCGCCGACGAGAATGAGGATTTCGCTCTAAGACAAGGCCGCAGCCGACGGGCAAGCGCAGGCGCAGCTCATGCGACGTCGAGGGGCGCCAGGAGCAAGAACGCCGCCCGGGGCCGGAAGATGCCCGCAGCAATGAATAAGGGATTCGATGACCCTGTGAGGGGGTAGATTCCGGTTCCAGGCAAGATAGAATGAGA
Organism: Desulfobacterales bacterium; assembly: GCA_030066455.1. Next base: position 27,926 of record JASJBQ010000049.1, read on the forward strand.
AGGCCGATCTCCCAAGAGCTGTGATAAAATCACGCTCAATCCAATTAACGCAGTCACTGTGTGCTGCACATTTGCCAAAGGAGACCGGCCATGAAAAACCATATCACAATTGGAGTGGATCTGGGAGACCGCCATCACATCGCCGTGGTCTTGGATCCCAACGGTAACCAGTTAGAGGCTACCAAATTAATCAATACCAAAGTGGCCCTCAAACGCTTCTTTCAACCATACGATGGCGCCACGGTGGCCATCGAGGCCGGCACCCATTCGCCTTGGATTAGCCGGCTGCTCGAATCCCTCGGCTGCACCGTTTACGTCGGCAATCCCCGCAAGTTGCGTGTGATTTGGGACTGCACGGACAAAAGTGATCTTAGAGACGCTCGCATGCTGGCCATGATCGCCCGTCTGGAGCCCAAATTGCTCTGGCCCATACGCCATCGGGACATCAACGCCCATAACGACTTGGAAGTGATCAAGGCCCGAGAGATGTTAGTGCAAAGCCGCAGCAAACTCATCAACCATGTGCGCTCGGCGATTAAGGGCATTGGCCAGCGCCTGCCCAAATGCTCGGCGGCCAGTTTTGCCAACAAAGCCTCCGGTCAAATCCCTTCAGCCTTGCAACCGGCCCTGATCCCGCTACTGGAAACCATCGCGCAGATCACGGATAAAATCCGCGCATTGGACAAGCGTATCAACGTCTTGGCGCTCGAGCGCTATCCGCACACGCATTGGCTGCAACAGGTCCAGGGGGTGGGCCCGGTGACCGCCCTGACTTTTGTGCTAACCATCGAAGACCCGGCACGTTTTGCTAAAAGTCGGATGCTTGGGCCTTACCTGGGCTTGACGCCGCGACGCGATCAATCCGGCCAGACCGAAAAACAGCTTCCGATTACCAAAGCGGGCAATGCGCTATTACGCAAACTCCTGGTCAATTGTGCCCATTATATTATCGGCCCCTTTGGTGCTGACAGCGATCTGAGGCGACATGGACTGGCAATCGCCGCGCGCGGGGGCAAAAACGCACGCAAACGTGCGGCGGTGGCCGTTGCCCGCAAGCTGGCTGTATTGTTGCACCAGCTATGGGTCAGCGAACAGAATTATGTGCCCCTGCATAGCCGAATAAACCTTGGGAAAGCCGCCTAAAAAACGGCTGCAAGTAAAAATCGCCGTATGCGAGCCGTTGACGTCTGGTCCGGGTGACTGCGATGCGGCCTTGGCACTGGTCAATTGCCGTTGGCTACAAAAAAGTGCGTTGGCAAGATAGCAGCACCCACCGCCGGATATTACCATGCACCGAGCCAAAGGCGGGCTCGATCAAAGAGTGCGAATGGAAGCGTGACGGTCATGGCTCATGCAGAAAAAGGATGTCCGTGAAACGGACATCTTGACTTGCCTTCTCATGGAAGGCCGCAGCGATCTGACGGCCGCAGGCGTAGCCCATGCTACGTCGAGGAGCGCCAGGAGCGAGAACGCAGCCTGGGGCCGGAAGATGCCCCCTCACAGGGTCATCGCGTTAGGGGGCATTGAACGGAAGCAGTATCCGCCCCGTCGCCACATCCAGGTTCTTCCAGGTCTGACGGAGTCCCACCCGCGCCAGGGCCAGCTGACTCGTGGCCTGATTGAGATCCCGCTGGGCTTCGTTGAGCCGCACCAGGGACGCCTGACCGGCGTTGAATTCCTTGTCCACCAGATCCCGGTTGCGCTTGACCAGTTGGGCGTTGTTCTGTTGCAGAAGCAGTTCGCGTTGCGCTGTCACCACGTTCGCAATGGCTTCGCGCACCTCGGAAGCCACCGCGATACGGGTGGCGTCCAGGTTGTCTTCGGCCTCATTTTTTTGAAATCTGGCTTCCGCCAGGCGGGCCCGGCGCTCTCCCCCGGTAAAGAGGGGATAGCTTAAAAACAACCCCACGGTACTGCCCAGATCGTCTTTTTCATAATCCGGGGAATTATCCTGTTCAGCGTCCACGGAGGCCCGGAATTCGAGCTCAGGCCAATACTGCGACCGGGCGATGCCCACGCCGGCCTCGGCCTGGTTGACGATCGACTCATCCCGCACGATATCGGTACGATTGTCGAGGGCGAATACGATGTTTTCATCATCCGCAGGCGCCGCCAGATCTTTATCGGTTTCCGGCTGAAGGGCGGAGAGCTTCAAGGTTTCGGGCAGACCGGCATCCGGAATGCCCATCAGGGCGGCCAGACCGATCATGGCCAGACGGTAGTCGCGTTCAAAACCGTTGCGGGCCGAGCGGGCCGCATTGACCTGGACTTCGAAATTGAGCACGTCGCTGAGCGATCCGGTGCCCACCCGCATGCGCGCCCGGGCCTCTTCGAGCTGGCGCGTGTTGAATTCCTCGTCGGCATCGGCGATGGCGATATTTTCCAGGGCCAGTTGGGCCACGTAGTAATTGTCGGCAATGGCCGAAAGCAGCAGCCTCCTGGCCTCCATCAGCGAAGCCAGATTCTCCTCCTCGCCGAAGCGCGCCCGGGCGTTGTCGTAATGGCGGCGGAAGCCGTCGAAAACGGTCCAGGTGGTAATCATTTCGACCCGGTAGATATTGGTGGAATCATCGGCATCCCCCACCCTGACCGTTTGCCCCCCGGTGATGACCCTGTCTTTTCTCTTGTTGTTGGATATTTCCTCACGCCGCCACGAACCTTCGGCGCCCACGGTCGGCCAATAGGCGGCCTGGGCCTGGCGCACACGCGCACGGGCCTGGCTGACCCGTTCCGAGGCCGCCTGCAGATCAGGGTTTTGCATCAATCCGATCCGCTGGGCTGTCTGCAGATCCAGAATTTCAACGGACGCCAGGTTGATACCGAGGTCCGCGGGCCCGGCGGTCAAATCCCCGGCGATGACTGCCGGGACCGTCAATCCGACCAGCACCAGCCCGGCCACGGTTGCCTTCCTCAAAAGATTCAGCATGCGCATTTTCCTGTATCCATCTTGATCGCGTTTTAGTTCGGACGGGTCAGGACCGTCCTGTCGTCGAGTGCGGGCAATTCCTTGTCGGCCGGATCACGGGGATGGCGCCTGGTGGCCGGTTCCACCTGTTCCCGGGTGGGCCACTGCTTGTTGCGCAGCTTATACACCAACCGGCGCATGTCGTTCAAGATGACCAGCAGACTCGGGATCAGCACCAGGGTCAGCACGGTGGCGAAGGCAACGCCGGCCGCCAGCGCCAGGGCCATGGGGATCAGGAACCTGGCCTGCAGATCGGTTTCGAGAATCATGGGCGCCAGTCCGCCGACGGTGCTGAACGAGGTCAGGATAATGGCCCGGAAACGCCGCCGCCCCCCCTGGATGATGGCGTCGAAAAACCTCATCTTGAGCGCCAG
>JASJBQ010000329.1 GCA_030066455.1 Desulfobacterales bacterium
GAGAACGCCGCCCGGGGCCGAAAGATGCCGCCTGCGTGCACCAACACCCCGGATGCCCGTTTACAGGGGGTAGATTTTGGTTCCGGGCAAGGCCGCAGCCCGCTTGGGCACCGCAGGCGTAGCGCGGCTACGTCGAGGACGCCCAACGGGCGAGAACGCCGCCCGGGGCCGAAAGATGCCGCCTGTAAACGGGCATCAGACGACCCCCTGGTCCAGCATCGCATCCACCACCTTCAAAAACCCGGCGATGTTGGCCCCCATCATGTAATTGCCCTGGTGGCCGTACTCGGCGGCCGCGTCCAGGCAGGTGGCGTGGATGCTTTTCATGATCTGCTGCAGACGCTTGTCCACTTCCTCCCGCGGCCAGCTGAGCCGCATGCTGTTCTGGGCCATCTCGAGTCCGGAGGTGGCCACCCCGCCGGCATTGGCGGCTTTGCCCGGGGCATAGAAAATCTGGTTGTCGATGAAGACGTTGATGGCCTCCGGGGTGGAGGGCATGTTGGCCCCTTCGCTCACGAGTTTGACGCCGTTGCCGATCAGGTTCTGGGCATCCTTGGCGTTGATTTCGTTCTGGGTGGCACTCGGGAAGGCGCAGTCGGCCTTGTGGTTCCAGAGGGGATTGTGGTCCAGGGCGGCGTCGGCTTCGGCGTAGACCGCCCCGGTGTACTTCTGCGTGTATTCTTCGATGCGACCACGGCGCACGTTCTTGAGGCGTTTGACGAATTCAAGTTTACCGGCGTCGATGCCGGCTTCGTCATAGATGTAGCCGGTGGAATCGGAAAGCGTGACCACCTTGCCGCCCAGTTCGAGGATCTTTTCGGTGGTGTACTGGGCCACGTTGCCCGAACCGCTGACGAGGCAGGTTTTGCCCTCCAGGGTGTCGCCCTTCGTGTTGAGCATTTCGGCGGCGAAGTAGACGCTGCCGTAGCCGGTGGCCTCCGGACGGATCAGGCTGCCGCCCCAGCCCAGGCTCTTGCCGGTCAATACCCCGGTGAATTCGTTGCGCAGCCGCTTGTACTGGCCGAAAAGAAAGCCGATCTCGCGTGCGCCCACGCCGATGTCGCCGGCGGGCACGTCCGTGTCCGGCCCGATGTGCCGGGAGAGCTCGGTCATGAAACTCTGGCAGAAGCGCATCACCTCGAGGTCCGATTTGCCCTTGGGGTCGAAGTCGGAGCCGCCCTTGCCGCCGCCCATGGAAAGCGTGGTCAGCGCATTTTTGAACACCTGTTCGAAAGCCAGGAATTTGAGAATGCTCAGGTTCACCGACGGGTGGAAGCGGAGCCCGCCCTTGTAGGGGCCGATGGCGCTGTTCATCTCGATCCGGAACCCGCGGTTGACCCGCACCTGCCCCTGGTCGTCCACCCAGGGCACCCGAAAGAGGATCACCCGCTCCGGTTCGGTAATCCGCTCCATCACGGCGGCCTTGCGGTATTCCGGGTTGCGCTCCAGCACCGGCTGCACGGATTCGACTACTTCCATGACCGCCTGGTGAAATTCACGTTCACCCGGGTCACGATCCTTGACCTGCTGCAGAATATCCGTCATTTTCACCTCCCTCGAATGGCCCGCGGGGCTTTTCGCTATTCCCCTAAATCGGTATTGAAGATCCATGACGTTATTGAGTGCGAAGCGTTCGTCCCTCCCCATTTTGCGGTTATCCGCATGCGCGATAGCCTCCCGGACTTGTCGCCGGGACGGGGAACGCCCCCTAACATGATGCCTGAAGGGCATCAACCCATGATCGCCACCCCCAGGGATCGACGTCCGTCGATCTTCAAAACCAGGGGGCCTGGCAGCCGAACATGCCGGATGAAGTCTGTTTCCGCGACGACATCCAGCCCTTCGAGAAGATGCCAACGGAAGTGGTCCTCGCCCTTATCCGCCACGGTCAGGTAGAAAATGCCCATTGAAATGATGTTCTGGAAAAAATGGGTACCCTGCGAAGGCTCGGCGTTGATCGGTCCGTTGCGCAGCTCGACGATGGCCCGCACGCCGGAGATATGATGCCACTTGACCGGGATGCCCAGCCATTGATCGGCGGATCCCCAGCGTCCGGGACCCACGAGCAGGTAGGGTTTGCGGTCTTTGGCCAGCAGGGCATTGAGCCGCCCGATCTCTTCGGCCATGCGCGGGGTGGCGGCATGATCGAAATCTTCGGGTTTCACATAGACGATGTCGCGGACCGAACGGCTCTCCCCGTTGCCCAGACAGCGGGTGGCATGACAAAGGGCCTCATCCGCCTCCTGGGCGCTGATGTCGACCTCGCAACGCTGGTCGGCCATGACCATCGGGCGCATCTGCAGCAGGAAGAATTCCCCTCGACCGGGTCCGGCGGGGTCAAGGTTGACGGCGAACTCGATCTCGATGGCGCCGCCCATGCCCCGGCGGCCGAGCTGCAAAATATCCATGAGCAGATCGGGCAGGGGGAATAGGTCGTATTTGAGAACACCGGCAAAGGTCAACACCTTGGGACCCTGGAGAAATCCGGAGTCGCGGATGCGGTGTTCGTCCACGATGTAGGTGCCGGCCAGCTGCCGCACCGGCCCTTCCTCCTCGGCGTCGGCCACTTCGCGTTTGACCAGGTTGGCGCCGGCATCGAATCGCGGTGCGTCCGGCACATCCTTGATCTCCAGGGCATAAAAGGTCTGCTGGGCGTTGCGCAGCGTGTCGTCCACCGAAGAAAACTGAGGCAACATGTCCGGAAAGGGCGGTGCGAACCGCATGGCCCGTTCGCCGTCCACCACGGTTTTCCCCATGCCCAGGGCCACCTGGGCGATGCCGTCCTCGGGTTTCATCTTCCCGATGGGGTAGTAATTGTGGGACTGGGCCACACCGGCGAAGGTGGGATAGAAGTAATCGCCCTGGCCGCTTCCGGCCAGCTCCTGGACGATGACGGCCATGGTGTCTTCGTGGGGCCGGCCGGCGCTGGCGCGTGAGAACGCGCGCGGCCCGGCGTAAAAGGTCGAGGCGTAGACGCTCTTGATCGCCGCCACCAGGCGTTCCAGGCGCACCTTCGCGTCCGGGTGGCTGTTGGGGATCATGAAGGTGTCGTAAAGGCCGGCGTAGGGCTGGTGCTGGGCGTCCTCCAGCAGGCTCGACGAGCGCACGGCCAGCGGGATATCGACCTGCGCCAGAAACGCCGCGAGATCCTCCTGGAGATCCTGGGGGAATTGGGCCGCCTGGAAGAGAGCGGCGATTTCTTCGTCGTCAGATGCATTCCGGACCTTTCGGGCCAGTTCGTTTTGCTGCATGAGGGCTTCGAAGTAATCGGTGGCGATGACCAGCGAACGGGGAATGCGGATGGTGACGCCGGGATATTTGGCGTGCAGCCACGTGCTCCGGTGCAGGAGGTTCGACATGTAGGCCAGCCCCCGGGCTTTGCCCCCCAGCGAGCCGCGGCCGATCTTGACGAAATCCATGACGCCGGCATCGAACGTGTCGGCCTTGAACTGGGCCACGACACCCTTCTGGCGCCAGATGCGCAGGGCGTGGATGCTGGAGACGATGTAGCGGCGCATTTCCTCCGGATCGGCGAAATCCTCGGCGGGCACCGCCCTGAAGGCCGACGCCAGGCCGATCTCCGAGCGCCCCATGAGCCAGTTGGAGAAATGGTTGCGTTCAGCATGGTAGCGGAGCGCGGCTTCGGGGATCTGCGCCACGAGATGTTCGAGGGCGCGCAGGTCCGAAGCGCGCCCCACTTCGGTACCGTCGGGCAGGCGCGCCACGAAGTCCCCGAATCCCAGGTGGTCCAGAAAAAAAGCGTGGATGGCGTTGAGAAAATCCGGTGCGTTCCGGTCTACAAAGACGGCCGGGACCTGCTCGGCACGCTCGCGTTGGGCCGGACCGGCGCCCAGGAGCAAAAGGGGCAGATCGCTGAATTCTTCGCGGAAGCGGACCAGGAGATCGACACCGGCCTGGCCGTCGGCCTGCCCTTGTCGGGGCAGGCGGGCCGAGGCGATGACCCCCGAGACATAGGACCGGTGCCGACGGTAGAGGTCCTGCGCTTCTTCATAGCTGCGGGCGTGCAGGATCTTGGGGCGGGCCCGCATTTTGAGCAGGCGGTGCTCCTCGTTGAGCCCGCTGCCCAGCACCACCTGGGTCTGCCGGACGATCTCCCTGTAAATCAGGGGCAGGAAAGAAGAATAGTCGGCCGGTGAGTCTTCCGCCAGAATGAGGACGCGCACCTGGGCGGCCTGTGTGTCGGCCTCCACGTTGAGCCGGTCTTCCACCGATTTGACCAGCGCCATGAGCAGGTCCGCATTGCCGGTCCAGATGAAAAACTGGTCGACGCCGTGGCAGTTACCGTCCTGCGGCAGCGGTGCGATGCTGCGTAGGCTGTGGGCCAGGAGAATCACCGGCAGTTCGGGCCGGCGGCGTTTGATGCGCCGACCCAGGCGGCAGGCGTCCGTCTCCTCCAGAAAAGGCATGGTCAGCACCAGGTCGAAGGCCTTGTGGGTCACCCGCTCGACGGCTTCCTCCGCCGAGGACGTGCGCGTCACCCGTGGGGGCTGGCTGAGATTGAGCCCGCTGTACTCGTGGATGATGCGCGAAGCCAGGCTGCCGTCTTCCTCCAGAATGTAGGCGTCGTAGGGGCTCGAAACCAGGAGGATCTCCCGCACCTTGTGCGGCATGAGTTCATGGTAGGTCTTGAAGTCGGAATAGAATTCTCGGGGATCCCGATCGTTTAGCCCGCCGGTGTTCATAGGCCCTCCCGTGCAGACGGATCGTCAGCTGGGGTCAAGATAACCGGTCCGCACCCGGTTGTAAATCACCCAGGGACGGCATGGCAAATCGACCGCCTCGGGCGGGTGGCGTTGCCATACCTTCGGCACGCCGGCCGCGGTTGCGGCCGCCGGGCGATTATGCTACAGCGCTGACTTTGCCGGAGCCCGCCAGATACGAGGAAGAGGGGGATCGATGCCCACCGTCGCTGATCGTTTCGTCGAACGCCTGATCGACCATGATGTGCGCCACGCCTTTGGCATTCCCGGAGGCCCCTGGATTCCCTACATGGAGGCCATGCGTCAACGCGGCCTGCCGTTCACGGTCGTGGCCAACGAGGCTTCCGCCGGCTTCATGGCCGACGTCTGTTACCGGCTGACCGGCCGGCCGGCCCTGTGCCACGGCACTTTCGGGCCCGGGGCCACCAACCTGGCCACCGGCGTGGGCTGCGCCTGGCTGGACCGCTCCGCG
>JASJBQ010000330.1 GCA_030066455.1 Desulfobacterales bacterium
GGCGCATGTCGTCCAGCCAATGCTTGAAGAAGATCGACCGGATGTGCTTGACGGCATCGATCCGAAAACCGTCCACATTGAAGGTATCGAGGTACCATTTGCCCCAGTAGTGGGTTTCGCCCCGCACCTGCGCGTGGTCGAAATCCAGATCGCAGCCCATCAGAAAATCGTAATTGACATTCTCATGGTCCACATGGGTTTCGAAATGCTTGTCTTTGAGTTTGTAGATTTGCCCGTACTCCTTGGTGGCATCGAAGTGCCACCATTCCCACTTCATGCTGGAATAGGTGTCGTTTCGGCCCGGGAAGGTGTAAGCGGTCCACAGTTCTTTGTCGTGATAGTCGCCTCGGGTGCGGTTGCGATCATGCGGATCGACCACCACCACATCAGACACCCATTGCGGATGATCGGCCCCCATTTTATGGTTCAGGACGACATCGGCATAAATCTGGAGACCGGCCCGATGGGCTTTATCAATACAGTTTTGGTACTCCGTTTTCGTACCGTATTTGGTGCGCAGGCTTCCTTTTTGGTGAAATTCGCCGCAATCGAACAAATCATAGACGCCATAGCCCACATCATTGACACCGCCCATGCCCTTGCAGGCCGGCGGCAGCCAAAGGGCCGTAAAACCTTTCGCTTGCAAATCGGAGGCCCGATCCGACCAGATATTCCAGAAATTGCCGTCGTTCGCCGAGTACCAGTGAAAAGACTGGATCATGGTTCCCCTGAGCTGTTCCACATTGGCCTCCTCGCTTATACCGACGGTCTCATGGAAACAAAGGGGTCAGATCTCAACACTTAACAGCATCATGGCGATGGCCTGTTAAATATTGAGACCTACCCCTTAACGGTGGCAAATTCTATTGGCACTCGCAGAGTTCCTGGTCGGCTTCCCCGTTGGCAGATTCCCCGCAATTGCAGGTTATAGTGGCTTGCAGTTCTGAGACGTCAGCCCCGGAAGGGTCTTCAGCATCCTCCCAACTGGTCCTGGTTTCAAGTATCCCGTTGTCATCGCAGGCCGTGCAGGCTTCTTCTTCGACCGGCCAGGTATCGGGGGCTTCCACATCAATGCCATGGTCCATCATGTAGCGGTAAAAGGTAAGCTCATCAAAGCGCCCGCCCGGCGCCTCGGCCTCGGCCCGTGCCAGTCGGGCCCAAAAACCGCTCGGGTCTTTGATAACCCGACCACCTTCGCATACCGGGCAGGTTATACGCATGAGGGCGTATTTTTTCACCCCATTTGAAACTCCTTCAAACCTTTCGCCAATCGATACCAGCATTGGCTTGCGTCGATTCCCTGCCGGCCGTGCCCCGAGGGGCGCTTTGGGGTGCAAGGCGTAGGCAGAAACAGGGCCCAAGCTTTGTCACAACATTACCATCAGCAAGCTTGCTTAAACCTATCAGGTGGCAATAGACGGCCGTATCGAATCATTATCCAATCAATTATACGATCTTGGTGAGGTGTATTGCGTCACCAATACATACTTATTGCATAAGCATTGTCTGGGTGATTAGCCATCCAACGGTTAAAATTTTGTGTATGATCCTCGTCCCTCCGAGCAGCATCGCGCTTTCTTGACATCATCTCTTAGAAGGGCGCGCTCAAATTTGGATCGGCGGCCAGATGCTGCTGCTGTCGCCGGCACAGAAGGCGATAAAACAGGAGGTGTAGGAGGGGGACCGTATCGAGGCTTGCGGCCGGTGTCAAAGCTGTTGATGCCGTGCGGCGGGACGCGTTTTTCCAATCCCTCCCGTTCGCCTTCGTAGCGTTGGATGGCCGAAGACGTTTGGACAGCGTTCGTATGCTATCGGGAAGAAATCAAGGTCAGCCGCCAAGACCAGCGCTCTTAGCCCGGCAGGCAATCGGGTTGGTGCGTGTGACGCCCTACGGGCAGTCCCCGACGCGCTTGCCCTTGATGGTCGTATTCATCGTCATATTGCCGTGCGGGTGGACCATAACCGTGTCCAGCGTGCCTTCGAAGCGGTCGCCGGCGTAGGTCATTTTACCGCTGCCCTTCATGGTCTGCCCCTCCTGTCGGCACTCCACTTTCCAGGTCACGGTATTGCCTTCGGTCTTCATGTCGAGCACCTTGCAGTTTGAGTCGGCGACCGATTGATCGGGCACGGGATCCTGAGGGGTCATGCACCTTGTGATCGTGGTCTGCGGTGGTGATCCGGGCATATCCGGCATGCGGATCGACGAGGTGATTTGATAGCGGCCGGCCTGAAAATCCAATCCCCAGGCGTGGGGTGCGAGCATGATGACCGCTGCCAGAAGCAGGGCCGTGCAGATGGGTTTCAACATGGTATTGCCTCCCGTGGTCTTGACATCGTGGCGGCCCATGCGGGCCGATGGAAAAAAGATGCGGCTGGACTCCACGAACTTCGTGATTAGTATGCAGCCAAGGTTTTGCCGGCCTTATTGTCTGGAGTCTGATGATGGAAAAGATTACGCCCGAGCATCTGGCGAGCATCGAGTTCAGTTTAAAATGGGATAAAAACGGAATCAAGAACGAAGATCGGTATTATGCCCAGCGCGTCAACTTTTGGCGTGACATCCTGCCGCCGGCGGTGGCTGAAAAAATCATGGGCGCGTCGGACGGCGATTGCATCACGCACACATTCCGGCCCGGTGAAATCATCCCCCCTGCATCCGGGCGCGCCGTTCACCCGGTAGCCCATAATCGCATCGACGGCCGCTTGCGCGACGGCAGCGCCCTCCGGCCGCGTTACGGTCGTTTTTACCCCCGGGGCATCCTCCAGGGTGTCAGCGGCGTGTTTCGCGGCAACATCGAGCCGTTTCGCTGCTCCGCCGTGGCGACGCAGGGTATCGAGGCCGACTTCAACCACCCCCTGGCCGACATCGACCTGACGCTCGAGGCGCGAATCTCCGATGTACGCGAAAAGTTCGAAGAACACGGCGGCACGCTGATCGACTGGGCGGAGCAGGTCACCACCGGTCCCGGCATGCAGGCCCGCTGTAACGGGGAGCCCACGGATTTCTTTTCAGACGGGGCTTTTGATCGCGGCGATCCCGCGGACGATCGGCGCTTTTATCAGAAACCGCGTTTTGTCCAGCATATCGACGCCCACGCCATCGATACCATCCGGGCGCTCTACGGACGCCTGCTCCCTGAGGGCGGACGGGTGCTCGATCTGATGAGCAGTTGGACGTCCCACCTGCCGGATGACCTCGAAACCCGTTCGGTGGACGGATTGGGCTTGAACGCCGACGAATTGGCCGCCAATCAACGTCTGACCGGCCGCACCGTCCAGGACCTCAACCGCGACATGCGACTGCCGTTTGACGACGCGGCGTTCGATGCCGCTATCTGCACGGTGTCCGTGGAATACCTCATCCGTCCGTTTGACATTTTCGAAGAAATGACCCGCGTGCTCGCGCCCGGCGGCGTCTTCGTCGTTTCTTTTTCCAACCGCTGGTTTCCCCCCAAGGCCATCCGGGTGTGGACGGAATTGCATCCCTTCGAGCGCATGGGGCTGGTGCGGGAGTACTTCAGCCGCAACGGCGCTTTCACCGACCTTGAAACCTTCTCCAGCCAGGGATGGCCGCGGCCGGAGGATGACAGGTATGCCGGCCAGATACCGGTCTCCGATCCGGTTTTTGCGGTCTGGGCGCGACGGGTATAATGATGCGTCGTCTCAGATCTGCCCCGCAGTAATGGAGATGTTGCTTACAGGTGTTGTCGGGACCGGGGTCGGGCTCGGAACTCCAAAAAAATGGGAAGACGACGATCTTCGATTCCGATCCCGACAGCGACACCGACGCCGAACAAAGATTGGTCTGAGCACGCCGGCATTTTGAATGCTTTTAGTGAAAAACGGTTTTTACGCTTGTATCATTTTCATTGCCAATTGGCACGGTTGTCATTGTGGTGGTGATGATCACAGGCTTGCAATTTGGTGGGTGACATTTTAGGCTGACAGCCTCGATTGCAAACCACTGAATTCATAATCGACGTCCCCAACCCCGAGTCCCTGGAGTCATTCCCCATGAACGACCGGCTCGAGCGTCAGCTCGATTTCATCCGTGAACTCGATCGGCTCAAAAACGTTCGCCGCCAGACCTGGCTGATGGACGCCAGCCGCAAGGAGAATTCGGCCGAGCACTCCTGGCACATCGCCCTGATGGCCATGGTGCTGGGCGAATATGCCCCCGCGGACGGTGTCGATGTGGGCCGCGTGATCCAGATGCTGCTCGTACACGACATTGTGGAGATCGACGCCGGCGACACGTTCTGCTACGACCAAGCCGCCGTCAGCGATCAGCGTGGACGCGAGCAGGACGCCGCCCGCCGTCTATTCGGCCTGCTCCCGGCGGACATCGGCAAGCGGTTCACGGCGCTTTGGGAAGAATTCGAAGACCGCCAAACGCCCGAAGCCCGCCTCGCCAACGCCCTCGACCGCCTGCAGCCCATCCTCAACAACTACCACACCGGCGGTAAATCATGGCAAGACAACGGGATTTCCCACGACCAGGTCCTCGCGCGCAACCGGGTGATGGTCGAGGGCGCCCCATTGCTCTGGCGCTATGTTGAAAAGCTCCTCGCGCGGGCGGTTGCCGAGGGCATCCTGTCGCCCTCCGCGCCATGAAAACCGAAGCGGCTCTCGACATCATCGTCCGGGCGCGCCGGCTCTGCCGGATCTATCCCCTGGGCCACAGCGAGGTGATCGGCCTCGACCGGATCGACCTGGACATCCCGACCGGTGCACTGGCGGTCCTGAAGGGGGCCAGCGGCTCGGGCAAGAGCACCCTGCTGGCGCTGATCGCCGGGCTGGACCGCCCCTCGGCGGGGGAGCTTCAGGTCGCCGGCCACGATATCGACCGGCTGAGCGCAGCCCAAATGACCGCCTACCGGCGCAAGGTCGTGGGGATGGTGTTTCAATCCTTCAACCTGCTTCCGACCCTGAACGTCGAGGAAAATGTCTGCCTGCCGGCATTGCTGTCCGGTACGCCGCTGGCGGCGGCCCGGGAGCGGGCCGCGAAACTGCTGGACTGGCTGGACATGGTTGGCCGTCGCCGCCATCGCCCGGCCCAGCTGTCGGGCGGTGAGATGCAGCGTACGGCCATCGCCCGGGCCCTCATCAACCGCCCCCCCCTCATCCTGGCGGACGAACCGACCGGCAACCTCGACAGCCGCAACGGCGACATGGTGATCCA
>JASJBQ010000331.1 GCA_030066455.1 Desulfobacterales bacterium
CCTCAACCCAAAAACCAGCCACACCTACCAGGAAGGGGAAAACGTCATGCTGGACGAAAAACTCCTCGAATGCATCGAGACGGCCATCAAGAGAGAAGAAGAAGCCTTCGCTTTTTACACCGACCTGGCCGTTAATGTAGCCGACGAAGCAGCGCGAGACACCGTTTTGTGGATTGCAGGCGAAGAAAAAAAGCACAAGCTTTTTCTTGAAAACTTTCGCGACAAGGGCCAAGGACCCTCCAGCCTGCGCAAGGCGGAGGTCATCTATTACAAACTTGCCGAGCATTTAGACGAGCCGGAGGCTTCCGAATCGATGGGCCGGGCCGAAATCTTTCTTCTCGCCGCGCATCGCGAAAAGCGTGCCCACCAGTTCTACACGGATTTAGCCTCGCTTTACGACGAGGGGATTCAAGTCCGTGAGTTGCTGTTGCGCATCGCCAACGAAGAACTCAAGCACAAAGAAAAAATGGAATACCTCTATGCCAACACCTCATTCCCGCAGACCGACGGGGGTTGACACCAACGGCCACCAGCGGTCCGACCGTCCTCGGATGGTAAGGCCCCGAAGGCGCCCAAAGGCCTTGATGGATGGCTGACCATCGGTTGCCAAAATATCTAAGCCGACACCCCATCACCCGTCAGATTATGGCCCTGGCGCTTGGCCTGGTGATTATGTCCGGCTGTGCCGCCACCGGTGATTCCCCCGAATGGGGCCCTTTGAAAGCCTCGGTGGAAGCGCTGTACCTCAACTACCATGAACTCAAAGCGCTGCACAGCGACCTGCACGCGGCGGCCTTGGCGCATATCCAAGCGGACGGCCCCGAATTGGCGGAGATCCAAAGCGCGGCCCGTTTCATCCAACAGGCCAATTTGATCGCTTTCTACCAGTGGGAATTGCTCTCCATAACGCACTACATTCGCGCGAGCGCGCGGCGCGATTTTTACACCCTGCGTGAACGCGATTTGCAGGATGCGCAGGACAAATCCAACGATCTGATCATGGCCACAAAGGTCTACGAAGCCTTTGTGCGCGACCCCCTCGCCAACGAACTCATCGCCGCCTGCATTCAGCGCATCGAGCAGCATATTGATCTTTATGCCCGGATGGCCATCGAGCTGCGGGAACTGAATGGTCGCGGGTCCGGCGAGAATGCGCCCCCAAAAGCCGTTGAGGCCTGAAGCCCAGGCCCCCTTTGAACACCGCTGATCCTGCGACCCGGCAGGGAATTCATCATCCGGCCTTCGGGTCACGGCCAACCACAGGACGCGGCGCGCGATGGTCGACCTTGGCCGCCCTGCCGGGTAAGGTGCCCCCCGATCTGACGTGCGGGCGATTTCAACTTGACGCATCCATGCGTCTCATATAAAAGCGGCAGCAAAGCTCTAGCTGGCACGGATAAGCCGCCCCACGAGCCATTTCGGCCACCGCCCTGGCCGAGCACCACACGAACGAGGCCACCATGACGTCAGCCCCCAAGGGCCAATTCTCCCCCGGTAATGCCGGCAGCGACCGCGAAATACGCCAGGAACTGCGTTCCATGGGCATCCGCCTGACGGGCCGGGAGTCCTCGGAGGAACTTCTCAAGATGCTCAAGGAAGAACTGAACCGCCAGTGGTTCCGCAGCGCAGCTTCGGGGAATGTGATCCGGCGTCGACGCAAGCCAACCACCGAATAACAAAGCCAATCGAATTCATCGCCGACGGTCGGAGAGCAGGGCCCCGCTGCCGGCCAAGGCCCCTGCGCCGGCGGAGTGAGGATGCAACGGTCGGGCAGAAATCGACTAGGACGTTTTGAAGTTCTCTTCGAATGACTGCACTTGGTAGGTTTCCACTTCCAAATCCCCCTGTCGCCAGGCATCGGCGGACAACCCGGCTTTCAAACACAGGTGGGCTAGAAAGTCCTGGGGTCTGGGCAGCTGTTTCCACACTTGAGGCAGAAAAGTCGCACTGGCGTATCCTTTGCGGATGACGACACCGTCCACATGGGGGGTCAGGTGAGCGGGCAGCGCTTCCGCCGACGGATAGGCGAGTTTCCGGGGGATTGACAGCACACTGATTTCGATTTGCACCCGGGGCCATTCATCTGCGGTCAGCGGGGCGAAGCGCGGATCGTGAAAAGCTGCATTGCGTGCATTGGCGCGCACATTGTCTACCAATGGCTGGCCGGCCGCCAGGGTCCCGATACAACCCCGAAGATCACTTCCAATCTTGAGCGTAACGAAAGCGCCGCGATGTAAGGTCAAGGCCTCCGGTAGCGCATCCGTGCGTGAGCGCTTGTCGGCCGCCATCCTCAGTTCACCTTCTATCGCTCGGCGGGCCAGGTCGAGAAGATAACTCCCCTCGTCGTCAGATAATTGATCCATGGCCGGATGTGGTGACATATTGCCGCTCCTGTGAATTTCGCGGTCGATGGCGGTGGCTTGTATCCCGTCGAAATGCCCCGTCTAAATTATATCTATATGTTAATTGTCGCGGAGCGGAAAGTAAACCGCGAAACGATTCACGCCCCGCGCGATTTTCAAACGGTGTTTCAGGGGGGGGTGATGTTGCGTGATTGGACCCGTGCGGGCCGTCGGCCGGTGACGGGGCCGGCATCTCAAACGGGGCCCAAAACCGATGAAATCGAGGTGATTTCAACGCCTGTGCCCTCAATCTCGGCACTGAATTGATGAATGGCCGCGGCTGTTTCCGGGAAAGGATGCCCGATCCCGATGGCCGTGCCGGTGACGAGAGCGCAGTTCACGAGTTGATAGAGTCGATAGATGATGGCATCCGGGTGGCGGACTGTGTCCAGAAAGGCATCGCGACGGCCGGCACGCATACGGATGCGGCATGCGGTGTGGTAGGCGCAGGATTGGTGGGAGGTCATGCTGTCGATAAAGAAGAACCCCTCGCGCTTGATGGTTTGGAGGGCGTTGAGAATCGCCGGACTAGAAGAGGTGAACCGCGAACCCATGTGGTTGTTCACGCCGATGGCATGCGGTACGGACGTGATATTAGCCGCCACGACACGGTTAATTTGATCCTTGCTGTCTTCCACGTACACCGCGCCGGGGCCGGGCGAGAGCTGCGGATCGAATGGCTCCATGGGTTGGTGCAGCAGCAGTTCGCGGCCTTGGTCGTGGATCTCAAGGGCCAACTGATGGGAGTAGGTGAGATGGGGAAGTACGGCGAATGTCAGGTCGGCGGGGATTTTTAAAAATGAGCGGACGATGGATCGGCTGAGACCGATATCATCGATGATGAGGGCGATGCGCGCCGTTGCCGGGGCGCCTGCCGCTGCAATGCCGTTTAGACCCAGCCAACCACCAAGCGCCCAATGAAAGCTGGTGCGCAGAAAATCTCTTCGATGCATGCCGCTGCATTCTTCGTTTGACCGTGTTCGCATCAGATCCGCTTGCGGGCACGCTATCCATGCCCGCTCTTGTCCAGGTACCGTTCGCGTGAAGACTGCGTTTTAATCGCGGTTTTCACCACCAAACCTACTATAGCTTGTTGCGATGGTCAATAGCCCCACCACATGTGGTGGCGGGGTCTATAATCGCTGCCGGGGCCGCCGGCCACTGGATGCCCGGCCATGCTCGCGCGCAGGGTGTCGGGGGCGGTGGATGCCCACCGCCGGCTTGAATCCGGCGAAGTTCTCTGTTAGGCAAGCTGGACGAAGCGGTGCCCCTTACGTGGGCGGAGAATTTCGCGGCCGAGGCCGTTTATTCCTTTAGTGTGGAACGAAGGGGGTCTGATGACAAGGGTTGCTGTCGTTGGTGCCACCGGCTACGCCGGGGCTGAATTGGTGCGTATCCTGGCCATGCATCCGGATGTCGAACTTGCACTGATAACCTCGCGGCAACATGCCGGGCAGCGGTTTGACGCGGTTTATCCGGGAATGGAAACCTTGTCGTCGCTGGTCTGTGAGCCGCTGGAGATTGAAACCCTCGGCCAGCGAGCGGATCTCGTCTTCCTGGCGCTTCCGCATGAACTGCCCATGACCATCGCGCCGAAGCTCCTGGCCGCTGGCATGCGCGTGGTTGATCTTTCGGCTGATTTCCGTTTCACCTCCCGCGAGCGTTACGAGGCGGCCTATCAAGCCCACCGGGCACCCCAGCTTCTCGAAAGCGCCGTTTACGGACTGTCTGAAATTTACGCCCACCTGATCGCCGATGCCGATCTGGTGGGCAATCCCGGCTGTTATCCGACCACTGTGCTGCTGCCGCTCGTTCCGCTCCTGCGCAAAGATCTGGTGGACCCCGACAGTCTGGTCGCCGACGCGAAGTCGGGTGTGAGCGGTGCCGGGCGGTCCCCCAGCCTGACCACCCATTTCTGCGAAGTCAACGAATCCTACAAGCCTTACAAAGTGGCCGTGCACCGCCACAACCCCGAAATGGATGAAGTCCTGAGCCGGGAAGCGCAAAACGATGTGCATGTCACCTTCGTGCCCCATCTGGTTCCCATGACCCGCGGTATGTTGACCACGATCTATGCCCGGACGCGGGCTGGCGTCACCGAGGAAATAATCTGGGATTGTCTGCGCGCCGCCTATGATGATGCCCCCTTTGTCAGGCTCTGTACGGATGGACGGGTTCCCGACACCCGTTTTGTCCGGGGTACCAATTTTTGTGATATCGGCCTGCGCCTCGATTCGGTCAACAAACGCCTGGTGCTGATGGCGGCCATCGATAACCTCGTGAAAGGTGCGGCCGGGCAGGCGGTCCAGAACATGAACCTCATGCTGGCGATCGACGAGACGTGCGGGCTGATGCCGGCACCCTATCCTTTATGATGCCACGAACACCGGTTTCGCCGGGCCGTCGCGGGGCGCTCGGCGGCGCGGCGATATCTGTCATCACGACGGCGGATCACCGCTTCGCGATGCGTCCCTTCGCGTCTTAAAGCGATACATTCGAATTGTTGACAATTTCCCCTGATTTACATAAAGCTGACATGATCGCTATCCCGCCTTACCAAACATTGCCTCAAATACTCACAACAATTCGGTGAAAGGAGAACGCACATGACGGCCAAGCTGATCAAGGGAACCGAGATCCGCGAGCAGATTCTCGATGAAATTGCGGCGGAAGTAGAGGAGATCAAGGCGAAACACGGTGTGGTGCCCGGGCTCGTGACCATTCTGGTGGGCGAAAATCCGGCTTCGATTTCCTATGTGACC
>JASJBQ010000047.1 GCA_030066455.1 Desulfobacterales bacterium
ACATGGTGGAAACCAAGCCGTGCGGTCTTGGCTGTCGTGTCTTCCTCCAGTTTTATTCGGAAGTCATCTTCAAAAAACCTTAGCCGCGTTTCACCTCTTTCGTTGTCTCTGTACCGGTATTCAGCTTGAATGCTTGTCCGGTGGGTGAGTTGCATCTGCGCAAAAGCAGTTGAGACCTTATCCTTCTGATCGGCATTCGCCCGCCAACCGTCTGTATCAAAGTACGAGCGGCCCATACTAAATGAAAGCCTTTTGAAAATACCGGAAAAGATACCCTCACCTCCACGCGTTTCGTTCTCACCCAAAAGCCCGCTCGCCTGAACCGCCGCACGGTTGCGATTAAATAGGGGATTGAACTCGGTGAAAGACAGGCCCGCCGGCCCCTGGCCGCTGATCAGAAACTGGTTGCTTTCCGCCAGACGGGGCTGAATGGAGGTGATGTTGAGCGGCTGCAGCAACTGGGACTGCAGGAGTTCGCTTACCCGGGCGACCTCGTGGCGCGGCCGAACAGCATAGGAATCGGCCAGGAAGCGGTGGGCCGAAAAGTTGCTGGGGTCGGTGTTGACCGCAGCCCATCCTTCGACCAGAGCGCGCTGCTGAAAGCCCAGATCAGAATAGATGCGGGCTGTCGCCGCACTGCGTGCCGCCTCGTCTGAATCAAGTAGAAGCCTGGAGCGGTAAACGGCACGGTTGTCATTGAGCTCTTTGGCTTTCTGAAAATTATGCAAAGCCTCCACCGGCCGGTTGGTGGTCTGCTTGGCGATGGCGTCGTAGAACCAGGGGGTGGGGTCGTTGGGATCGAGTTCCTTGGCAATGGCGTACTCGCGTTCATCCAGCCCGATTTGCTTTTGTTCGAAGTAGGTCTTGCCCAGGTAGCTGCGCACAAGGGAATTGTTGGGGTCGTGGCTGGCGGCGATTTCGATCTCGCGGCCGCCCGCATCCAGGTCGCCGTCGCGGATCTTGGCCAATCCGAGGCCCAGCCGCGCAAGGGGATCGGCCTGGTCGAGTGCAATGGCGCGTTCAAAGGCTCCGCGGGAATCGGCGGTCTTGACCTGCGCCAGATAGGCAAATCCCAGGACCATCTGGGTACGTGAGAGGTTTGGTTCGAGGTCCACGGCTTTCTGGGCCGCATCCAGGGCTTTCCCCAGCCGGCCGAACGAGGACTGTAGTTCGGCCAGCCGCGCCCATGCCAGGGCGTCTTCGGGATCCAGCTTGACGGCCTCTTCGACACTGGCCAGTGCGCCTTCCAGATCGAAGACGGCCTGCCGGGCATAGGACATGGCAATGCGGGCCGTCGCCGAACCCGGGTCGTTGTCGACCGCCTTTTGCGCCGCAGCCAGGGATTTCTCCTTTTCGTTCTGAACCACGAAGATAACTGCCTGGAGCGCATGGGCATCGGCGTATGTCGGGTCCAGACGCAGGGCCTCTTGGATATTGGCGCGGGCCTCGTCCACGCGGCCCACCGCGAGTAGTTGGGCGGCGCGATAAGCTCGATAGCGCGGGTCCCCCGGATTTTCCTTGGGGACCTCGCTGGGTGCAAACAACATGACCGGTGGGTAGTAGAGGGCCCAGTGGACGGCATCGCGCGGACGCACCAGCACGCGTTTTGCGGGTGCTTTGCCGGCCTCGGCCACGGCCGACTGGCCGCCGGTCAGCGTCAGGCTTCCGGCGGTGTTGGAGGCCAGCACCTTCCCATCATAGATCGTTATCAGGGCCCGGTCCTTCTCGACCCTTATCAGACCTTCCGTACCTTCCACGCCGGCGTTCACGAAACCGGTCACGACCTCCAGGTTGCGGGCGATCCGGCTGAAGAAATGGAGGGCACCGCGTGCCAGTTCCACCACGGCACCACGTTTGGCCTTCACGCCGCCGAGCGTGATCGTGGTGTTCTGGTCCAGCCGCAGCAGGGGCTGGTTTTCCAGGGCGAGGGCCGCCCGGCTCTTTTCGTCCACCCGGATGATGTCACCGGGGCAGAAGGTGTCATCCAGCTCGACGGTCTGCCACAGGGTTGTTCCCGCCCTTTGAACCGCTACATTCCCCTCGACTGAAACCGCCTTGGCGATCCATTGATCACAGGTCGCCGCGTGAGCCGCGCAGGGGAAAAACAAGGCCGCTGCAACGCTCAAATACCAAAAGAGGCTGAGCATACGTGGGAAGCTACGTGTCATTGCACCCCTCCTCATTCGTGTGACTGCCGCAGGCCACTGTTTGCGAGGACTTGCCTCAGGAGAATGAAGGGCTGTGCACCGCTCGCGGCGTCTCTGCCGGCTGAATCGCCTTCGGTCAGGACGTCACGTCAAATGAATGGCAGGCCAGCTTTCCCCAGATTTAGAGCGTCTATAATGCAAAAACCTCCACTTCCTCGGATAGATTCTTTAGCTTAACCGGCCCGACGCGCCGATAGGCAAAGGCGCCTCGGGTGCGCCGGGCCGTATCGCGAGACACGAGAATCTCGCCGCCCCGGGCCCGGTCGCAAAGCCTGGCAGCCACATTGGTGGTCATACCGTGGGCGGCGTAGGTCCAGCGCCCCCCGGTGTAGCTGTCAAACTTGGAAGCCCCCACCAGGGCGCTTCCCGACGAGACCCCCATGTTGATCATCACCGGTTCGCGTTCCAGCTTTGATTCCTCATTGATAATCTGTGTTTTCTGCCTGATCATCGTCGCCGCCTGAACGGCTTCCAGGGCGTGGCGGGCCGGATCGTCGGCCATGAAGAGAACCATCAGGCCGTCGCCGGCGGTCTCCACGACATCACCGTTGTTCTGGTAAATGGCATCCATGAATACGGAGAAATAGCGTCGGGTCAAGGTATTGACTTCGGTGGCCCCCAGCTGCTCCGTAATGCGCACATAGCCCTCGATATCGAGGAACAGGATGGAGATGTCGCGCTTGTCGGCTTTCTGGATCTCTCCCTCGGACGATTTCTCCATCAGGCGCATGACGGCCGTGGGCACAAATTTACATAAGTTGGATTTGATGCTTTCCAGGATCTCGACCTTGCGCAGGGAAGCTTTTAATTCGCGCAAAGCCTGTTCCAACTGCACGTTCTTGGCTTCCAGGTCCTGATTGAGATTTTTGATCTCCTCGACCGAACGGGCATTCTTGAGGGCGATGCTCAAGTTGTTGACCAGGGTGCTGATGAGTTCCCGGTCGTTGTCGTTGTATCGCGCATCGGTGAGTTTGGGCCCCAGGCCCAATGCACCGGCAACACGGTTGTCGATGCTGAACGGAAATATGATGGCCAGCGGAACGCAATCCGGATCGAGAATAGCGCCATCCGATGATTCGCGGCCGTTGGTTGGTCCGCGATCATGGGCGAAAACCTGCTGCAAACAGGATCTCAAGCCCACGATGGTCTCCGACGGGAGCCCCACGGCGGAGATTTGCGCCGCCTCCGGACGACCGTCGCCGAGATACATGATCACGCCCTTGGCAACGCCGAAATTACCCATGACCATCAGGAGGAAATTGCGGATGATGTCGGCCGAGTCCGTGCTGCTAAAAAGGTCCTTGCTGACATCGTAAAGGGTTTTCAAATTGAATATGCGCCGGTCGAGTTCCAGCTGCACCTTCGGGGATTGCACCAACGGGTGCTTCGACTCACCGGTATTCGGCCGATCCTTTGATTTCGATGGACTCATGAAAAGGTAGCGAAGCGGATAAGGTTCATAAAGTGAATGCGGACTTCTTCACGGGTACTAACCAGTCGATCGAGAAGATGTTGCGCCAGGTTGGCCATCACGGCATGGCCGAATTCCGGGTCGGACCTAAATAGTGACTGTAGATCTTCGCTGGCAATTTTCATCAGGCGGCTCGGTTCATTGCAGCGGGCGGACAGGGTATAGACGTACGGCTCTAAGAGAGCGCCAATCCCGACGCAGTCGCCACCTGGCCGGATCAGCGCTACCGGCACTTCGATATCGGGTTCCACCGGCATCACCAACTCGATTGCGCCCTCTTGTACCAGATAGATATTCTGAGCCTTATCGGCCTTTTGAAACAGCCATTGACCGCCGTCCAGGTTTTGCGGAATGCAAATGGCATCGATGGCATTCATCTTCTCGGCCGGCAGGCCGTGAAAAAGATAGCACGAGGCCATTGTCATGATTCAGCTCCTGAATTTGGTTAACTTGGGCGCTAAGGATAGCGACGCAGATGGGGCCGAGCGCCTGCGCAGCCCGATCCGGGGGCAAGGATCGGTTCAGATCGAAGCAGCTCCGTCCAGCCTCTGCACGGCAGCTTCGGGAGAATCGTAGATTTCGGCGAACTTGGTGATGCCGACCATTTTAAAGATTTTTTTGAAATGTCCTGATATGCCGGCGATGGCGACGTGCTGGCCGTTGCGTTGGGTCTGGGACAGAATCTGGATCAGGACAGCAATGCCGCCACTGTTGATATAGGCCTCCTTTTCGATATTGAGCACTATTTGGACCGCTCCCTGCGCATGGACCTGCTGATAAGCTTCCTCCAGCGAAGACTCTGAAAAAGCCGTGATATCCCCTTTGATATCTAAGACCGTAACGGTTCCTCGACTTTCAATTTGAATTTGATTAGCGTCTTGCTGCATGGCAGGTATTCGCTTTCTAATCCATTAGCTTTCAGTCGGACGCCTGTCGGCAGTGGCCACGGGTTTCAATCGGTAGATACCTTTACCAGCCCCGGCCTTCGTGAACGAAGTGTCTCAATCGTCGCTGTTGCGCAAAAACCCTACTTTAAGTTGATCAACATTTCAACAACGTGACCGCCCTCGGGCAGGATTCTAAATTCCACCCGATCGGCCAGGTTGCGAATAAGAAAGACGCCGAATCCGACAGGCTTATCCAGCCTGGCGATAATTCGGTCAATATCGGGATCTTTGACTTCATCCTTGAAACCGTAGCCTTCGTCCGTCACCTTGACGTTTAGAATATTGGCCGTCACTTGCAGCATGACGGTGACACGTGCACCCGTCCGTCCGCAATTTCCGTGCTGCATGGCATTGATTGCCGCCTCGGCCACGATCGTCTTAAGGTCCTCGATGCGCTCTTCCGGCAGGCCGTGCATTTTGGCGAATGAAGCCGAGCTGGCCATTGCCACCCGCTCGTAACCAATCGTGTTGGGTAAAACGACCTTTACCCTGTTGTTGGCAAGTAACGTCTGCATGCGGTTGAAATGTCTGATACTTTAGGATTGAAGATTAAACCCCATACCATTTAATGAACAATGTTCATTTTATTAATGAAAAAGGAATGTTATGTCAAGATCTAATTGATCTTTTTTGGGCTGAACCGCATTGTTTCGCTAAAGACTAAAATGATTGTCTTCGCTGCCCGGGATCTTTTTTCGTCGCGGTTATCGGCAGAAGAAAAAAATACGGCTGATTGAATAACCAGCCGTATCGGTTTGAAGAATGGTGGGCGGAACAGGGCTTGAACCTGTGACCCTCGGCTTGTAAGGCCGATGCTCTCCCAACTGAGCTACCCGCCCCAGGCGACAGGAGGTCTAACTAGAGCCTGTCTCAAAAATAATCTAAGTGCCCCTAGCGGTGTTACCCGCGTTGCGGGATTCAGCATCGATTTTTTGATCCGTCGGTGCATCGTGAGTCGGCTCTTGGCAGAACCGCAGGGTCCCCCTGCCCTGCGAACCTGCATACATACTGCGCGTATGCTCCGCTTTCTCGCCGCCTCACGCCTTGCCAGGAACCCTGATCTTAATTTTGAGATACGCTCTACTTTAAAGCCTCTGGCGTGTCAAGCGCGCTATCCCCGGAATCACGGCGTAGGCCTCGGCTTGCACGGAGGCACGCCGGGATCAGTTCAGGGAAGCCGTGGGTTTGCCTTCGGCCTTGTCTTCGACCATGGCGAGAGGCATGTCCACTTCCTTGAACAGGCGCTCCCCCGCTTCCACGATAAGCGCGTGGGTAAGCACCTCGTCCATGTGCTCCACCGTCACGATTTCCAGATCGCGGGCGATGGATTTGGGGATATCCTTCAAGTCCTTCTCGTTTTCCTTGGGTATCAGGATCTTTTTGATCCTTCCCCGGTGGGCCGCGATGACCTTTTCCTTCAGCCCCCCGATGGGCAGCACCCGTCCGCGCAGCGTGATTTCACCGGTCATGGCGATGTCGCGGTGAACCGCGCGTTTGGTCAGCGCCGACACGATCGACGTGCACATGGCGATCCCGGCCGAGGGCCCGTCCTTGGGGATGGCCCCCTCGGGAATGTGAATGTGCAGATCGATCTGCTTGTAGAACTTCTCGTCGATCAGCAGGTTGGCGGCCCGCGAACGCACGTAGCTCACCGCGGCCTGGGCCGACTCCTTCATCACCTCGCCCAGCTTGCCGGTGACGGTGACGTTGCCCTTGCCCGGCATGGTCAGCGTTTCGACGATCAGCAATTCCCCGCCCACCTGGGTCCAGGCCAGACCGGTGACCATGCCGACCTGATCCTTGTCTTCGATCTGATCCTGTTTGAAGCGCTCGGGGCCCAGGTATTTGGCGATGGACTGGGCTGTGACCCGGTATTTGCCGTTGCCTTGGTCCTTGACCACCTGCTTGGCGATTTTCCGGCAGATGGAGGCGATTTCGCGTTCCAGGTTGCGCACGCCGGCCTCGCGGGTGTAGCGCCGGATGATGGTCAGGATGGCGTTTTTGGAAAAACCGATATCCCGGTCCTTGAGCCCGTTGGCTTCGATCTGCTTGGCCACCAGGAAGTTCTTGGCAATATTGTATTTCTCGTATTCCGTATAGCCCGGCAGCCGTATGATCTCCATGCGGTCCTGAAGCGGCAGGGGGATGTCCGGCAGGGTATTGGCCGTGGTGATGAACAGAATGTCCGACAGGTCGTAGTCCACGTCCAGGTAGTGGTCGTTGAAGGTGGAGTTCTGTTCGGGATCCAGGACTTCGAGCAGGGCCGCCGAGGGATCGCCCCGGAAGTCCATACTCATCTTGTCGACTTCGTCCAGACAGAAGACCGGGTTGTTGACGCCCACCTTTTTAAGCGACTGGATGATCTTTCCGGGCAGCGCGCCGATGTAGGTGCGGCGGTGTCCGCGGATTTCGGCTTCGTCGCGCACCCCGCCCAGTGAAAGACGCACGTATTTGCGACCGGTGGCCCGCGCCACGGACTTGGCCAGCGAGGTCTTGCCCACGCCGGGAGGCCCCACCAGGCAGAGGATCGGTCCGCGAACCTTCTGGGTCAGCGTCTGGACCGCCAGGTATTCGATGATCCGTTCCTTGGGTTTCTCGAGCCCGTAGTGGTCTTCGTCCAGGATGACTTCGGCGGCCTCCAGGTCCTGGTTGATTTCGCTTTGCTCGAACCAGGGCAGGTTGATCAGCCAGTCGATGTAGTTGCGCACCACAGTGGCCTCGGCCGACATGGGCGTCATCATCTTGAGCTTGCGAAACTCCGCCTGGACCTTCTCGGTGGCCTCCTCGGACATCTTCTTCTCGCCGATGCGTTTTTCGAGCTCTTCCAATTCTTCACTGGGGTCGTCCTCGGCTCCCATTTCCTTCTTGATCGCCCGCATCTGCTCGTTGAGGTAGTACTGGCGCTGGGTCTTTTCCATCTGGTCCTTGACCCGCCCCTTGATGCGCTGGTCCATACGGGCCACTTCGATCTCCATGCGGATCAGGCTTACCAATTGGGCCACCCGGTCCGCCGGCGAGACCGTTTCCAGCAGGCGCTGTTTGTCTTCGACCTTAAATGAGAAGTGGGCCGCCACCGTATCCGCCAGTTTGGAGGGCTCGCTGATTTCGGTGACGCTTTCGAGCAGCTCTTTGGATATGCTTTTGTTGATTTTGGCATATTCCTCGAAA
The DNA here is from genome assembly GCA_030066455.1 of Desulfobacterales bacterium. The sequence continues at coordinate 7,794 of JASJBQ010000047.1, forward strand.
TTCTCGATCACCGACCGGCACAGCGCCTGGGCTTCGACCTCACCGATGGATGTCACCGGCAACGGGTCGAGGGCCACCTTGAAAAAATCCTCCTCCTCCAGAAACTGGATCACCTTGGCCCGTGCCTCCCCCTCGACCAGGGCCTTGACGGTGCCGTCGGGTAGTTTGAGCAATTGCAGGACCTTGCCGATGGTTCCCACCCGGTTGATATCGCTTTCCTCCGGGCTGTCGACCCCGGCCTTGATCTGGGTGGCCAGGAAAACCCGCTTGTTCTTGCCCATGGCATCCGAAAGGGCGTTCACGGATTTGGTGCGGCCCACGAAAAGCGGCGCCACCATGTGAGGAAAAACGACGATATCCCTCAGGGGCAGAAGCGGCAGCTGGGTGTGGGTGGCTTCAAGATCATCTTTGAAAATTTTAGGAATATTTACCATGAAGCATCTCTCTTTTATTGGTTTGTGCGCAAGCCGTCAGCGTCAGTGCCGGTGGTCTTACGGACGTTATCGTCCTGAGGTTCATGACCGCGACGGCACGCGACCCGGTCACTGTCGTAAAATAGTTTGAATCGCCTTCCATTTCAAGGGGCGCCCTCCTGGAAACGATTATCGTTCTCAAGGGCGAATGCATGCGCGCCAAGGGCGGCATTTTCGGACCGGGGAGACGGGGCGGGCGGCGTGAAACCGGGGCAGGGGTCGCTGGGTCCACAAAAATCGACCCGTGGCCGGCGTGTCCCCACGCCGGCCACGGGCATCTGAACGTTGGTAATTTCTGCGTCAGGCCTGCTTTTTGTTTTTGGTCTGGTCGAACAGCAGAATCGGGGCCTCCTTTTTGAGCACCACGTCCTCGCTGACCACGCATTCCTTGACATTATCCACCGAGGGCAGCTCGTACATGATGTCCAGCAGCGCGCTTTCCATGATGGCCCGCAGCCCCCGCGCGCCACTTTTACGCTTGATCGACTCCTGGGCGATGGCGCTAAGGGCGCTGTCCGTGAACCGCAGGTTGGCACCTTCGATCTCGAAAAGCTGGCGGTACTGTTTGACCAGGGCATTCTTGGGTTCGGTCAGGATCCGCACCAGGGACTCTTCGTTCAGCTCGCCCAGGGTGGCGATGACGGGCAGGCGCCCCAGAAACTCGGGGATCAGGCCAAACTTGATCAGGTCTTCGGGCTGAACGTCCAGCAGCATCTCGCCCACGCTCTTTTCGCTGGACTTGACGATTTCGGCGCCAAAACCCATCACTTTGGAGCCCTGCCGGCGCTGGATGATTTTCTCGAGCCCGGTGAAGGTACCGCCGCATATAAAAAGGATGTTGGAGGTGTCCACCTTGACGAAATCCTGCTGGGGGTGTTTGCGCCCGCCCTTGGGCGGCACGCTCGCGGTGGTGCCCTCGATGATCTTCAGCAGGGCCTGCTGAACGCCTTCGCCCGACACGTCGCGGGTAATGGACGGGTTGTCGCCCTTGCTGGCAATCTTGTCGATTTCGTCGATGTAGACGATGCCTTTTTTGGCCCGCTCGACGTCGTAGTCGGCGTTCTGCAACAGCGCCAGAATGATGTTCTCGACATCCTCGCCCACGTAGCCAGCTTCGGTCAGGCTGGTGGCGTCGGCGATGGTGAAGGGCACGTTCAGAAAGCGCGCCAGGGTCTGGGCCAGCAGGGTCTTCCCGCAACCGGTCGGACCGATCAGGAGAATGTTGCTCTTCTGAATCTCGATGTCGCCGTTCTTGAAGCTCGAATTGAGGCGTTTGTAGTGGTTGTAGACCGCCACGGCCAGAATCCGCTTGGCCGCCTCCTGCTCGATGACATATTCATCCAGTTGGGACTTGATTTCCTTGGGCACCAGGAGGTTTTCGAGCGCATCCGTCTCTTTTTCGCTCTCCTCCTCGATGATCTCGCTGCAGAGCTGGATACACTCGTCGCAAATATAGACCGCCGGGCCGGCGATCAGCTTGTTGACCTCTTTCTGGCTCTTTCCGCAAAACGAGCAGAACAAGTTGTCGTTGTCATCTTTTTTATTCGTCATTTTCGCTCTCCGCGGCATCCCCGCCGTTGCCGAGGTCGTCCCGGCTCGTAATCACGTGGTCGACGATACCATATGCTTGCGCTTCCGTTCCGGACATGAAGTAATCGCGGTCGGTATCCTTCTGGACCTGCTCGATGGGTTTGCCGGAATGCGTGGCCAGGATCTGGTTGAGATCCTCCTTCATCCGCAGCATCTCTTTGGCGTGGATTTCCACATCCGACGCCTGCCCCTGAAAGCCGCCCATGGGTTGATGGATCATGATCCGCGCGTTGGGCAGCGAGTAGCGCTTGCCTGCGGTGCCGGCTGTGAGCAGGATGGCCCCCATGCTGGCGGCCTGCCCGATGCAAACCGTGGCGATGTCTGGTTTAACATACTGCATCGTATCATACACGGCAAGGCCGGAGGTCACGATCCCGCCGGGGGAATTGATATAAAAATTGATATCCTTTTCAGGGTCTTCCGACTCCAGGAAAAGCAGCTGGGCGATGATCAGGTTGGCCACCTCGTCGTTCATCGCCGATCCCAGAAAAATGATGCGGTCTTTGAGGAGCCGGGAATAGATGTCGTAAGCCCGCTCGCCCCGACTGCTCTGTTCGATCACCATGGGTATCAGTGCCACGATTGCATCTCCTTCGCGTATTGAATTCGATTATCCGCCTGAAAAGCTCACCCTGTCAAGGAGGATCGCACATCCGTTGCGGGGCGTTGAAGCCGCTCCATCCTATCGGTCCGGTCTGTGGGCGTGAAAAATATTAAAGCCGGGCTATTTCGCCGGCGTCTCCTCCACCGGTTTTTCCAGCTCCGGCTCGACTTCCTCGATTTCGCTTTTTTCAATAATAAGGTTAATCGCCTGTTTTTCAAGCAAGGTGTGCTTGAAGATGTCCACCCGGTCGGGGTACTGGGCATAAAACTGCTTGATCATGTCCACGGGCTGATTGAAGCTGGCGGCCATGTCCGCATAGCCCTGTTCAAGGTCCTCGTCGGAAAGCTCCAGGCCCTCCTGTTCGATGATCTTGCCCAGCATCAGGTGGCGGCGCACCTGCTTGACCGCCGTATCCCGGTATTTTTCCTCCAGCGCTTCCTTGGTCAGGCCGAGCTCCTCCATCGAGGTGTTGTGATACGAGAAACTCTGCTGGGCCTCGGCCACGATACCTTCGAGCTCGTGGGCCACCATGGTCTCGGGCACCTCGAAGCTCTGCTGCTCGAGGAGGGCGGTGAAAACCTGTTCCTGGAGTTCCTGCTCCTGGCGCTTGGCGTAGCCCTTGCTCAGGTTGTTTTCGATCTGCTGGCGCAATTCGTCCAGGGTTTCGAACTGGCCCAGGCGCTTGGCCATGGCGTCGTCGATCTCGGGCAGCTGCTCCTGGCGGATTTCCTTGAGGGTCACGTCGAAGGTGATCTCGAGTCCGGCGAGCTTGTCGTTGAAATAGTCCTCGGGAAAGGCCACGTTGAAGGTCTTGTCATCACCGGGCTTCATGCCGGTCACCTGGTCGTCGAAATCCTTGTGGATCAGACCGTCACCGATTTTCATCGCAAAATCAATCGTTTTCTGGGTTTCCGTAAACGGCTGGCCATCCTTTAAACCCTCATAGTCAATGACGGCATAGTCGCCCGCGGCCACGGCCCGCTCCTCCTCGATGGGCACCATCTTGGCCAGATTTTTGCGCAGCATCTGCATCTGGGCCTCGAGTTCATCCTCCGTGGGGCTGTAGAGTGTCTTTTTGAGCTTGAAGCCGTCAATGGTGAGGGCCTCCAGCTCGGGTCTGACCTCGACAACGGCGTCGAACGCATAGGGTGCATCGGCATCGAGTTCGGGCGGATCGATTTCAGGCATGCCCACCACGTTCAATTCGGAATCTTTGAGGACCTCCAGAAACGCCTCCTGGATCAGACGCGAGGACACATCGGCACGCACTTCCTTGCCGTACATACGTTCCAGAACGTTGCGGGGGGTTTTGCCCGGGCGGAAGCCCTTGACCTTGGCGTTTTTCTTTAATTCCCTGAAAGCATTATCCAGCTCCTTGGCGACATCCGCCTGGGGGATTTCGATGCTCAGTTTTTTCTTGACCGCACTCTGCGCTTCGACCTTGAAATTCATTCGATTTCCTTTCACAAAGGGCATATCCGCAAAGCCCACCCCTGCAGACACGCCCCGGTAATTTTGACCCTAATATATGGAGTGCCCGGAGAGGTGTCCCTCCAGGCACTCAATGATCTTAAAAGGTGGTGCGAGAGGGGAGACTTGAACTCCCACTCTGTTTCCAGAGCTGGATCCTAAGTCCAGTGCGTCTACCAATTCCGCCACTCTCGCACATTCAGCAAGGCGTAGAGATAAATGGGAAAATTAATATGTTCCTAAATGCGTGTCAAGCAATTAAAAGACCATCGACGCAGGTCCGCAAAGGAGGCCCATACCGTCAATTGGGATCGCAATACGCAAGGATCAAGTGGGAGAGATCGTCGGATATGTTGTAATACGCAAAAAAAACAGGCTATATATAAGGACAGGTCGCCGCAATCCATTCAGGTCGACCCCATATCCCGAATCCAGGACCATTCCGAATCCAGGACCTCAAGGGGGCCACGATGAGCATGACACGCGTTGGGATGATCCGCAGCAAACGTTTTCTGCGTCTGGTGGCCGCCAGCATCCTGATGCTGGCCTGCGCAGGGCCCCTGTCCGGGATCTCCGCCGATCCGGGCGCCTGCATCCAACTGCGGGGCCAGAAAATCCGGTGGATCGTTCCCAATGCCGCCGGGGGGGGCTATGACACCTATTCCCGGTTGATCGAGCCCTATCTGGAAAAGGCGTTGGGGGCGGAAGTGGCGGTGGAAAATATTCCCGGCGCGGGGGGGATGGTGGGCGCCAAAAGCATCAAAGACGCTCAAGCGAACGGGCTGACCATCGGCATTCTGGACGGGTCCGGAATGCTGATCGCCGCTTTATCCGGAGAGCCGAACGCCCCGGATCTGGGCGCGGATTTTACCATCCTCAAACGTATCGCCCGCAGCCGCCAGGTTTGGGCCACCAGCGCCGATTCCCCGCTTGGAACGATTTCCGACGTACTGGCCGCAGCCGAAAAACGACCCATCGTTTTCGGAACGCTCAATGTGGCCAGTCTCAGTTTCTACAATATCGCCGTGAGCTCACACATCTTAGGGCTCGATCCTGAAATCGTCACCGGCTACCGGGGCAGTCGCGCCGGGGTTCTGGCGGTTCAGCGGGGCGAAATCGATATCATTTGCTACAGCTTCGAGTCGATTTTACGCCACATTGAAAGCGGCGCCATCAGGCCTCTGCTGCAAGTCAGCGAGGAACCCATCGCGGCGCACCCGAGCCTGCAGGATATTCCTCTCCTCGGCGGGGCCAACGGTTTGGCCGCGCGACGCGCCGTGGCACTGGGCCGTGATGGTCAACGGGTGCAATCGGATGTCGGCACCCTGGCGGCCATCATCGGTGTGGGCCGCCTGATCGTGGCCCCCAAGGGACTCACCCCATCGGTGGCCGGTTGCCTGGAACGGGCGCTTGACGAGGCCCTCTCCGATCCGGGTCTGATGGACGCCGCTAAAAAAGCGAAGCGTTCCTTCGACATCGGCAGCTCCCGCGCCGTCGAGACGGATCTCGACCGCGTCTCCCGGAACGTGCACCGCTTCGGCCCGTTACTTCAGAATGCGATCCACAAGGTCCGGAATTGACAAATGTTCGAGTCGATCGTTCCCGCGGCCTGGGACGGTTTGTGCGTGGTTTTTTCCTGGCCCAACATTCTCTACCCCATCGCCGGGACCTTGTTGGCGATGCTCTTCTCGGTCATCCCCGGGCTGACCGGCGCAACCCTGATGGCGCTGGCGATTCCTTTCACGTTCCACTGGGATCTGGTGCCCGTGTTGCTGCTGTTCGGCGCCTTCGTCGGGGGGGCGACCTTCATGGGATCGATCACGGCCATTTTGTTCAACATCCCCGGTCGAAACTCCAATGCCGCCACCCTGCTCGATGGCTACCCCATGGCTCAGAAGGGCGAGGCCAAAACAGCGATCGGCTGTTCCGCCGCCGCATCCGCCCTGGGATCGAGCTTCGGCGTCCTGGTGCTCATCCTCCTGATCCCCGTGGTTCGCGACGTCATTCTGGCGTTTGGACCGGCCGAAATCCTGATGATGACCGTCTGGGGATTTACGACCCTTTCCATTCTATCCCGGGGCAATGTCATCAAGAGCCTGGCGGTTGCCGGACTCGGCCTTTTGCTTTCCTTTATCGGACACGATCCGCGCACGGCGGAGCTGCGGTATACCTTCAACAGCTTGTACCTAAGGGACGGATTGAACCTGGTGCCGCTGTTTCTGGGATTTTTCGCCCTGGCCGAAGTGTTCAACCTGATGATGTCCGGACGGGCGACGATCTCCGGCAAGACCCGGGTGGAGCAGTTGCCCGGCAAGGTCTGGACGGGCGTGCGGGCCTGTTACCGGCATGCCGGTCTGTTCCTGCGCAGTGCAACGATCGGCACGGTGGTGGGCGCCATACCGGGCATCGGGGCCACCGTGGCGAGCTTCGTGGCCTACGCGCATGCCCGACAAAGCGCCGGCGCCGATGGGGATAACTTCGGCAAGGGCGATATCCGCGGTGTCCTGGCCCCTGAAGCCGCCAACGACGCCAAAGACGGCGGCGCACTGCTGCCGACCCTGGCCTTTGGTATTCCCGGCAGCGTCGGTACGGCGATGCTGCTGGTGGTCTTGAATCTTCACGGCGTCGCGCCCGGCAGAGAAATGCTCGGGGAGAATTTAAATGTCGCCTTTGTGCTGATCTGGGCCATGTTTTTTTCCAACTGCCTGACGTCGATCGTGGGCCTGGGAAGCGTCGGCCCGCTGACCCGTCTGACCACGGTGCGCACCGATCTGCTCGTGCCCGTGATCTTCGCGCTGGTGACCGTCGGGGCTTACATTTACAGGGGGGTATTCGCCGATGTGCTGGTTGCGGTCATCTTCGGGTTCATCGGCTATTTGATGAAAATTCTCGACTGGCCCCGGATTCCGCTGCTAATCGCGCTTGTTCTGGGCCCTCTGTTCGAAAACAGCCTGCTGATCACCTTGAAGCTCCAGCAGCTGGGGACGATCAACTTCTGGTCACGGCCCATTGCCATGGCAATGCTGGCCCTTTCGGTTGGCAGCCTGGTCTGGACCTACCGGCACACCCGCAAACGGACCAACAGCGAGCCAAAAACCCGTGGATGAGCAGCGCCTGAAAATCGGCTTTACCCTCGTTTTGCTCGTATTCGTCATTCAGATCCTCGTCCTTACACTGGATCTCGGCCGGATCGCGGCCCTGGTGCCCGCATGGGTCGGCCTCGTCACGCTGGTGCTCTTGCTGGTGCAGCTTTTTTTTGATTTCAGACCCGCAAAAACGATAACCGCCCGGGATCCGGACCCCGGGCGCTTTTCCCTTTATGACCGCATCAAGGCCGGGGCGCCGGGCGATGCCGCCCTATCCGGCGGGAAAGGCGCCTTCGAGCTTTCACAGATGCTGCGCGTATCGATGTGGTTCGTGTTGATGCTGGTCTGCATTTATCTGGTGGGATTATTGTTCGCGGTCCCCTTCTATGCCTTTTTGTACTGGAACCGGCGTGCCCAAAAGGCTGGCGGCCGTCCTTGACCATGGCCGGGACCATGCTGGGCGCCCTTTACGGCTTTCTGGTTCTGATGTTGGAAAAATCGCTGTATAAAGGTCAACTGGCGGTCTGGCTGGGCTTTTGATCCGGCACGAACCTTATTGGCGGGCCGTTGCCACGCCCCCCAGGCATTGAATCGGGCGAGTCTATGAATCGATTGCGGCGCACCACAGGCACCGGGTCCCAATCCGCCTTTTTTCAGATTACCGTCTTCTCCTTTTCCAACTACCTTTCCGAGTTGTTCTTCTTCCTGCGGGGCCTTTTTCTGGCCCGGATCCTGGGCCCCGAAATATTCGGGGTGTGGGCCCAGATGAAACTGGCCCTCAATGGCTGCCGGCACAGCTCCCTGGGCGCCAACGATGCCATGGTGCGGGAGGTGCCGTATCTCAAGGGCCAGAATCGCCTCGCGACGGCCGAGCAGATCAAGGCCGCCGCGGCCGGCATCAATCTCGTCCTGAGCACGACCGCGGCGCTCTTGATTGCCCTGCTTGTATTCCTCCTGCGCCACCAACTCAGCCCTGGCATGCTGACGGCCTGGTTGATCCTGGTCGTGATTTTTCCGCTGCGTCAGATGCTCTGGTACACGAGGGCCAGGCTGCGCGCCGAAAAACGATTCGATCGGCTAAGCCTGGTCATGCTGTCCCTTGCCGTTCTGACCACCGTCTGCGGCGTGGCCAGTGGTTTTTTCTTCGGGCTGATCGGTTTTCTGGTTGCCTTGGGGGCAAGCCATCTGCTGGTGCTCGGTGTTGTTTTGAAGACCGCATGCCCGCTGCGGCTGCAGTCCTTCCGGCTGGGCCTGTCGCTTCGACTGATCCGAACCGGATTTCCCATCATGGCGTCACGGTTTCTGCTGTACTTCCTTTACAACGTCGATCAGATTCTCATCTGGCTGCTTTTGAGCCAAGCCGACCTGGGGCTTTATTCGATTCAGGCCAATATTATCACCATCGTTCTTCTGGTCCCGACGGTCGTTTCGGCGGTACTCTATCCACGGATCATGGAGGCCTTCGGTGAATCGGACAACCCACGGAAATTGGCCCCCTACCTGATCCAGCCCACCCTGATGATGGGCTGGATGGCATGCCTCCTGCTGGGGCTCATCTTTATATTGCTGCACTTGCCGGTCAAATGGCTGCTCCCGGCATACGTCGCCTCCATCACCCCGGGAAGGGTTTTACTGCTGGCCTCTTTTTTCCGGGTCATCGCCAACATGTCCATGATCTCGCTCATCTCTCTGCGGCAGGAGCAGCGCTTGATGCGCATTTCCCTGGCGGCGATTACCGTGTGTGCCATCGTGGACGGGTTGATGATCGCCAAGGGCTATGGCCTTGCAGGCGTCGCCGTGGGCACCGTGATCGGTTTTGGCTTCTACGCCTACGTCGCCATCGCTTCGGCCGCGCGGCTGGTGGGACTGACCGCCCGGCGGGCCGCCCTTTTCATGGCATTGACGCTCGCGCCCTTTTTGTTGATGTCGACCCTGCTGGGTACCATCTATGGGCTCATACCGGAGCAGGGCGCGCTGGACCGCATGGCACTGACGAACACCTTGCTGCGGTGCGGCTTGTTCGGCCTGCCGATGGCATTGCTGTGCGCAACGATCTTCGGTTATCGCCGCCAATTGGCGGCCACCTTCACCCGCCGTTGAGGCAGGAGAAAAAGCATGCGGCTTCTCATCACCAACTCCAAGACGGCACAGGCCTACGCCGCCTTGCGGGCGCTGCGCCCGCAGGCCGAGGTGGTCATCGCCACGACCTATGGTTCCAAGCCTTTGGGGATCTGGCCGGTATGCCACGCGTCCTATTCGCGCATGGTGGACCGGCGCTACCCGGTCCCCGACCCGGAACGCGACTGGCATGAGGGCCGGATACAGCCAACCAACACCCCGCGCGAGCAAGCCTATATCGACGCCATTGTGAAGATTTGCGAACGCGAGCGGATCGACACGATCTTTCCCACCAACGACGATCGAAACTACGTATTCTCCAAGAACAAAAAGCGTTTCGAAGCCCTCGGGGTTCTGCTGCCGGTTCCGGACTACGATGTGGTGATCAAGCCCCTGGACAAATACCGGACGATCAAATGCGCCGAGGCCGCGGGCTTTCCCTCCCCGCGCACCTATCTGCCCGAAAGCGATGCCGATGCGATGCATATCGCCCGCGAATTGGGCCCGCCCTGGGTGGTCAAACCCCGCTTTACCACGGGAAGCCGCGGCCTGGCCGTCGTCGACCGCGAATCCGATCTGCCGGCAACCATTCGGAGAGTCCGCAAACATCATGGCATGCCGATTTTGCAGGAATATATTCCGGGGAAAGGCAAGCAGAATTTCTACATCGTGCTGGATCGCAACGGGCAGGCACGCTCCGTTTTCACTCCCCGGGTACTGCGTGAACTGGGAAGGGTCACCCGCAACCTGACCGCCGCTTGCCTGACCGTGCCCCTGCACCCCATGGCCGAGCAGGCGGTCCGCACCCTGCGCTCCATGGGCTGGTGGGGGGGGGCCACGATTCAGACCAAGCTGGACCGGCGCGACGGTCTGCCCAAAATCGTGGAGATCAACCCGCGGCTGGGCACGCACCTCTGGTTTCGGACCGAACTGGGGATCAACGAGCCGCTGCTGTGCCTGCAAATCGCCGCCGGGGAGCCGATCACGGCCAAGACCACTTATCCGCAGGACTGTGTCCTGCTGCAACCGCTCGAAGATCTGATCAGTCTGCCTTTCGAACTGCTCGATCTTTTCGTCTACCGGCTGCGCACGACCATCGGGGGCCGGAAACCCATCGACGTGTCCAATCCGCCCATGACCCTGCGCGAACGCCTCGCAGCTTACAAAACCCAGTACCTTGGATTCCCGTCCCGTATCTACAGCCCGTATTTTCGCTACATGCTCACCGATCCGCTGCCGTCGCTGATCTGGGCCACGAAGCTGCTCCAGATGAATACCCGCGCATCGATCCAGAGCCTCGGCCGGTAGCTATTTTGAAAGCCGCAGCTCCGGAATCCTGCATCAGCGCCGCGCCGCAGCGGCGTGGGCCGTCTTCCCGGTGCGGCGGAAGAAGTTGTGAATCGCGGCGATGTTTTTTTCCACCTCGCTTTGGGGATAACCCGGATAGGTCGGCAGCACCACCACCTGTGCGGCAACCGCGCGCGCCTCGGGGCAGTCACGCGCATAGTCCGCGAAACAATCAAAATCGGCGGCGTTGCCAAAATTGCGAATCTCAATATCGCGATTTTGCGACAGCAGGTATTGCAGCAGACGCCGACGTTCGGATACGCGTATGGGGTACTGAAGATAGATGTGCGTGCCGTCCGTGCGCAGGGGCGGCCGACCGACTTGGGGCAATCCGGCCAGCCCCCGGTGATACGATGCGGCGCGGTCGATCCTCGATCGGGTGTGCCGCTCCAGATCGGCCAGTTGCCGCAGTGCCAGCCGCGCCTGCAACCCGGTCAAGCGATGCCGGTACGGTTCGGGCAGCTTGCTGCGCAGGACCGGCTGGCCGTCGTTGCGGAGCAGGGCTTCAAGCTTACCGTTGTGGCGCAAAAAACTGTAACGGAGCATCGGAAAAGTAAGCATCTGGAAGAGCAGCGGTGCCGTGATAAGGTCTCCCACCAGGCTCGTTCCCACCCGCCCCAAAAAGCGTCTGAACTTCTCCATCGCAAACCGGCTGATGCTCGCGGTCATCGCGTTATGCAGCCCTTTGTCGGCCGTCACCGCCATTCCGCCGAAAAAGGCATTCACATTTTTTTTCATGCTGAAACTGAACACGCCGACCCGGCCGAAAGTGCCCACGTGCCGACCGCCAACCCGACCGCCGAAGCACTGCGCCGCATCCTCGATCAGAGCAATCCCTCTGGATCGGCACACTTCGGCGATCGCCTCGATATCCCCGGAAAGACCGTGCATGTAGCTGAAAATCACAGCGCCCGTATCGCTGTCGATCCGATCCTCCAGATGGCGGACAGCGATGCCGCAGGTCGCAGGATCGATATCCGCGAATACCGGCCGCCCGCCGGCGCAGATCACCATGTTGACCACCTCGTAATAGGTGTACGGGGACACGATGACCGTCTGCCCGGGGCGTATGAGGTAACGCAGGGCCAGGAAAAGACCGAGGCGCGCCTGCGGCAAAGCCAGGGCATGCGCGATCCCCATCCATTCGCCAACCTGCCCCTCCAGGCGGCCAAGAGCGTCTTTGCCCTCTTTAACCTGACCGGACAACACAGCGGCGATGATGTCCAGGTAATTCCGGGGCGTTCCGTAGTATCGAAATTGTGGTTGGGGTGATAGCTTCATGGAGCCGATTTCGGCAATCGTCCAAACACGGCTGAATCGTTTTTCAATTCGGGGGCGTGTAAATCAGACCGCCGACTTTGCGTCGTTCTTCCTGACGTATGTCGCCCAACGCAAACATCTCTTACAAGCAATGACCATTGGGCGATGACCGCCGCGCGGCCGCTCGTGAAATGGTGGTTAGCGCCGGAATTGGTCTATTTGCGTATTTATTGAGACTATCTTACCGAAAGCATGGCTGTCAAAACATGAAAGCCCGCGATCTTTGTGCCATTGCAAACTGGCTTCGGATCAGGCCATGCGGAAAATGAATCGAAGCGATTTTAAGCCCCGGATGGGTTCGACGGGCAAGGCGAAGCCTATATCAATGCGGGCCGGTCACGGCCGCCGGGGGAACCCGCCGACAGGATACGGCAATCCAATCCGCTTGCAGCCCTAAATGATCCATGGTAGGAAAGCCCCCGACACAGATGCGGGACCTTCGGGGCGTAGCGCAGTCTGGTAGCGCGCCTGCTTTGGGAGCAGGATGTCGGGGGTTCAAATCCCTCCGCCCCGACCAATTAAATACCGCCTTACCACATCTACCTTCTATGCCCAATTATTCCAAGAACGTCGATAAGCTATCGAATGGTTAACGAGCAAGTAACGTTCTAACAAGCGGGATGCACGGGACGTCGTACTGCCACGAGCGATTCGGAATGTTAACTAAAAAGTTTCTGAGCTAGTGTGTCCCCCTACCCAAGGCAGAGCCTTGGTTCAGACCAATCCGTCTTTGATAACTTTATGAAGGATCCGGCTCATCTCCTGCACCCGATAGGGTTTCTTGACCGCTGCTTTAAACCCGTAGTCGATATAGTTGGCCATGACCGGATCATTGGAATACCCGCTGGACACAACGGCACGCACGTGCGGATTCACGGCGGCCAGCTGGCGCATGGTTTCCTTGCCGCCCATTCCCCCGGGCACGGTCAAATCAAGAATGACGGCATCGAAAGGCTTATCGGCATCGAGGGCTTGCCGGTATAGCGCCAGGGTTTGCTGCCCATCTTCGGCAAGCGCGACCTCGTAGCCCAGTTTTTCCAGCATCTTCGAGACCAGTTTTCGAATGAAGTCCTCGTCATCCATGACCAGTATGCGGCCGCTGCCCACAATCAATCCGTCAGGCGCATGCGAGTTACCTTTCTGCCGCAGCTGGGAAGCGGGCAGCAGCAGGGTAAAGGTGGTACCCTCCCCCAGCGTCGAGTCCACGGTCAACTGCCCGTCATGCCGGGCAATGATGCTGTAGGCCACCGCCAGACCCAGCCCACTGCCCTTTTGCTTGGTGGTAAAATACGGGTCGAATACCTTTTTCAGATATGCTCTTTTGATGCCCGCCCCCTGATCTCGAATCGACAATTGGACGTATGGACCCGGATCAAGGGCATACGGATTGGCAGGGGCAAGGGAGACATTCATGCCCCGAATGGTAACCACCCCGCCATCCGGCATGGCTTGATCGGCATTGATCACGAGGTTGTGAATCACCTGGGCAATCTGGCCCTCATCGACGTCGGCAGGCTGCATTTTGTCGTCAATCTCGAATACGCAGCGCACGTTGGAGCCATGCAGGGCGAATTGCGAGGACTCACGCACCAGGTGGTCAATGCGGGTGACTTTTTTGACAGGCGCACCCCCCTTAGAGAAGGTCAGCAACTGCTGGGTCAGGTCCTTGGCGCGTAAAGCCGCTTTCTCCATCTCGCCCAGTGCCCGGCCCACTGGATGACCGGGCGGCACATCCAGCCTGGCGAGGGAGAGGTTGCCGATGATGCCGGCCAGAAAATTATTGAAGTCATGCGCAATCCCGCCGGCCAGCACCCCCAGAGACTGCAGTTTCTCCATTTTGAGCAGCTCTTTTTCCATACGCTGCCGTTCGGTCGTATCCCGAAACACCAGCACAACGCCGAGGATATCGCCCTGGTTCCCAAGGATGGGGGCGCCGCTGTCGGCGATGTAGAATTCACGTCCGTCTTTGGCGATCAGCAGGGTGTGATTGGCCAGCCCCACGATCTGGCCGGTCGCAATCACTTTGTCCACCGGGTTGGCACAAGGCTCGCGGGTTCGCTCGTCGACAATCTGGAAGACCTCCATCAGGGGGCGGCCCACGGCATCGGCCTCGTTCCAGCCAGTGAGCTCTTCGGCAACGGGGTTCATGAGGAAAATCCGGCCGTCGCTGTCAGTCGTAATCACGGCGTCTCCGATGCTGCGCAAGGTAACGGCCAGGCGTTCCTTCTCGGCGGCCAGCTGTTCGGCAGCCCGGCGTTCTTCGGTAATGTCTCGGATGGTACCCAAAATGCATTGCTCGCCGCCGATCTCAAGCACAGCCCCGCACATGGAGCCCAGTCGCAGGCCGCCATTTTTGGTACGGAACCAAAGCTCCATATCGCGAACGGCCCCAGCGCGTAAAAGCTCGTCCAAATAGCGATCACGCGATTTCGGATTCACCCACAGGTCGAGATTCGTGACGCTGGAACGGCCAATGGCCTCCTCTCGTGAATAACCCGTCATTTTGGTGAAACTCTCGTTGACATCGAGTATCGTTCCATCATTCATCCGGGTGATGATGACCGTGTCCGGGCTTAGTTGGAAGGCCCGCGAGAATTTTTCTTCGGATTCCCTAAGTGCTTGCTCAGCACGCTTGCGATCGGTGATATCGATCATGATACCCCTGAGACCGGTGGGGCGGCCCTCGCTGGAAATCACCGTCGAGTATGTGATGACGGGAAATTCGGTACCGTTTTGCTTTCGGGCACGATACTCGGAACCGATGAGGTGGCTCGCGCCTTTCATAATTTCGCGGACCCGATCAGCCGCCCGATCGCGATCCTGCGGCGCAATCATCTGCGCCACATTCAGACCGGATGCAAATTCTTCCTTGGTGTAACCAAAGGTATCGAACGCATTATGGTTAACGAAGGTCAGATTCCCCTCCCCGTCTGTCTCGAAAACGATCTGTGGCAACATATTCGCCAGATCACGGAACCGGGCTTCACTTTGACGCAACGCCTCCACGGCCCGTTTGCGTGTAACGGCCGCTCCGATTATTTCGGAAAGTGTGCGCAAGGGGATAAGTTCTTTCGCCCCCCAGGTTCTTTTGGAAGCCACATTGTCGAAACCCATGAAGCCGGCCAGCCGGTTATCTACCAAAAATGGCACGACGAGGACCGACTTGATGTTCTGAGCCTCAAGGATTTCTTTCTCCGCCCGGGCTTCCGGCGCAAGCTCGGCAACGTTTTTCACATGAATGTTCTCCCCCGCCTCCAACAACTTCATCCACCAGGGAAACATCTCCAGGGGTAGTCCTTGAAGATTCTCGATTTCAGGTTGGACCCCAGGTGCGCACCATTCGTAGGTGTTGTTCATCGTGGTGCCATCTGAAGAAAACTGGAAGAGGTAAGCCCGTCCGGCTGAACAGAAGCGCCCAATATCTGCAAGGCATGCATTGATGGACTTGTCCAGCGCGGTTAATGTCAGAAAACGCCGTGAGGCTTCCGAAATGATTCTTTCCATGGAGGCTTTATCAGCAAGCGCCTCCTCCGCCTTTTTGCGCTCGGTGATATCCTCGGCGATACCAGCGATACGAACTATTTTACCGTCTCGATCCTTGACGGCATATCCCGTGTCCGCGATCCAGCGTTCCGTACCATCCGCTCTGACAATTCGATATTCCCTGGGTTCACCCCCCCCCGTATCAAGCATGTGGTTGAAGGTTTCTTGGGCATGTTTCACGTCCTCGGCATGGATATTTGCGAACCAATGATCGAAGCGCTCATACAGTGATTCATGTGATCGGCCCCATATTTGGTCATAGGCGGGACTCACATAGAGTAGCCGTTCCTCTTGCAGGTCAAACAACCAGAATACTTCCCTAATATTTTCAGTTATTTGAAGGAACCGCGCTTCGCTTTCTCGGTACGCGTTCTCAACCTGTTTGTGTTCTGTGACGTCTGAGATGCCGCCAACCCAACGCACAGGGCGGTTATGATTGTCTAAAACCGGTGTGGCATGGTCGCGCCAATATCGCCATGTGCCATTCTTGTGCTTCACGCGATAGAGGTAGTCGATATCATGAGTGGCCGTGCGGTGTTTCATCACAGCGTCTGATAATTGGGGGCGGTCGTCGGGGTGAATCAGTTCGATCCAGCCATCGATCGTCGGTGGCACCTCACCGGGGGCGTAACCCAATTCTGTCGCGATGTCTGAAAACCATTGCAAAGAGTCCGTCTGCACGTTCCACTCGTAGAAGACATCGTTGGTGGATTGGGCCACCAGCTTGAACAACGCCTGCGAACGTTTGCTGGCGGTAATATCTGTGTGCACCCCCACCAAGCCCAGAACCCGCCCGGTCTCGTTCGTGAAGGCGTAGGCACGCAAAAGGATGTCCAATATCCTTCCGTCGGCGGCATACATCTGAACCTCGCCGCTCCATTCCCCGCCAGCCATGATCGTTTCAAACACTTCCGAGCCCACATTTTGATTACAGTATAGTGTCGCCGGAGGGTCTTCGCCGATATCCCCAAATAGGGCATCAAAGGCGGCGTTTTGGTACCAATGGCGCCCTTCGGGCGTTGAGATTCCAATGGCGTCCGTTGCATTTTCGACGACTTTTTTAAATAGCTGCAGGTTCTCTTCGCTCAGTTTGCGGTCGCAATTCGATTGATCTAATGCCTTGACTTTTTTTTCCTGCTTTTGACGGGTGACTTTCTCAGACATGGTTGTGTCCTATGGCCGATGCTTTGGTTTATTTGCGATTACGTGCTTACGCCTTGAGTGTTCCGATTGTCAAGAATACGGGCTATATTCGTCAACGTCCAAAGTTCGGAATGGCGGTCTACAGCGGACAACGCATGGTGCCGTGTCAAGGTATAAAGTACAATTGGATCGGCTGCCAAGAGAGAACCAGCGATCACTCACTGTCAATCAAGGCATTTTTGAGAAATGACGAAATCGGCGGATCGTTTTATTGTGATGAGGCTTCAGAGGGGCTGCCGGATAGACGATGCATAGACGCTCCGACCCCAACTCAGGGGGCGCCAGTGACAAACCGCCTACGGAACGGAAATCGGCTGATTTACCAAGCGGTTAAAATATTTACAATTATAGACGTTGATCAGGAAATCCTTATATGGCCGCCCTTTATTTGGGAGCAGGATGCCGGGGATTACATCCCCGCCCGAGGCGGGCAA
>JASJBQ010000332.1 GCA_030066455.1 Desulfobacterales bacterium
TTCTTCGGGATCATCTGGCTCTCTTCGATGCCCGCGGCGTGAATGACCACATCGACGTCCCCGATGGACCGAACGATCGGTCCTACGGCGGCGTTGTCGTTGACGTCCACGGCGTGATAGGTCACCCGGGCGCCCATCGATCGCAGGGTCTCCAGGTTGGCGGCGGATTCGCGCAACTTGACCACCCGGTCCAGCGCTTTTTTGATCTCGAGAGGCTTGGCGCCCTGCATCTCGGCCTTGAGCCGGGCCATGAGGTCGGCCTGGCTGACGGCGGCATCGGCCAGTGCCGGATCCAGACCGTTCACGTCGCTGCGGCCCAGGATTTCAAGGCGCACCGGATGGATTCCCACCAGACTTTTAAGGATCTCGAAGGTAATACCGCGAGCCCCACCGGTCACCAGGACCGTATCGTCCCTGCCGACGAGCGCGTCGGACGTCTCCGGCCCGTCCGGATCGAGCTGCAGGACCCAGCGTTGACCATCGCGATAGCCGCATTCCACCCGCCGGTCCCCGGAGGTCAGTTCAACCATGAGGGTCTCCACCACCACGTCCGGTCTGGCCGTCATGGCCACATCGAAATCGACCACTTTCACGAGCGTGCCCGGCAATTCCTTGTTGATCGTCTTGAGCATTCCGGCCAGTCCGGCTGATACCGGATCGACCGGTCCGGTGGCCTCGTCGTAGGGCAGCACGGCCGCATTGAAAGCCGGCATGGCGACGAAGGTATTCGGGTGGTCGAGGCGGTCATAAAGGCCCTGGACCAGAGTGAAAAAATTCTTGAGGCGGCGGTCGATCGCGGTCGGGGTTACACGGCCCGCCTCGAATGCGCCGTCCAGAGGAAGCATGTGGACGATCCCGTCGATTGGTGGGTGATGCTGCTCGATTTCCTTGACAAGTGCCTTGACCGCGGCCGGTGTGCTCCAGTCACAGGCCAGGTCGGCTTCGGCCGTGTCACCGGCGATCAAGGGCGTGCCGCCGTCGTCGCGAATCCGTGCCGCCATCAACGGGGCAAAACCCTGGCGATCAGCGGTAATCAGGACGCGGCGGTCCCTGAACCAATCCGTCCGGCCTGTCGTTGCCTCGGCGGGAACGCTGCGGACGACCATCCGTTTGACCGGCCCCTCTGTCGGATCAGTCTCAACAGCGGCGGATTCGGCCTCTGCGACCGGAGGCGCCGGTGCTTCCTCAGCGGGTGTGGCGGATACCCTGGAAGCGAGGTAGTCTCCGATCTTGGTGATGGTATTCAAGTCATTCAGCCGCAAATCCTCGGGCACGTCGAGTCCGAAGTGGGCCGAAACCTTGCCGAAGATCTCCACCTGCTTGACGGTGTCGATGCCCAGATCGGCCTCGAGGTCGAGTTCGTCCTCGAGCATGTCGGCGGTGTAGCCGGTCTGCGCGGCGATGATGGTCTTGACGCTGGCAACCAGGTCGCCGACCGCTGGAGCCGTCGGTTTCGTATCCGGCCTTTCCACGTTTACCGGAGGCGCAGCAGTGGTCTTGACGGCCGGCGCCTCGACCGGCGCGGCCGCCGGGGCTTCCACCTCGGAGATCACGTGGGGATCGACGCACAGGGTGTTGTCGATGATCTTGAGCTGGGGGCGCTTCAGACCCGAAATGCGCCGCAGCCAGTTCTCGTAGACGGGGTTGTCTTCGGCCCGGCTTTCAGCGATGCGCCGCACCATCAGGAAGGCAAAGTGCGATCCAAAACCGGCGGCATAGTGCAGACCGTACTCGTAGCCGCACCCGTTTTCACCGCAGCTGAAGTTGAGGTCCCCGAATTCCTCCGGCACCCGCGCGAGGTTGGCAATCGGCGGCACCCGCCCCTCCTGCAGGGCCTTGATCATGACGGCGTCTTCGATGGCCGCCCCCAGGGTGTGGCCGGTGAACCCCTTGGTGTTGGTGATCGTGATGTTGCGGTAGTGGTCCGGGTAGGTCTGCTTGAGCGAGCCCACCTCGGCCGAAGCGCTGCCGCCCCGGGCAGGGGTGAAGGTCTCGTGGGACATGAAGACCATCGAACGGGTGTAGTCGGCCGGGTCGATGTCGTGGTGGGATTCCACCCGCCGCACGAAACGGGCCATCTCCGCGGTCAGGTGCTTCTGGTCGATCTGGGTGGCGTGGAAGGCGCTGTTGCCGATGTAGGTCCCCAGGATTTCGGCCTGGCCGTTCAGTCCCCGTTCCCGGATGCGGTCCTCGCGCTCGATGATCATGGACACGGCGCCGGCGCCCAGGATGGTGCCGTTGCGCTCTTCGTCGAAGGGTTTGGCCGCATCGGTCACCACCTCCTTGATGCTGGCGGCCCCCAGGGCCAGGAAGCCCGAGGCGATCCAGGGACTCTGGGTCTCGGAAGTGGAGGCCTCACCGCCCACGATGATCACCCGGTCGCAGCGGCCGGTGCGGATCCAGTCCTCGGCCACGCCCACCGCCTGGGTGGTGGAGGCGCAGGCCCCGCTCATCATCATGTTGGGGCCCTTGGCCTTGATCAGCTGGGCGAAGTGGGCCGATCCCAGCGGCACCACGTCGAAGAGCAGGTTGCGCTCGAACTTATAGGACCCGTATTTCTTGCGGCGCTCTTTGATCTTGAAGAACCAGTCGGTGATCTGCTCCTTGATCTCGGGATCGCGCACGGACTCCATCAGGTGGTAGTAGATGTTTTCCAGCTCCTTGTAGGGACGCACGTAAAACTTGTTATAGTAATATTTGTTGAGCTGCTCGATAAGGGTCTCGAAGCCTGGAAAGAGAGAGGTCATGATGACGCCGGTGGTCTCCTGCATCTCCGCGGGCAAAGCATAGCCGTTGGGAATGCGGTTCCCGGTGGAGGTCTCCCTGTGTTGAAGCACCAGCGGAATGTGCGCGTCCTTCAGGGCCTCGATGCCGGCGGCGATGGCCAGCGCGATGGTCACGTCGTAGTCGTAGTCGACGCCGTATTCGTTCTTGAGGTTGAAGTAGCCCAGCTTGCCGGCCAGCTGGATCACGTCGCGGGTGTCGGTGATGTCCAGAAAGCGGGCGTTGCCGTCCGGCTGTTTGAACACCCGGGTGATGTTCATGTCGACGATCTTCTCTTTTTCCTCCCGGGAGAGGGGCTCGATGAAGTTGCTGCCGGCGAGCAGTTTTTCGAAGTTGTTGGCGTTGAAAACCTTGTTGCCGGTGCCCGGCAGCCCGATCGCGACGCCGGCCACCACGGCCTTGCCGGTGTAGAAATTGAAGCGCTCCACGTCGCGCAGGGCTTGCTCGCGCTTTTGTTTTTGAAATTCCCGGAAGGCCATCTCCCGCAGGGCCTTTTCGTTGCGGGCCATGAAATCCTCGAAATCCGCCCCTGCGGCGAGGGCTTCTTCGGCCTCCGCCGACGCCGGTGCGGGTACGGGGGCGGCCGGCTGGGGCCGGGCCGGAGCGCTGTCCGCGGCGGGCGCCTTGAGCAGGCCGTCGGTCTGCAGCTGGTTCACCATCGTCTCTAAAGATTCGACCTCGCCCTGTTTGGCATCGATGGTGGGCTGCGCCGTGAAGTCTTCGATGGGGATGTTCTTGAGCAGGTTGACCAGGATGCGTCCGGGGCCGATTTCATAAAAGCGATCGAAGCCGGCCTGGCGAACGTTTGCGATCGAGGCGATGAACTCCACCGGGGAGACGATCTGGCGCACCAGAAGTTTTTTGACGGCCGCGGCGTCGTCCGGGTAGGGTTCGGCGGTCACGTTGGAGATCACCCGGCCGAAGTCAACCGGGTTGAAGGTGACGCTCTCGAGATAGGCTTCCATCTGTTCGGCCGCGGTGTTGAAAAGCGATGTGTGGAAGGCGCCCGATAGGGCCAGCTTCTTGAACATTACCTTGGCGTCCTTCAGATAGTCGCAGAAGCGTTCGATGTCGGCCGCGGCCCCGGACACGCCGGTCTGCTTAACGCTGTTCTTGTTGGCCACGTAGATGTTCTTGACCTTGGAGGCCCGGATCAGCTCGTGCACGGCCTCGGCGTCCTTGAACACCACCATGATGCGGCCCGGCTGCTCCTCGGTGGCGGCCTTCATGAAGTCGGCCCGTTTGACGATCAGGCGCATGGCCGTTTCGAAGTCAAGCAGGCCGGCGCAGAACAGCGCGCCATATTCGCCCACGCTGTGCCCGATGAAAACATCGGGCGTCAGGCCGCGGGCTTCGAGATGGCGGAACAGGGCGGCCGAGCTCAGGAAGACGGCCGGTTGAGTGTTCTCGGTCAGGTTGAGCTGGCGGCTTTCGCCGAACATGATCTCCAGCAGACTGTAACCGCGCATGTCACGGAAGAGGCCTTCACCTTCGTCCAGCACGCTTCGGATCTCGGGCACCGCGTCATAGAGCGGCTTCATCATGCCGCTGTACTGGGCGCCCTGGCCGGAAATCAGGGCCACCATGCCGCCTTTGCGGGCGGGCAGGCGTCGGGGGGCGTGGGCGGCGGCGACCGCCATGGTCCGCTCGGCTTTCGCCTGGGACGGCTTGGCCACGGTTTCCAGCCAGGCCGGCAGGGTTCCGATAACGGTGTGTCCGTGGTTGCCGCCCACGCCGTTGACATTGGCGGCGAAATACAGGCTGCGGCGATTTTCCAGACGCAATAGCCGCGGGTTGGCCTTGAGCCGGGCGCCGCGGCCCACGATGGAAGAGTCGGCCGAATAGCTGTAGTTGGGCAGGATGGTTTTCCTCTGGTTCATCAGCAGCAGCTTGGTCAGCACCACGGCCGGGTTGGCCGATTTGAAATAGCCGAACTCGGACTTGATGTTCCCGAAGAGGGTGCCCGCCGGCATGCGCGCCTCCAGAGCCTGCTTCTCCATCAGATCCAGGAAGAAGTTGGAAACCCCGAAGACGTCCAGGTGGGCGATCTGATGCTTGGTGACCGGAAGGTGGCGGTAGCATTCGTCCACGGCCTCGCCGTACTTCTTCTCGGAGGGTGCGAGCAGGTGCTCGGGCACCGAGGATTTGAAGGCCGTGTGGCCAAACTCACCCAGGATCGGGAGGTTGTGCTTCTTGGCGTAACGGTAGGTGGTGACCACCTGGATGGCGGCCCCCTCGCTCATCACGTAGCCGTTGGCGTTCTTGTCGAAAAAGCGGCAGTCGCCGTCCGAGAGCAGGCTCAGGCGTTTGAAGGCCAGCATCACCGTGGGGTAGAAATTGGCGTCCACCCCGCCGG
>JASJBQ010000333.1 GCA_030066455.1 Desulfobacterales bacterium
GCCAGGCTGATCATGGCCATGGCGCGTTCTTCCATGTTCTTGCCGAACAGGTTGACGGCGCCGAATTCGCTGACCACGTGGGAAACGTAGCCGCGCGGAATGACCACCGAACCGGTTTCCAGCGCGGTGACGATGCGACTGGTGCGGCCGTTACCGCTGAGGGCCGGCACCAGGATGATCAGGCGCCCTTCGCGGGCCATATGGGCGCCCATGGCGAAGTCCAGCATACCGGTCACGCCCGAGAAATGGTTCTGGGGCAGGGCATCGGCCAGGATCTGGCCGGTGAGGTCGATGGTGCCGGCTTCAAAGATGGATGTCATCCGGTGGTGGCGGGCAATCACCGTCGGGTTGTTGACAAAATCGGAGGGTCTGAATTCCACGGCCGGGTTGTCGTTCAGGGCCGCATAAAGGTTCTTCGTGCCGATGGCGCTTCCGGCCACGCTCTTGCCGTGATTGATGGCCTTGTACTTGTTGGTGACGACGCCCCGAAACGCCAGATCGAGGATTTCGTCGGTCAGAATTTCGGTGTGGATCCCGAGATCGTTTTTTTCCATCAGAGCGTGGGCTACAGGTTGCGAGGCCGTTCCCAGGCCGAGGTGCAGGGTGGCGCCGTCTTCCACCAGGCCCGCCGCCAGGCGGGCCAGCGGTTCGGCGGCATCGTAGACGTTCAGCGGGTAGGCGCTGTGAAGGGCCTCCTCTTCTTCGACAACCGCGTCCACCTCATCGATGTGGATAAACCCCTGACCGGGGACACGGGGCATTTGCGGGTTGACCTGGACGATAACTTTGGCCGCCGACTGCGCGGCCGCGAGGGTGACGTCGACGGATATCCCCAGGTTCATCCAGCCGTAGGCATCCGGCGGCGTTACCTGAACGAGCGCCAGATCCAGCGGCAGGTGCCCTTCGCTGAAGATGCGCGGGACGGCCGAGAGCGGCATGGGGGCGATGAAACGCTGGTTGGCTTGAAGACTGCGGGTCTGCCCGGAGCCCAGATAGATGGAGCGCACATTGAAGAGGCGATCCTGGCTTTCCTCGGCCATCATGGCCACAAGGGAGCTTTCGAGGCTGAGCAAGCGCACGACTTCCAGGTCGGAAAGACCCTCGGCCAGATCCAGGAGGGTGTTGACCAGGTGTTGCGGTTCACCGCATCCGGAGCCGATGAACACCCGCTGTCCGGGACGCAGGCCGGCCATGGCTTCGGCGGCCGTTTTTTTGAGTTGCGCGTACCGTGCGCTGTGGTTCCTGTCTGTCATCCCGTGCTTCCAACGCTTTTAGGTTGACGGTCGTACGGCTGCCGGGCATTCAGGCCGAAACCGGTATGGTGGGCCGGCAATCTATCTGGCGTTGCCGGGCGTTTCCGTTACGGCGTCCGGGTTTCCACACGTCGTGCGATCAACTGGTGTCATGGCAACATCCGGCCGTTCGACGACCCGGGGGGGCATTGGGGATTTTGCCTGCGTCGGCTGGTGCCTCGCACCCGGACCCCGACGACACAGTACATCCCGTGCTGCGAGGTTGCCGCCGGCGGCGAAAGAACCGCTGGGAGAGACCACCGCCGGCATGTCGGCCTCATTTGCCCTCGATCTCGCTCGCGCCTGAATCCTACATGTCTGACTTTATGCTTTGAACCAAATTTAGGGTAAATATCTCTTGTTTAGGGCTGAGATTGTATTGAAACCAATTTGAAAGGCCTTTACAGGCATGGAAAGATCGACCTGTGTCATACCGAAACCATGACAAGTGGCCGGCGCTGGGGTTTTGGGTGCCTGGTTGCGGCGGATGAGTCGCCGTCCCCAAATATTATTGGTCTTTGGCGGCTTGGGATCTTTAAGCCGCGGGCCAAAGCCTCCCAATTCAGTAAGCCCGAGCGAGCGGCTGAAGCACGTGCGGCTGCATTGATGAAGATAATAAGGCTTTCGCCGGCGGCAGACAAGCCATAATTCGGGTTATACCTTGACATTCAGCCAATTATCATATCTTTTAACATAACCACATCTTGCAGCGGCTATCGATAATACTCAAGCAGTCACCACGGTTCGGAGAGTAGCGTATGAAGTTGGGTGCAGTCTGTGTTCATTTGGTTGCGGGTCTCTTCGTGTTGATTACCCTGATCTTGCTGCCGGCCATTCCAGGCTGGGCCTCGGACCACACCAATTGGGAAGTCGGCGCCCAGGCCGGCCCCAGCTTCAATGACAAGGATGCATCCTTCGGACAGTACGAGGCGCTCCTGAATTACAAACTGCCCTGGCGTTGGGACCTGGACCCGATAAGTCTGGGTATGCGCGTGATCAGCACGTTGGGTTCACTTCACGGCGGCGGCGACGTCGGCGCCATCGGCTCGCTGGGGTTGGGCTTTGTTTTCGGCGATGGTCATGACTTTAATTTGCGCATCGGTTCGGCCGCAACCTTCATGACCGAAGACAAATACGGCAATGAGGATCTCGGCACGCATTTCCAATTTACCAGCCACATCGGGGTGACCTACAGGTTCTGGAACGAGTTGAGCGCGCGCTGCCGCGTGCAGCACATGTCCAACGCCGGTCTTTCCGACGAGAATCCCGGCGTCAACATCATTATGTTCGGTCTGCACTACGCCTTTTGAGTGGCGGTAACCGTCGTCGGCAGTTATGTGATCCGGGGAGAGACTGCCGCTTGCACGCCACATTCATCGACCCTGTCGCCTGGTATCTGGATCTGTTATGGAATCGTCTGCGGAAAAGCCTGAATTTCATTGCCAGCGACCGTCGCGCGAAGTTGTCGCCATCGCGTTTTCCGGCGCCTGGGTGATGGATGCCGACATTCCCGCTTTTGGGCCGATCCCGGAGACGCTCGGGGATGCAGCCCGGACGCAGCGGCTGGTTTTCGAAACCCCCCATTTGGCGCGCTGGGACAGCCAGTTTCTGACCTTCCTTCTAAAGATCCACCAGTACTGTCAAAAGCAGAACATCATTTTCGATCCCGACGGTTTACCCCACGGCGTGCGGCGTATGCTTCAACTGGCCACCGCCGTGCCCGAGCGCCAGGGTGCCCGCCGCGAGGTGGTGCGCGACAGCATGCTGATTCGTGCCGGCCGGGCGGGTACGGCCGCCTGGGCATCCCTTGTGGACACCTTGCGATTTACCGGCGAAATGGCCACGGGATATGTTCGTTTGTTCACCGGCCGAACCCGCTTCCCCTGGCGTGATTTCTGGGTTCTGCTGCAGAATTGCGGATCGCAGGCCCTGCCCATCGTTTCGCTGATCAGCGTCCTGGTGGGGTTGATCATGGCTTTCGTCGGGGCCGTGCAGCTCAGGATGTTCGGGGCCCAGATCTTTGTGGCCAACCTGGTGGGACTGGCCATGGCGCGGGAAATGGCCGCCATGATGACCGCGGTGATCATGGCCGGGCGCACCGGGGCCGCCTTTGCGGCGCAGCTGGGAACGATGCAGGTCAACGAGGAAATCGACGCCCTGGTGACGATGGGGATTTCCCCGATCGATTACCTGGTGCTGCCGCGCGCACTGGCCCTCGTGGTGATGATGCCGCTGTTGTGCCTGTACGCCAACCTCATGGGCATCCTGGGGGGTGTCATCGTGGGCACCGGGTTGCTTGATTTGCCCTTGAAACAGTTTTTGGTCCAGCTCCAGGGGGCCGTGGCCTTGAGCGATTTTCTCGTGGGCATCGTCAAAAGTGCGGTCTTTGGCGTGATCGTGGCCATGGCCGGCTGCCTGCGGGGCATGCAATGCGGCCGCAGTGCCACGGCCGTCGGCGCGGCGGCCACATCGGCGGTGGTGACGGCCATCGTGCATATCATCGTTGCCGACGCCGTCATCACGGTAATCTGCGACATTATTGGCGTGTGAGATGCCATACCCGTGCGGGAGGACCTCAAGAACGGTGGCCCGCGCGTTGAGACCCCTGGTCGCGGTGCGCGGTGTCGGCGTCTACCCGTGAAGCGCGGCGGGCAATCCCGCCTTGGAGCAAACATGAAGGGGCGATTCAATGCCTGAACCCGATGCCCACATCGTGGTTGAAAACCTCACCATGGCCTACGGGGATTTCGTGATCCAGCGTGACCTCGATTTCACCATCCATCGCGGGGACATTTTTATCGTCATGGGAGGCAGCGGCTGTGGCAAGAGCACGCTGATGCGCATTCTCATCGGGTTGAAAGCACCGGCGGTCGGTCGGGTCATGTACGGCGATGTCAGTTTCTGGGAGGCCGCGCCGGATGTCCGTGACAACCTCATGCGGCGCATGGGCGTGCTCTATCAGAGCGGCGCCCTCTGGAGTTCGATGACCCTGGCCGAGAATGTGGCCCTGGCCCTGGAGGAGTACACGTCGCTCACGCCCGGCGACATCCGGGAAATCGTCTCCCTCAAGCTGGCGTTGGTGGGCTTGGCGGGATTCGAGGATTTTTATCCAGCGGAAATCAGCGGGGGCATGCGCAAACGGGCGGGTTTGGCGCGGGCCATGGCGTTGGACCCTGAAATTCTGTTTTTCGACGAGCCTTCGGCCGGGCTCGATCCCATCAGCGCCAAGCTGCTGGACGACCTGATCCTCGAAATCCGCGACAGCCTGGGCGCCACCATTGTGGTCGTGACCCACGAACTGGCCAGCATTTTCGACATCGGCAACAATTCCGTGTTTCTGGACCCGGAAACCAAGACCATGATCGCCGCCGGACACCCGAAACGCCTGCTGCAGGAATCGCAGGATCCCCGCGTGGTGCGGTTTCTGACCCGGGGAGAAAAAGGCGCGGAGGAACAGGCGGCCTGATGAACCCGCGGGGCCATTCTATCGGTGGAGCAAAGCTATGAGCAAAAAAGCGAATACAGCCATGATCGGGGCGTTCGTCATCGGGGGGGCCATCCTTGCGGTGGTGGGCATCCTGGCCTTCGGCTCCGGGGCGCTTTTCAAGAGGACGGATGATTTCGTCCTGTACTTCGAGGGGGATCTCACCGGTTTGACCGTGGGCTCCCCGGTGGTCTTCCAGGGGGTGCCGGTGGGGCAAGTCAAAACCATCAGCGTCGTCTATGAAAGCGCAGCCAAAACGTTCCATATCCCAGTGGTCATCGAGACGGATCCGGCTCGTTTTCACGAGATCAATCCCCAGGGCACCGAGGTCCAGCAT
>JASJBQ010000048.1 GCA_030066455.1 Desulfobacterales bacterium
TTAGGACCTCCATGCACCCATGGCATACTGGACCGCCAGGAGGATGGCAATCACGAACAGGGTGCGGCGCAGCCAGCGGCGGTAGGTATCGGTGTCGACCCGGCCGCGGATTCGAGTGCCGACCCACAAGCCGGTGAGCGCCAGCAGGCCCGCCGGAAGCGTTCTCCAAATGACTTCGGCGGTAAAAAGACCGGCGGCGCCAAAGGTCATGGCTTGTGATAGTTTGCCGCTGAGAAAGCAGAGGTTGAAGACCCGGACCGTGGCCAGGGGTGCCAACCCCAACTCGAGGGCATAGACGATCAGGGCCGGCACGGCAGCGTTGACGGTGCCCGCCAGAAGCCCGGCGGCCAGTCCGAAAGCGATCATGGCCGTCCGGGGCCGGTTCCGGACCCACGGCATCCGCAGACCGCGCTGCTGAAAGGCGAGGTAGAAACACAGGACGACAGCCAGCAGCAGCTTGTAAGGCGCCGGATCGGTGACGATAAGCAGCCGGGTGCCGGCCACGCTGCCGGCCGCCACACAGACCACCAGCGGCCAGAAACGCCCGATCGACAGCCAGCCGCGGCCCCCCTGGGCGATGCTGGCGATATTGATGCCCATGGTGGGGATGAGCAGCAGCAGCATGGCCGTGCGCACGTCCAGTAGCATGGCCATCAGTGGCGTGGCCAGCAGGGGAAAGCCGAAACCCAACAGGCCTTGCACACCGCCGCTCAGCAGCAGGATGGCCCCCAGGATGACGATTTTAAAAAGGGAAAGTTCGTCGACACCGGACATGGCGCGGTCAACCCATGGCCAGACCGGCCGCCAGCAACAGACTGAACATCAGCGCCAGCAGGGCCGTTCGGCCGAGACCGGCGTTGAGTTCCCGACCGCGGGCCGTGTAGATCAAGCGGATGCAGCTCAGAGCCAGGGGCAGACTCAGCCAGGGTAGCAGGATAAATACCGGATGCTGGCCGGTGGGCAGGGCGACCAGCGGCACCAGGTAGGCGAGGCCCACCAGCAGGGCATATTCGCCGCGGGTGGCGGCGGGGCCGATCATTACCGCCAGGGTCCGCTTCCCGGCCGCACGGTCCGTTTCGATGTCGCGCAGGTTGTTGACCACCAGGACGGCGGTGATCAGGAAGCCCGGAGGCAGGGACATGATCAGGGCTGCTTCGCTGAAGGACAGGGCCTGGACATAGTGCGTCCCGACAACCGCCGCCGGACCAAAAAAAACAAAGACGCACAGATCCCCCAGGCCGTGCGATGCCAGGGGATAGGGGCCGCCGCTGTAGCCCAGCACGCCGGCCACCGAGGCGGCCCCGATCAGGGCAATGGGCCAGCCGCCCACATAAACCAGAAAAATCCCGATCAGGCCGGCGGCGCCCAGGGTCATCAGCATGGCGGCCCGCACCGCGCCCGGCGCAATCAGGCCGGACTGGGTGACCCGCACGGGCCCCAGCCGTTCGGCCGTGTCCACGCCGCTTTTGAAATCAAAGTAGTCGTTGGCCAGGTTGACGGCAATCTGCAGCAGGAGGGCGCCGGCCAGCGCCCCCAGGGCCGGCAGCAGGTGAAAGGTATGGTCGGCCCGGGCCAGTGCGCTGCCGACGGCGACCGGCGCCATCGCCGCCGGCAGGGTGCGCGGGCGGACGGCCAGCATCCAGTTTCGGCAGGGGTTATGGTCGGCCGACACGATCGGCGCTCCTGCTGCCGGCTTCCGGTACGGTGCCGCAAATGATGGTGACGGTGTCGAACATGCGCTGTTGATAGACGACATCGACCAGCCCGGCGGCGCGCATCAGCCGGGCCAGCTCGGCCGGTGTCTTGAAAGCCTGTGTGGACTGGGGCAGGTACCGGTAGGCATCGTGGTCGCCGCTGACAAGCCCCCCTAGCCAGGGGATCACCCGGTGCATATGAAAATCGACCAAGGGCTGCAGGACATGTCTTTCCGGCGGGGCCGTATCGAGGCAGACGATGCGCGCACCGGGTTTGGCCACACGGACCTGCTCGGCCAGGGCGCGGTCGATGGCGACCACGTTGCGCAGGAGATAACCCGAAGTGACGGCATCAAAGGTGCCGTCCGCGAAAGGCAGCGCCAGGGCGTCGGCGCAGCACCATTCCAGCCGCCGTTGAGGGAGGGCGGTGCGCCCCTGTTGGAGCATCTCCAAGGTGAAATCCGCCGCCGTGATCCGCAGGGAGGGATCGCTGCCGGCCGTCTTGGCGATACCCCCGGTGCCGCAGCCGATGTCCAGCAGGCGCCCGCCGGGCTTCAGGGCGGCCCGAACGACGACCGCACGCTGCCAGACGCGGTCCTGTCCAAACGTCATGAGACGGTTCATCAGGTCGTAGCGTGCGGCGATCCGGGCGAACATCGAACGGACAACCTTGGCCTTTTCTTGCCGGTTCGGCAGCATTGTCAGGTATTATCTCCCGCAAGGTGGCGGTGGCGGTTGATCCGGCGCTCCAGAGCGAAAACGGCAAAATAGAGCAGCAGGCCCAGGGCGCTCATGCCGAGGATGCCGGCGTACATCTGGGGGTAGAGCAGCACCTGGTAGGTTTCCACGACGATATAGTAGCCCAGGCCCCAGGTCGTCAACGACTGCTCGGCGATGAAGAGAACGGCCACCGCCGTGCCGATGGAGACCCGCAGGGCCGTCAGCACGGCCGGCAGCGAGGCCGGCAGGTAAACATAGCGGAAGAGGGCCCGCCGGCCGGCCCCCAGCGAGCGCACGGACATGAGCAAGTCGTGATGCAGGCCAGCGGCTTCGTCACGCACCACCACCAAGATCTGGAAGAAGATGATCAGGGCAATCAAAAAGATTTTGCTCAGGTCGGTGATGCCCATCAAGACGTAGATGACGGGAAGCAGCACAATTTTGGGGATGGGGTAGAGAATCGCAACCAGCGGGGAAAACAGCCGGTTCAGCGCCGGCAGTTGACCCAGGGCCAGTCCGGCGGGTACCGCCGTGGCGACGGCCAGCATGATCGCCGCCAGCACGCGGCCGGCGCTGGCCAGGAAATGCAGGCCCAACTCGCCGGCGATCGAGCGGACAAAGAGGGGCACGACCACGCTGGGAGGCGGCAGGATCGGGCGGTCGACCAGCCAGGCGGCCAACTGCCAGAGCACAACAAACATGCCCACACCGATCAAAAACGATGCCGGCGCGCGTGACGGCTTCATGTCAGACCCTCCAACAGGGTGCGGATGTTGGCGCATTGTCGGTTGAAGGCCCCGTCTGGCGCACCGTCCGTGTCGGCGCTGCAGGGGTTGTCTATAAGGTGCGGCTTGCGGTTGGTTTCGCGGGCCAGCACCAGGATGCGGTCGCCCATGCGCACGGCCTCCTCGATGCGGTGGGTCACGATGACCGTGGTGAGATCGGATTCGCGCTTGAGCATCAGAACGAGCGCCTGCAGCCGATCACTGGTAGGCGCATCCAGGGCGGAGAACGGCTCGTCCATGAGCAGAACATCGGGGTCGAGGGTCATGGTGCGGGCGATGGCGGTGCGTTGTCTCTGCCCCCGGGAGAGCTGCCCCGGATAATGACCCTGCAGTTTGTCGAGACCCAGCCGCTGGAGCCAGTAGTCCACTTTCTGCCGGCCCAGACCGGCATCAATCTCGAAGTCCCGGGGGGCGTGCTTGCCGTCGGGTCCGTAAAAGCGGCGGATTTTGAGGCCCAGCATGGCATTGTCCGCCACCGTGGCCCAGGGCAGGAGGCCGTGGTCCTGAAGGATGAGTCCGGTTTCGGGACGCGGCCGCGACAACGGGGCGCCATCGATGTGGATGGCGCCCCGGCCGGGCCGGAAGAGTCCGGCCAGCAGATAGAGCAGGCTGGTCTTGCCGCATCCCGAGGGGCCGATGACGGCCATGGTCTCACCGCGTTCGATCCGCAGGTTGAAATCATCGAAAAGGGGAGGCTGGCTGCGATAGGCGAAGGTGATGGTGCGCAGTTCAATCATCGCGGTACCCAACCAACGTCAGGGACGGTCCGCAGGCGCCGGCCGGATGAAGCGATCGGTCACCGAGCGGCTGTAGGGCAAAGGCGTGTCCAAGAGCCGGCGCGCCTGCATCCAGTGCATGGCATCCTGCCATTGGTCGATCGTGGGTACCCGGCCATGGGCGAACGGCGGAATGCGGAAGCTGTCGCGTACGTTGGGTGGGATGCGGATCTTGGCAAGCATCAGGGGGCGATAGGCGCGGGGATCGGCGTTGATGGCCGCGGCGGCGCGCTGCCAGGCCGAGATGAAAGCCTGAACCTGGTCGTGTTTGGTCTCCACGGCCGCAAGCGCGAAGGTCAGAATACTGAGGCTGTAATCGGCGGCGGCGGTATCGTCGGCCACCAGGACCGCTCCGGCCCCGATGGCGCTCATGGCCAGGGGGTCGGGCAGCACCGCGGCGGCCAGGTGTCCCTGGATCAGCAGTTGATAGCGTTCGGGGATCGCCGGTACCGACTGTTTGCGAATAAGCGCCGACGGGAGTCCCGCGCTTTGCAGGAGTCGATCGGTGACGTACTCGATAATGGTGTGGCGGGAGATGCCGATCGGTACGCCGGCCAGGTCCGCGATGGTCTGATGGCCACTGCTCGGGGCGGCCAGGAGGCGAAAGAGTGGATGGCCCGGACCGGCGGCCCTTACGACCGAGACGATCTGGACGCGGGGGCGGTCGCGATTGAAATTGGCGCTGCTGATGATTTCATTGAGCATGCCGTCGATCTGCCCGGATTGCATGAGCTGGTCGCGCGCCGCGCCGCTGGCAACCTTGACCGCTTCCACCCGCACACCGGCCGCTTCAAAAAACTGCTCTTTTTCAGCCACGTAGTACGGCAGGCTGTCGATGATCGGCAGCAGGGCGACTCTCAGCGGCGGCCGGGCCGATGCCGCGGCGGGCGTAACGGCCAGCAGGCCGAGGCTCAAACCAACGAGCAAGGCAACATACGATCGAAGTCTGGAGTGAATACAAGCACGCATTGAACCATCCCTGGATGTGAATCGATTGTGTCCGGCCGTGTTCAAAGCCGAGGGCCAATCCCTGGGGCTCGCGGATGTCGGCGCATGGCAGGGAGTCATCAAGCACGGCCGGCCAAACCGTCCGCCGCCGATCAATGCAACGGCGCGCTAGTGATTGTGGAAAAATGGCCGCGGCAGCTCGATCACCACCGGAAAGACCGGGCTGATATCGGGGCCGACAGCGCTCAGGCCTTCGGCATTTTCCGTGATCGAAACGATGACGCTGTAGGCGAAACTGACGACGTGGCGCGGGATGGGGTAGAAGACCTGGAAATGATCGCGGCTCACGGCCAGAAGTTTGACATTTTGAATTTCCGCCGGGTTGCCGTAGGTCAGGCCAATCATGCGGCCTTCATAGAATTCGAGCCGGGCTTGGAGGGAGGCTGCCGGCCGGTAGTCGTTCGGCGGGGAGGCCGGTGGGTCGGCGGCTTCAGCTGAATCGCCTGCCACCGGGTTTTCGGGGGGATATTCGATGTATTCGAAGGCGCCCGCCTGGTCTTCGATGGCGGCGCTGTCGAGCTCCTCGATTTCGATTTCATCCCTGTCGTCCGGCGGCTGGTTTTCTTCGATCGCATCGCCGGGCGTGTCATCGTCGATCGCCTGTTGTTGCTCTTCCTCCTGCCGGCGGTGTTCTTCCAATTCGCGCTCTCGGGCCTCGGCTTCCTGGCGTTCCTGTTCCTCCTGCTGGCGTCGCAGGGCCTCGGCTTCCTGGCGCTCCTGCTCCTCCTGCTCGCGTCGCAGGGCTTCGGCTTTCTCCTCCTCTTCGCGCTGGCGCGCTTCGGCTTCCTCCTGCTCTCGTCTCCGGGCTTCGGCTTTTTCTTCCTCTTCTTGCCGACGCCGTTCGGCTTCGGCTTTTTCTTCTTCCTCTTTCTGGCGTTTGAGGGCCTCGGCCTTCTCAAGCTCCTCTTTCTGGCGTTTTAGAATGTCCGCGCGCTTCTGGGCCTCGATACGGCGTTCCTCCTCAAGGCGTCGGGCTTCTTCCTCGGCCTGACGGCGCTCGGCCTCACGCCGCTGGCGTTCTTCCTCTTCGCGCTGACGGGCCTCGGCTTCCAGGCGCTCCCGCTCCTCCTGCTCGCGACGCAGGGCCTCGGCTTTGGCTTCCTCTTCCCTCCGTCGCGCTTCGGCCTCCTGCCGCTCCCTTTCCTCCTGCTCGCGTTTCAGGGCCTCGGCTTGTTCCTGCTCCTCGATGTGGCGCCGCAGCGCTTCGGCCTTTTCAAGTTCTTCGTAATAGCGTGAAAAGTGGATGCCGCACTGCGAGCATTCTTCGGCCAGAAAATTATTGGCATGGCCGCAGTTGGGACAGGTAATCGTTTTGACTTTCATTTCTCGGCCGTCCTTTCGCCTGGTGCGATCGATCATTACTCGGGCATTGCCGTCAGCGGTCTGCGGGGCGGCGCTTCAAGGGTGTGAGCCGAACGAGGTCGGGCGCCCGGGCGCCCCTGTATCCAGCCCCCTCGTCATCGCGTAACATACAGTGATCCTAAAAAAAAATATGTACCCTGTCAATTGAAAACCCCCAACCCTCCAGGCCGCCAAAGCCCCGGGCGGAGAAGAGGAGTTGACAGCGCCGCCGCGGATTTCTATATCCTGTGGGCTCTAAAAAAAAGCGCCTTGGAACGGGCGTCAAACATCGATGGAACGAACGATGGAAGACCAGCCAGAAAAAACGCGTCAACGTAAAACATTAGAACTCAAGGCAAGACTCAAGGCGGCTTCGGGGGATCGCCTTCATCGTTTCGTGCTCAAGGGGGGGCAGGCCCGAGGCGGATTGGTCAACGGCGTTTTTCTAGTTCAGAAGATGCGCCGTCAGCATCACCTCGGGATTCTGGAAACCCTGGTGCTCGGCCATGCCTACCTCGGGGCTTTGCTGATGGCGGCTTCGATGAAAGGGGAAGAGCGGGTGGCCCTGCAGATCGACTGTGCCGGCCCCATCAAGGGCCTGGTGGTCGAAGCCAATGCCCGCCTGGAGGTGCGGGGCTACCTCAAGCGTGTGCCCGTCCCGATCGATCGGCCGTTGGAGGATTTTGATCTGGCCCCGTTCTTCGGTGCGGGCCTGCTGCGCGTCACACGGAACTTGCAGGACGCCAAACAACCCTTCAGCGGTACGGTCGATTTGAAGTCCGGCAATCTGGCCGAAGACCTGACGTATTACTACCTGTCATCCGAGCAGGTGCATACCGCCTTCAATTTGAGCATCCAGTTCGACCGGCGGGGGGAGGTGATTGGTGCCGGCGGTCTTTTTCTGCAGCGCATGCCCGGCTGCCGCGAAAGCGTGAGCGTCGACATGGAACGCATCGTGCGGACCCTGCCCCCCCTGGGAAAGGCCCTGGCGGAGGGGCGTGAACCGCGGGCGCTGATTTCGGAGGAGTTCGCCGCTCTGCAGCCGGAGATCACAGACAGTCGGCGGGTGGATTTCTTCTGCCCCTGCAACCGCAAACGCTTCGAGCGCCTGCTGGCCCTGCTGCCGGCCGAGGATCTTGCGGATTTGCAGCGCAACGGGCCTTTCCCGGTTGAACTGCGTTGCAATTACTGCAACCGGGTGCATATATTTACGCAGGCGCAGATGGGCGCGATCGGTACGCATCCAGGCCCGCGCTCGACCTCACCGCCAACCTGAATGATGCGTATCCGGCGAATCGAACTTTATGCGGCGCAGAGCGTCTGCATGCACGCGCTGCCGGCGGTTGGCGAATGGTCATGGCCACGGGCCGGCGAGGCGATGGCCGTTATCCGCGACCTTCGACCGGCCCATGAGCGTGCCGGACAGACCCGGGTGCTAGCGATCGAAAAGCTCAGCTCAGCCCTTTGGTGATGAGAACGCCGATACAGGTGGCCAAGTAGACGGCGACGATGACGATCATCCATTCCTTGAAGCTCAGTTCGTCGACGAAGCGTTTCATCTTGGTCTTGATATAGGTTTGGAATTGTTTTTTTTCGCTGGCCGCTTCCGCTTTTTTAAGACCGGCCTCCAGGCGAGATAGGCGTTGCTCAACGTCTTGAATCATCTTGATGCTCCTGATTTGAAGTCCCACGCCGGGGGCAATGCCGACGCGGCGGCCCACAACGGCCACATGCCGCCGGTCCAGGACGGGCACCTGCCGATCGTACGGGCCGCTAAAGTGTGAATAATATTTAAGTGTATGAAAAAGTTAAGAAAGACAGTGATGCCCTTCCCTTTGCAGGGTGTGCTCCCCGTCTATAGCCAAGAAACGGAAAGGTGTCAATGCGGCCGGCGACGCGTTCGGTCCGCCGATTGGACGGTGAAGTGGATGGCGGTTTCGATCTCCGATGCCGAAACGGCGGACTGATCTGACATGTGCACACGCCATGGTGGGATTGATTACAATCGGTAGGCCCCATAATCGAATTCTCCACGGCGGTCAACCGTTTTGGCGGGCGGCTGCAGTGCGGCGAAAGGTCTGAACGAACACAATGGCTTCCGCCTTCATCCCTGGCTCCGATTTCATCGTCAATCCCGGCACCCGGCCGCAGCGACTGCTTTTTCTGAGGCGGGATCGGCTGCTGGTGAAAACCGTCAATGGTCAACCGGTACCCGTGGGCGCCGCCGACCTTGCCCCCGCCGCCTGCGCTGCGGGCAACGTTCTGGCCCTGGGTCGGTTGAACGGTGGCCTCTGCGCGGCCTGTCGGCTCCCCGAGGACTTTATCCCGCCGACGGGATGGCATTGGGAAGGTCTGCGCCGCCTCTTCGGCCGAATCGCCGACGCGGACATGGCCGCAGCCGGATACGGCATGCAGCTTTTTCGCTGGATGGATGACCACCGTTTCTGCGGCCGCTGCGGGGCCGCCACGACCCTGCGCGCGGGCGAGCGGGCGCTGGCGTGCCCGGCCTGTGGACGGGGACTCTTTCCCCAGGTAGCGCCGGCGGTCATCGTGGCGGTGATCTCGGGGACACGGCTTTTGCTGGCTCGTGCGGGGCGCTATCCCGGGCGCATGTTCAGCGTCATCGCCGGTTACGTTGAGCCGGGGGAAACCCTGGAGGAATGCGTGCAGCGCGAGGTCCATGAAGAGGTGGGCATCGAGGTCGGCGACATTCGCTATTTCGGCAGCCAGCCCTGGCCTTTCAGCGGTTCCCTGATGGTGGCCTTCACGGCGGCGCACACCGGTGGCACGATTACGGTGGACAACAAGGAAATACTGGAGGCCGATTGGTTCACGGCCGCCGATCTGCCGCCGATACCCGGCAAGATCAGTATCGCCCGGCGGTTGATCGACTGGTATGTCGCGCGCTACGGATCGGAGGCGGCCGGAGCGGCCGTGAATAGACGCGGGTCGTCGTAATCAATGAATTGGCCGCTCAACGCCGGCGGGGCGGACAGCGCCAGCCAGGCGACCGCCCGGGCGGGCACGTCCGCAGGCAGCAAGGCGCCCTTGACTTTCAACCCTTGAAAATAGGCGCTGAGCTCGTCCGTCATGGCCTGCGGACCGCTGCGCCGGATAAGGGCCTGCATGGCGGTATCCACCACCCCTGGACGCAGCGCCACTGATACAATGGCCGGCTCTTCGACCGCCAGTTGGCGGGTGAAATGGGTCAACGCGGCTTTGGCGACGCTGTAGGCGCTCCAGCCCTGGATGGCCTTGACCGCCGCCCCTGAACTGACGTTGACGATCCGCCCGCGGCTTCGGCGCAGGTGGGGGATGGCCTTTTGGCTCAGGTAAAACGGTCCCAGGAGGTTGACGTCCAGGTTGCGCCGCCACACCGTCGGGTCGGTTTCGGCGATTCGAGCCAAGGGTTCCAAAATGCCGGCATTGTTCACCAGCGCGTCCAGGTGGCCAAACACGTCGGTGGTTTCCTCCACTACCCGGGCACAGACCAATGGATCGGACACGTCGGCAACGATGGGGTGGAGGCGGCCGGAGGCCGCGTGGTCGCCGCTGGCCATAGGGCGATCGGCGGCCGGTGTGCGTGCCACAGCGGCCACTTGGCTACCGGCCTGCAGCAGCCTCTGGACGGCGGCGGCCCCGATGCCGCGGGAAGCGCCGGTGACGATGACGACGGGCGGTGCCATAGGGCTCAGTCCCTCCGAACCGGGGGATGAATCCGGCCGGTTTGAAAGGGGAAGATCCCCGCGGCACGGTCCCTGAAATAGCGCCGCAGCGTTTCCTCGATGACCATGAAGGCGATCGCCCCCCATGGAATCTCAGCTTCGGTGAAAAACCCGACCGCCAGACTCTCGTCGCCGGGATCGCAGGCCTCCGAGACCAGCGTGCCGCGGAAGATCAGGTAAAGCTGGTTGACGAACGTCAGGTCGAACAGCGCGTAAGGCGTTAATACGTCGACCCGGGCCCGGGCCTCCTCCCAGGTTTCACGCCGGGCGCCGTCGGCCGCGGTCTCGCCGTTTTCTAAATAGCCGGCGGGTAGGGTCCACAGGCCTTCGCGCGGGGCAATGGCCCGACGGCACAGCAGGATGCGGCCCTGCCATTCGGGGATGACGCCCACCACCAGTTTGGGATTCTGGTAGTGGATCGCTTGGCAGGCAGGGCAAACGTGCCGGGGGCGGTCGTCTCCCTCGGGAATCTGATGATTGACTTTGGCACCGCAGTTCGGGCAGAAATTCATGGCACACCGGTGGGAATAGAAGGTCGTCGATGACATTGCGGGCCGTTTACGGCTTAAAGCCCGATCACACTCGCTGCATCGCGACCCTAACACAGCCGGAACGGATTGCCAATTAGAGGCCTTGGCGGCCTGCGAAACGAAGCGGCGGCGTTTACATCTCGCCCTATGGCGGCTAACATGGCCAGGGCCTGAGGCCCGCTGATGGATCGGAACCGGGGCCATCCGGACAACCGCAGGATGGGGCGCCTTCGATACCGGCCGATAGCGGTCATCGCCAAATCCAAGGAGCGCGACAAGATGAAACTGATTGTTTGCGGCAAGGGGGGATGCGGCAAGAGCACGGTGGCGGTGCTGTTGAGCCGCGCCTTCGCCCGCCTGGGACGCCGGGTCATGCTGGTGGATGCGGATGAATCCAATATGGGACTGCATCGCCTGGCCGGAACCGCACCGGCGGCAACCCTGCTGGAGACGCTCGGGGGGCGCCGCTCCCTGCGCTCCAAGCCCGCCGGCCAACTCGGGGAGGCCTGCCGCCTTTTTTACGACCAGCCCTTTCCCCTGGACGCGATCCCGACCGCCTGCACGCCCGCGGTGGACGGTGTGCGCCTCCTCAAAGTCGGGAAGATTCAGCACTTCGGTGAAGGCTGCGCCTGCCCGATGGGCGGCATTCTGAGGCCGCTCCTGGCCAATCTGCAGGTGGAAGCCGGGGACCGTGTCGTGGTGGACACCGCCGCCGGCGTCGAGCATTTCGGTCGCGGGGTCGACCGCCATGCCGACATCATCGTGGGGATCATCGATCCCACGTTTGAGTCTTTCAAGCTGGCCAAGAAACTGATCGCCCTGGCCCGGGATTCGGGAACTTCGTTCGCTTTCGTTCTCAACAAGGCGGACGCGCGCATGCGGGCCGGACTGGGCAGTTTTATCGATCCGGCCGCGATCATCGGAGAGATTCCCATGCGGGACGAAATCTTCGCCGCCGGTCTCGAAGGCCGTCCCATCCGGTTCGAGCTGCCCGAGGTGACACAGCTTTGTCGGCGCCTGGAATCCATGGACTGATTCGCCGCCGAGCTGTCCGCCGCCGCCGATGCCATGATACCCAAACCACCGCATTTAGCGCCTACAGACGACCGGACTTCAGCGACGATCCTTTTTCGGCTGGAGCAGGCCACGCTGCGTGTCGGCGCCCGGCATCTTCTGCCGGAGACCAACTGGACGCTGCGTGCGGGTCAGAACTGGGTGCTTCTGGGCGACAACGGCGAGGGCAAGACCACCCTGGCCGGCACGCTCACCGGTGAAACCCCGGTGGTGGCCGGACGCCGTTGGTTTGATCGGGATCATCTCGCCCCCGGGCACGTCCGCTGCGTATCCTTCGAGGCCCACCAGCGACTGGTGTCCCGGGACGAAGGCCGGGACGAAGCCCGCAGTTTCGCGCACAAAAGCATGCAAGGCATCCGCGTCGCGGAAATTCTGAAGTCGGACTACCGGGAAACCGCTGCCGATCCCGGGGCCCTGGACCGCTGGATGCGGCAGACCGGGTTGCTGGCCTGGCGGGAGCGGGAAATCCGCACGCTCTCGGCCGGTGAAATCCGGCAGGTCATGATTGCCCGGGCATTGCTGGCCGCACCCCGCCTGCTCGTCATCGACGAGCCTTTCGACGGGCTGGACCCCCGCGCCCGCCGCCGGCTGGCCGCTATGCTTTCAACCCTGATGGCCGATGGGCTGCAAATGGTCCTCATCACCCATCACCTCGACGAAATTCTGACGGGCATCACCCATTTCCTTCGGCTGCGCGGCGGTCGCGTCGCTGAACAGGGGGTCTGGCGCCCATCGACGGCCGGGCTGGAGGCCCACTGCATGTCGGCATCGTCGCAAGACGCCGCCGGGGATGATGTAAACCGGCAGCGCCCGCAAGGGGCTCCCCGCGAGCTTGTCTTGATGCGCCATGCGACCGTGATCTATGACGGTCGCCGGGTGATCGACCGCCTGAACTGGCGCGTGGGATTCGGGGAACACTGGGCTGTCTGCGGTCCCAACGGGGCGGGCAAGAGCACACTTTTACAGTTGATTAGCGGGGAGCATCCCCAGGCCTACAGCAATGCGATCTACCTCTTTGGCCGGCGCCGCGGCAGCGGCGAAACCATCTGGGACGTCAAACGCCCCATCGGCCTGGTTTCCAACGCCCTTCAGATCCGCTACCGCAAACCCCTTGACGGTCTGGCCGTGATGCTTTCGGGTTATTTCGATTCGGTGGGTCTGTACCGCCAGGCCAGCCCGGAGCAGATTGAATCCGCGCGCCAATGGGCACAGCGGCTTTCCATCACCCGCCTACTGGACAAGGACATTCGGAGGCTGTCCAATGGCGAGCGCCGCATGCTGCTGATCGGCCGGGCCATGGTCAAGCACCCGGCGCTCCTCATACTGGACGAACCCTGTCAGGGGCTCGATGCGCAAAACCGGGGGCGACTCATGAAGATGCTCGCTGCGATCGTGGCCACCCGGACCACCCAGCTGATCTACGTCTCGCACCGGCCGGAAGAGGTGCCGGAGGCGACCACCCACGAGCTGCACCTGAAACTGGACGGAAGCTACCGGATCATCGCCCGGTGAGCGCGCCTGAGCCCCGGCAGTCGCCGGTACGGCTCGCCGGCATTGCGTTTCGGACCTGCAGAAACTAAAACGGCCAAAAATTCTGGTCGAACCATACCTTCTGGGTGAGCTCGCTTTCCAGTTCGGCCAGAAAGCTCAAATGCGATTTTTCCCACCGGGCAAGCCATTCATAGAGGGCTTTCTCCTCGGGGTCGGTCGCCTCGGCCGCCCGGCCACCGTAGAGCTTGATGGCATTTTTTTCCATGGCCACGGCAGCGGAAACGGCAGCGGACTCGAAGTCCGCCGCCTGCATGGCCGCGACCAGATCCTGCGTCAGAACATTTTCCACCGCGCTCTTCCCGGCATCGCTGTCGTAATTCAGGGATGCGAAACGGCGATTTTCGTGGTAGGCTCTAAACTGATCGGAAAGGATCTCGATATGCCGGACTTCCTCCTCGGCCATGGTCTCGAAAAACTGTTTGACTTCCGGGTGTTGAGCCGTTCCGGCCACCTGGCTGTAGAAGGCCTTGCCTTTCTTTTCGATCAATAGTGCCTGTTTGAGAATCTCGACGGCTTTTTCGCTGTCCATGGGTCCTCCTGACGTGAGTGGTGCGCAGTTGGTTGCAAGATCTTTAGATCTTGGTTCGATTGGCCGATAGTCCATTAGAAAGCACCACACACCGCAGGCGGCCTGCCATTCAATGGACCGCAATAGATTAAGACAAGCCTGGCGTAAACTCAAGCCGTCGGTGCGTGAGCACGTGTCGCGGCCGCTCTTGATTGACCCTTGCCCGGCAGTACGCGGGGGCCTTCGGGGTCGGGCGGCCGATTCAATCGAGCAAGGAGAAGACGATCATGTTCTGGAAGAAGAAGCATCAGGCGCAGGGCACCGAAATGAGCCCGTCGACGGCCGAACCGTCGGGTGCGACCGTCATCGCTGAAAACTACACGCTCAAGGGCCGTGTTCACGGGCAGGGGCCGGTGGAAGTCCAAGGGCGGATGGAGGGACATCTCGATGTCGAAGGGCGGGTGCTGATCAGCGTCAACGCATCCATGCAGGGCGAGATCAAAGCCGATGTTTTAGAGATCGGCGGCAAGGTCGAAGGCCAACTGGATGTCTCCCGCCAGCTTCAACTCGGACC
This sequence comes from Desulfobacterales bacterium, assembly GCA_030066455.1. Next base: position 14,287 of record JASJBQ010000048.1, read on the forward strand.
GACCTCACGGTTCGAGGGTCGGGCGGCCGCCGCGCGCATCGACATGGCCGAAGGGGCCTGTCTTAACGGCGACGTGTGCATGAAGACCTGATCCCTTTTAGACCCGACAAGGAATCGCAATGGAAAATCAGCTGGGTAAGAGGCCGCCCTCCTTGATCGGACGCGGCATCACCGTCGAGGGGGAATTGGTCGACGGCGACGACCTGGTCATCGAGGGCACGGTGAAGGGGTCGATCCGCAGCACCGGCGAAGTGCTCGTCACACCCCATGGCCGCGTCGAAGCGACGATTTCCGCGCAGCGGATCGTCATTCAAGGCTATGTCCGGGGTGATGTCCGGGCGGACGAGACGGTCAATGTCCAAACCGAAGGGGTCTTGATCGGCAACTGTCGCGCGAAGGCAATCCAGATCCATGAGGGGGCGCGGTTTGAGGGGAGATCGGATATCATCCGCTAATGATCGTTCTGAAGGGGCATCTTTCGCCCCCGGGCGGCGTTCTCGCTCTGTCCGGTCCTCGACGTAGCCAGGCTACGCCTGCGGCCGTCCAGTCGCTGCGGCCTTGCCCAGAGCCGAAACCTACCCCTTCAGAACGATCATTGTTATAGGATGGGGAACAATCTTGGTCGCGGGCACTGGTTATGGGGGCATCCTTCGGCCCCGGGCGGTGTTCGCGCCTCCTGCCGGTCCTCGACGTAGCCCAGGCTACGCCTGCGGGCGTCAGTCGGCTGTGGCCTTGCCCGGAACCCCAATCTACCCCTTGGGCACGGGCACTGGTCATGGGGGGCATCTTGCGGCCCCGGGCGGTGTTCGCGCTCTGTCCGGTCCTCGACGTCGCACGGGCTGCGCCTGCGGGCGTCCAGTCGCTGCGGCCTCGTCCGGAGGTGATTTCGATGTTGCAGACCGGATCCAGGGTGGCGATAATAGCCGATGAAGGTTAGTCGGTCGGGCCTGGGGACATGCTGCCGAGGACATGCTCGATCATGGACAGGCCCGCATCCGAGCGGATGAAATAAATCACCACACCCAGAACCACCATCGCGAATACCAGACCGCCCTTGTTATCACTGATATCCCCTCTGAAAAGCCGTATCACCAGGATCACGATCGAGACCGCCAGGACTGCCGTCAGGATGTTGACCAGTTCGCTGGGCTCCAATTTTCGTCCTCCTCTGCATTCGGAGCGGGGCCGGGCCCCTGCGCCGTGCGGTGTCTGCCTGCCTGGGGCGCAATATATCCAAAACGCTCCGCCAAGTAAACGTGCCTCCCGCCGCCGACACGTGTTGGCGCGCGATACGTTCGGGACGGGGTTTCGTCGGGCCATCCTGTTGCTGGCGACCGGGCTGATTGCTGCCGCGACGGCCCGGGCCGAAGAGGTCCTGCAGACATCCCACGTGCGGATCATTCACCCCCCGGCGCTGAAGCACCGTGCCGAGCGCATCGCTGCCGTTAGTCCGGCCATCATTACCGATCTGAAGGGCAAGCTGGGATTGAGCTTCGCCATCCAACCGACCGTGGTCCCGGCGCCCACGCGCGAAGCCTTCTACCGTCTCGGCGGTCGGTCCTGGTTTTCCGCCTTTGCCGTGCCCCGCAAACAGCTGGTGGTTCTGGACATGTCGCGTCTGGACCAGCCCGGCGGCGATATCTACACCACCCTCAAACATGAATACGCCCATCTGGCCCTGCACCAGGCCATTGGCCGACAGCGTCTGCCACGCTGGCTGGACGAGGGCACGGCCCAGTGGGCCAGTGACGGGCTCTCCGAATATCTCCCTACAGTGCAGCGCGCCCTGCTGCCCCAGGCGGCCGCCGCCGGCCGCCTGTTCGATCTGGATGAATTGGCGGAAACATTTCCCGCGGACACCCAAGGGCTTCAGCTGGCCTACGAGCAGAGCCGCAGCTTCGTCAATTATCTGGTGCGCCGGTTCGGTGATGATGCGCTGCGTTTGCTGTTGCAGTCGCTGGCGGCGGGTGCGTCTCCCGGTCAGGCCTTCGAAGAGGCGCTGGGCGTGCGGTTGTCCGCCGTCGAGGCGGAATGGCGGCATGGTTTGCGCCGTCCGAGTTCCTGGCTGGCGAGCCTGGCCGGACACGTCTACGGTTTGCTTTTCTTTGCGGCGGCGATTGTCACCGTCGGGGCGTATTGGCGTTTCCGCCGCCGTAAACACCGCTATCGGTCCGGTGAGGAGGATGAAGACGAGCTCTGAGGCCGCGCAGCTTTCGTCGCCGGAGCCTATCGGTCCGTGGCGGGCACCCCCTCGGCGGCGTCCTTCCGCGCAAGCGCTTTCGAACCCAGCGCCGCCGCCATGCGCGCCAGTGCGTTTTCAAGCAGCCCCGGTGTGCAGCCGAAATTCAGACGCATGAACCCGGGAAGCCCGAATTCGGCGCCGTCGGAAAGACCCACACCCCGGTCTTCGAAAAAGGCCGCCGGCCGTTCGATGCCGCTCGGGCGGGCGTCGATCCAGGTCAGGTAAGTGGCCTCCACCGGCCAGGTGGTAAGTCCGGGCATGGCCTTCACCGCGTCGTGCACCCGGTCACGGTTGGCCCGCAGCACGTCGAGCAGGGCGGCATGCCACTGCCAGCCGTGGCGGTAGGCCGCTTCGGCGGCGGCGTAGCCCATAAGATTGACGGAAGGCACGATGCCGGCCATGGCGCGACGGAAGCGTCGGCGCAGTTCGGGGGCGGCGATCACCGCAAAGGCGCAGCCCAGGCCCGGAAGATTGAACGTTTTGCTGGGGGCCATCAGGGTGATGGTCCGGTCCCGGGCCGCCGGGCTCAGGGTGGCCGTGGGGATGTGCGCGGTTTTCGGAGCCAGCACGAGATCGCAATGGATTTCATCCGAGCAGATGATCACATCGCGACGTTCGCACCACTCCACCAGGCGCTCGAGCTCCTCGCGTGAAAAAACCCGGCCCACGGGATTGTGCGGGCTGCAAAGCAGCAGAAGGCGCGCGCGTGGCCCGGCCGCCGACGCCAGGTTATCGAAATCCCACTGCCAGCGGTCCCGATCGGCGGTCATGGGAACCGGCACCAGTTTGCGCCCGGAATGAACAGGGGCGGATAGAAACGGCGGGTAGACCGGCGTGGCCGTGATCACCTCGTCCCCTGGCGCGCCCACCGCACGGCAGGCCACGTTCAGGCCGGTGACGAGCCCCGGCAGCCAAACCAGCCAGTCGGGCTCGATGGTCCAGGCGTAGCGGTTCTGAAGGTATTCCCGAACGGCTTCGACCAGCGAGGCCGGCGGCAGGGTATACCCCATCACCCCGTGATCGATCCGTGCGTGCAGGGCTTGCCGCACCGGCTCGGGGCTGGTGAAGTCCATATCGGCCACCCAGAGCGGGATGACGTCGCGCCCGGCATATTTTTCCCATTTTTGACTGGCGGTATTGCGCCGGTCCGGTGTGTTCCCGAAGTTGAAAGCCATGACTGGGTCCTTTGCCCTGGGTTGAGCGAAGACGGCCCCTCAAAAACCCGATCCACCCGAGGCGGGCAAATATCGGCGTTACGCGGTGCCCTCGTCATTACGACGTACCGGATACACGCCCATTCTCGGAATTCGCAAGCCGTATCACGAACATTTACGAAACCGTCCGGAAAAAGACATTTTACGAACGCATCAGCACCGAATTCGCAGGCGGTCCGGCTTGCTGCTGCGGCTCGGTCCAGATAGCAGCTTGGCGTGGGAATGAAAAGGCCGAAGCCGACGGGCAGAGCCGATCGGCTTCGGTGATAGTGGAGACGCGGAAAGATCCTCGCTTCCCGTCGGGGGGGCGACTAGAACTGGTCTTCCTCGGTGGAACCCGTCAGGGCGGCGACCGACGTCTGCCCCGAGGTGACGGCGTTCATCAGGCGGTCGAAATAACCGGCACCCACGAATCGCTGGTGGGTAATGGCCGAATAGCCGCCCTTTTTCTCTTGGTCGAATTCCTCTTGCTGGAATTGCGAATAGGCCAGCATGCCTTGCTCGCGGTAGGCGCGGGCCAGATTGAACATGCCCAGGTTGAGGGCGTGAAAACCCGCCAGGGTGACGAACTGAAACTTGTAGCCCATGGCACCGAGCTCGCGTTGAAACCTGGCAATGGACGCATCGTCCAGGTTGGCTTTCCAGTTGAACGAGGGCGAACAGTTGTAGGCCAGCAGCTTGCCCGGATATTGGGCGTGGACGGCCTCGGCGAAGCGCTTGGCCTGGTCCATGTCCGGCTTGGAGGTTTCGCACCAGACCATGTCGGCGTACGGCGCGTAAGCGATCGCCCGCGCGATGGCCGGTTCGATTCCGTTTTGGACCCGATAGAAGCCCTCGGTGGTGCGCACTTCGTCCAGAATAAAGGGCTGATCCCGCTCGTCGATGTTGCTGGTCAGGAGAGTGGCCGCGTCGGCATCGGTGCGGGCCACGAGAATGGTGGGCACACCGCAGACGTCGGCCGCCAGGCGGGCGGCCACCAACTTGGCGATGAATTCGCCGGTGGGCACGAGCACCTTGCCGCCCAGGTGGCCGCATTTCTTGGCCGAGGCCAGCTGGTCTTCGAAATGCACGCCCGAGGCACCGGCCTCGATCATCTGCTTCATCAGTTCATAGGCGTTCAGCGGGCCGCCGAAGCCGGCCTCGGCGTCGGCCACGATGGGAGCGAACCAGTAGGGGCCCGGGGCGCGGCAGTCCAGCACCTGGATCTGGTCCGCGCGGCGCAGGGCGTTGTTGATGCGGCGCACCACCGCCGGTACGCTGTTGGAAGGGTAAAGGCTCTGGTCGGGATACATCTCCCCGGCCAGGTTGGCGTCGGCCGCCACCTGCCAGCCGCTCAGGTAGATGGCCTTGAGACCGGCCTCCACCTGCTGGACGGCCTGGTTGCCGGTCAGGGCGCCCAGGGCGGCGACATAGTCTTCGGTGTTGAGCAGGTGCCACAGGCGTTTGGCGCCGACGGTGGCAAAGGTGTATTCCAGGCGCAGGGTGCCGCGCAGCTTGAGCATTTCCTCGGCACTGTAGGGGCGCTCGATGCCCATCCAGCGCGGGTCGTTCTTCCATTCCAGGGTGACCGCGTCGATTTCATCCGGCATGACCATGTGGCAGGTCAGCCGTTCGGAGATTTCAACCCCGGCTTCTTCGATGGTTTGGCCCATAACGGTTATCCTCCTTGATAGGCGTGTTCGGGTGCCGTCGTTGCCGACGCCAGGCAGTCCATGATCGCGGGAGTCTTTCAATCCAGGTGTTCGTAAGCCCGCAGGGTCAGAAAATCGTCCAAATCTTCGCGCGTGATGATGTCGTCGAAGAGTGTGGCGGCCAGATCGAAGCGGCTGGACGCGTAGACCTCGTCCCCGAGCGCCGCGCGGATCCCGGACATCTCCTCCTGCATCACCCGTTTGAAAAGATCGACGTCCACCTGACGGCCGTCCTCCAGAATCCCCCGAGGATGATGGATCCACTGCCAGACCTGGGTGCGGGAGATCTCGGCCGTGGCCGCATCCTCCATGAGATTGTAGAGGGGCACGCAGCCGTTGCCGCTGAGCCAGTTGGCCATGTACTGTACGCCGACGCTGATGTTGCCGCGCAGGCCCGCCTCGGTGATGGTGCCGCCCGGGCATTTGAGCAGATCGGCGGTCCGCACGACGACATCGTCGCGCAGGCGGGCGATCTGGTTGGCCGCGGGCATGGCCCGGTCGAATTCCTCCGTGGCGAGCGCCACCAGCCCGGGATGCGCCACCCAGGTGCCGTCGTGGCCGTCGCGGGCCTCGCGGACCTTGTCCTCCCGCACCCGCGCAAGGGCGATCTCGTTTGCGGCCGGGTCCGATTTGATCGGGATCTGGGCGGCCATCCCGCCCATGGCATGGGCTCCGCGGCGATGGCAGGTCTTGATGACCTGAAGCGAGTAGGCATGCATGCAGTGGCGCGTCATCGTAACCTGAGCCCGGTCCGGAAAGATGTACTCGGGGCGCTGCTTGAATTTTTTAATGATGCTGAAAATGTAATCCCAGCGGCCGCAGTTGAGACCAGCCATGTGGTCCTTGAGCTCGTAGAGGATTTCTTCGGTTTCAAATGCCGCCAGGATCGTCTCGATCAGCACGGTGGCCTTGATGGTGCCCTGGGGGATGCCCAGGAGCCCCTGGGCGCGCTTGAAGACATCGTTCCACAGGCGGGCTTCCAGGTGGCTCTCCAGCTTGGGCAGATAGAAATAGGGGCCGGTCCCGTTGGCGATCAGCGTGCGCGCGTTATGAAAGAAAAAGAGGGCGAAATCGAACAGACTCCCGGAAATGGGGCGTCCGTCCACGCTGACGTGTTTTTCGGGCAGATGCCATCCCCGCGGGCGAACGATGAGCACGGCCGGGTCGTCGCGCAGTTCGTAGTGCTTGCCCTCCGGGCTGTCGAAAGTGATCGATCCGCTGACGGCGTCGACGAGGTTCTGCTGGCCCTGGATGGTGGCCTCCCAGGTGGGGGCATGGGAATCCTCGAAATCGGCCATATAGGTCCTGGCCCCCGAATTGAGGGCGTTGATCACCATCTTGCGGTCCACGGGGCCCGTAATCTCCACGCGGCGATCCTGAAGATCCTCGGGGACGGGTGCGATTTTCCAGTCCGCCTCGCGGATCTCGCGGGTCTCTTCGAGAAAGTCCGGAAGCTGGCCGGCATTGATGGCCTCCTGGACGGTTAGACGCCGTGCGAGCAGTTCCTGCCGTCGGTCTTCAAATTCCCGTGCCAGGGTGGCCGCGAATGTCAGGGCTTCCGGGGTCAATATGCGTGTAAAGGCATCCGGCACGGGGGCCAGCACGTCGATGCCTTCAGCGTTCAAGGATGTGTCCATATGCCGATCCTCCTCTGGTAGGGGCGGTTCGCGGTTGTAAGCCAAAGTGATTCCGTCGGTGCGGTCGGGGCGAGTCGGTATCCGCGCCGCCGCCGGTTTGAGGTCTTGGCACGACCGGTTGCAGGCGGTCGTTATACCGTCAAGCTTTGCGGGTAGGCTACGGGTTGATTGCTTTTCATTGTAATTACGGGTGCGGGCGTTGGCAAGGCGGTCTTTTTAATAACCGCTAAACAGTGCTCGCGAGAAAGGGCATCTTGCGATCCCGGGCGGTGTTTGCGCCTCTTGCCGGTTCTCCACGTGGCGTGAACGGTGTTTGCCTGAAGAAACCGCATCGCCATCGGCTTTAGCGGGTGGGAAATCGCGATCAGGTATGGTCGCGCTCGAAGCGCTTGTAAGGGTAGACGTGCGCCAGGTCGCCCGATGCGATGCGGTTCTGGTGGGCCTGCCAGAATGCGGGCGTGAAGATATCGGCGTGGTGTTCCAGAAAGACGTCCCGCAGCGCGGGCTCGAGGCCTAAAAAGGAGTGGAACTCTTCGGGGAAGATATCGTTCTCGCCCACCAGGTACAGCGGCGCGGCGGAGAGCTCGTCCGCGTAGGCATGCGACCGGGGGCGGCGACGGAAGCGGCAGACGGTCAGCGGACAGACTTCGTCGTAATCGTAGAAAATGACGCGGCCCAGTTCGGTGACGCCGAAATTCTTGATCAGCATGTCGCCCGGGAAGATGTTGCTGGCCGCCATGTCCCGGATCGCCTGGCCGAAATCGATGACTGCGGCCGCCGCCGCTTGGGGGGCGGCCGTCTGCAGGTAGACGTCCAGCGGCATCACCCGGCGTTCGACATAGACGAACTTCAGGGTGAGTTCGTCGCCGTTAAAGGCGACCGAGCGGGCGGCGGTGCGGTGAAGTTCTTCGAGGACATCGGGATGAAAGCAGCCTGCATCGAACTTGAGGTGCTCGAAGGTCTGGGTGTCGGGCAGCCGGCCCGTGCGGTCGTGGCGATAGATGTAGTCGTATTTGGCAATGACTTCACGCCGGGTGGTGCGCTTCGGTTTGGCGAAACGGTCGCGGATGACCTTGAACACCAGATCGTCGCTGGGCATGTTGAACACCGCCATGACCATGCCTTTTTTTCCCGGGGATATCTCGAAGATGTCGCGGCAGGCGTTCTGGTGCTGGGTCAGGTCGCGGTAGAGCTCGGTCTTGCCGTGGCGGTTGTAGCCCAGCGAGATGTACAGCTCGGCCCTGCGGCGGCGCGGCATGAGCTTTTGGAGAAAACCGATCAGGCCGCCGACGTTTTCCGTGACGGCCAGGAAATAGGAATGCGTGTAGCTGAAAAGAATCCGGATGCCGCGCTCGTCGGCAATCAAGCCGTCTGCCGCCACGCGCCCGTCGCGGTGGACAAAGGCGATGGCCAGCGGGCACGTATTGTGGGCGTCCAGGGTCAAGCACCCGATCAGATAGGCCCCCATACCGCGGTAGAAGACGCTCGACAGGACGGTCAGGCTGCCGGCGGCGGGGATGGTGATACCCTGCCGCTGAAGGCGGCGGGCGATCCGCCGGGCGTCGCCGGCGGGGTCGGCGATTGCGGTGTTGAGATCCGAGTCCCGCAGGACTTCCTCAACGAGCGCCTCGGCGGAACGCCCATCCAGCGTGTATGTGCGGCAATCCACACCCGGTCGCAGGGAGGGCAGGGGGGGTGTCTGGGACCGCACGAATTCCACGTCGGGGCCGATCCCGGTCGTTTCCAGCATGCGGCGTGAAATTGAATTGAAGAAGGTTTCCGCCAGGTCGGGGTCCGTCGTGGTGGTGGCCTGCTTCTCAAACCGCGCTTTGGCCTGGCGCCACGTGGTGCGCGTGTTCGACCCGGCCGGCAGGGTGGCATGCAGGTGGTCGACCGCCTGATCGAGACATCGCTGGTAGACATCGAGTCGCCTGGCGGTATCCTTGCGCATGCTGTGCCAGTCGGCGCGGCGAAAGTGAATCCGGGCGCGCTGCGTCAGTTCTGAAAACTGGCGACGATAGGCCGCGAAGCCGTCCAGGGCGGCAGCGGTGATATGGCCGGCCGGATCAGTCATCCAACCACTTCAGCAGATCCAGGGGGTGTCCGATGCAGGCGGCCGCCCCCGCGGCTTCGAGTTCTTCCCGGCGGCGAAATCCCCAAAGGGCGCCCACCGGAAGCATGCCCGCGCGCTGCGCGGTTTCCATATCCACGCCGCTGTCGCCGAGAAACAGACAGTCGGAGGGCGGCATACGCAAGTGGGTTGCGGCCTGAAGCGCCGGGTAGGGGTCGGGTTTGACCGGGCGCCCCTCCTGCTGGCCGATCACGAAGTCGAAGGGCAGGTCGGGGAAAAAGTGGCGGCAGCAGGTTTCGGTGAATTCGTGCGGTTTGTTGGAGACGACGGCCATCTTGGTGCCGGCGGACTGCAGCATGGCCACCAGGCGGGTGACACCCTCGTAGGGCCGGGTCCGGCGATGCCAATTCCGGCCGTACTGCAGCCTGAACGCGGCCAGGCAGTTGGCGACGTCCTCGTCGCCGCGGCGGTCCTCCGGCAGGGCGCGGCTCACCAGGATCCGCGAGCCGTCACCGATAAACCAGCGATAGGCCTCGCGATCGTGAGGCGGGTGCCCCCGATCGGCCAGCACCTGGTTGACGGCGTCGGCGATGTCGTCCAGGGTGTCCAGAAGGGTTCCGTCCAGATCGAATATGACCGCTTTAAGCTTCACGGGGCTGTCTTTCCGCCTGCTGTATTCGCCATAGGTCTCCAAAATAGCTCCATCCGGTCCGCTTGAAAAGGAAAAACCGCCGAGCGGTCCCGGTCCGCCGCCGGCCGAAGCCGCTCGCAGACGGCTGGAAGCGTCCGCAAGCCCGCATGGCTTGCGCGGCGTTCGCCCCCGGGAGAATCCGCCCATCAGTGGACAAAGCGAATAATCCCCCATATACAGGGGGCATGAACGCAACGCGCACCAGCTCCGGCGATCACGACAACGGCCGTTCCGGCGGTGTGGGCCGCAAGGTGGGTCTGGCCTCGGCGATCATGATGGGCTCAATTCTGCTAAGCCGCGTCATGGGCCTGGTCCGCGACAGCGTGATCGCTGCCGTGGACGGCGCCAGCCTGGCGGTGGACGCCTACCGCGTGGCTTTCGTGGTGCCCGAGCTGCTCAATCACATCCTGGCCAGCGGCTTCCTGTCGGTGACCTTCATTCCCATCCTGACGCGCTACCTGGCCGCCGATCGCGAGGACGAGGGCTGGCGCGTGCTGTCGGTGATCCTCACGATCTTCGGCAGCCTGCTGGTGCTCCTGATCCTGGCCGCCATGCGCTGGGCCCCGGCCATGATCGATCTGCTGGCCCCCGGCCGCGACGACCCGGCGTTCACATCCCTGGCCGTGCGCATGACCCGCATCATTCTGCCGGCCCAGCTGTTCTTTTTCGCCGGCGGCCTGTTCTCCGCGGTTCAATTCGCGCGGGAACGGTTTTTCATCCCGGCCCTGGCGCCTCTGATCTATAACCTGGGCATCATTCTGGGCGGCCTGGCGCTTGGACCCTTTCTGGGGATGGAGGGTTTTGCCTGGGGTGTCCTGGCCGGCGCCCTGGTCGGCAACTGCGTGCTGCAGTACTGGGGGGCCCGATCCGCGGGTATGCGCTGTCGCCCGGCCTGGGACTGGCGCCACCCGGATTTG
>JASJBQ010000334.1 GCA_030066455.1 Desulfobacterales bacterium
CGGGAAATAAAACGAACCAAAAGAAACCGCCGTGTCCCGCTTTTTCCTGCGCGTCGCCGCGTCGGTCGGCACGCGCGGAGACTCGCTTCGTTCAGACAGGTCCGCGCGCTGATGCCGCCCGCCGTGTCGATGCTTGGTGCGGAACAAAGGGAAAAACCTGAAACCCAAAAAGACGGATACGCCCCTTCCGGGAACTACTTGAGGCCTGGCGCTCTGCGAGAGGAGCCTCACTAAACCAGACGGTGGCGTAAGACGCCCGAGATCAAGGCGTGCAAGCCCGAGGAATGAGGCCTACTAAGGTACGCCGCAGTGACGAGGGCTGACGCACAACACCGATATCGGGCTTCTTACGCCACCGTCAACCTTTGATGTTGCCAATGGGCGTAAACCTCACCACCGGCCGGCTGATGGCACCCTCGCGGGCGGCTTCGACCACGTCATCGATGTTTTTATAGGCCCCGCCGGCTTCTTCGGCCAGGCCCTTCAGCGAGCGGGCCCGCACGTGGATGCCCCGGGCCTCCATTTCCTTGATCAGCTTGCGGCCTTTGAATCGCTTCCGGGCTTGGCGCCGGCTCATGCGGCGCCCGCTGCCGTGGGCCGTGCTGAAGAAAGTCTGCTCGCCCGATGCCACGCCGACCAGCAGGTAGGACCCGCTCTCCATGCTGCCGCCGATGATCACAGGCTGGCCCACCCTGCGGTAGGACGCCGGCATGTCGGCCATTCCCGGCGCAAAGGCCCTTGTGGCCCCCTTGCGGTGGACGAGCACTTCGCGCCGACGTCCGTCGATGGTATGCGGTTCCAGTTTGGCGGTATTGTGGCAGACGTCGTAGACCTGGTGCAGCCCCAGGTCGGCGGGATCCTTCCGGAAGACGTCGGCAAAGACCTCGCGGATGCGATGCATGATCACCTGCCGGTTGGCATAGGCCATGTTCATGGCGCATTTCATGGCCGCAAAATAGTCCTGCCCCTCCCGGGAGGTAAACGGGACGCAGGCCAGTTCACGGTCGCGGACGCTGAGCCCGAATTTGGGCCCCATGATTTTCAGAAAGGCGCGCAGGTAGTCCGTGGCCACCTGGTGCCCGAACCCGCGGCTGCCGCAGTGGAACATGACGACCACCTGATCGGGGCGGTCCAGGCCGAAAACGGCGGCCGTTTCCGCGTCGAAACGGTGTTCGGGCCGCACGATCTGGATTTCGAGGTAGTGGTTACCGCTCCCCAGGGTGCCGATCTGGTTGAAGCCGCGCTCGATCGCCTTGGGGCTGACCGCCTTGGCATCCGCCCCAGGGGCACAGCCGTTGTCCTCGGTGCGGTCCAGGTCCTGCGGCCAGCCGTATCCCCGGGCGATGCACCAGCGCGCGCCCTGCTCGACGACATCGGCGAATTCGTCCCGGGTCACGTCGATGAATCCCTTGCAGCCCACGCCGCTGGGCACCCGTGCAAAAAGCTGATCCAACAGCCGCGGCAGGTGGGGCTTGACTTCTTCGTAGACAAGGTTGGTGGTCGCCAGGCGCATGCCGCAGTTGATGTCAAAGCCGATGCCGCCCGGCGAGATCACACCGCTGCGCGGATCCATGGCCGCCACCCCCCCGATGGGGAAGCCGTAACCCCAGTGACCGTCGGGCATACAGCAGGCATAGTTGACGATCCCTGGCAGCATGGTGACGTTGGCCAACTGCTCGAGCACGCCGTCGTCCATCGCGCGGACCAACGCCTCGGTGGCGTAGATGCGCCCGGGCACCCGCATGCCTTCCCGGTAGGTCACGGGCAGTTCCCACAATGCGCCCGATCGCCTGATCAACGCTTGCAGATCGGCCATGGTTTTCTCCTCATGCGGGGCGACAGATCAGATGGTGGTGCCCCCGGCAGCCAGTGTCCGTGAAAAGATCAAGACCACAGAATTTATTATATTAAGTTAAGCACGGCGGACTGGCGGGCAACGAATGCGCCGGGAATTGGACCGAGTTGAATGCTTGGGATCAGTGAAGGGTCTGCCCGGCCATCTCTTTGCGGGCTTCCAGGTGGGCGATGAACTGGTCGAGGATCTTCTCGGCAGAATTGAATTCGTCAATCAATTCACTTTCCGAGAAGCGCGTGGCATTGTTCTCCATGAAGTCATCGATGGAATTTTGCATGTCCTGGACTTCATCCTCCTCCAGGTCCTTGCAAAGGATGTGGACCAGCGTCTGGCGGAGATCTTCGAGGAGCATGTGTTTGTTCAGCATGAGCGCCACCGCCGCGTGATGGAATCGCGAGCTTGGATCGGTTGCCGGGACGGTCGGCGGGCCCTGGCCGCCTTCCCTGGCATTGGGGATTGATTAGTGAATTTTTAGCACTCAATCCCTCCGGGATCAACCATTAACCTGCGGTGATCACCAATTCCGGCCGGGGTCCGGCTGGCCGGCCGGCAAGCCGTTCAAACCATTGGGGCAAGGTTGTTGGAAGACCACAATATTTTGAGGTCGGCTCTGCTTGCGGCCCCTGCGCGGGGCACGCATGGACCGCATCCACGGGACCGGCCCGCCGATGTGCCCGGCGGCTTTGGGTCCGGGCGGGTTTGCCAATCCCGGCCGCTGGCACTATGATGCCTCCGCAGCGGTCAATTAAGCTCCAGGAGAAAGCGCGCGATGGATCCACTTTCGGGTTTGATGACCCTCATCCTGCCGCCGGGTGCCTACGCACTGGGATCGATTCCGTTTGGTCTCGTCATTGCCAGAGGGTTCGGGCAGGCCGATGTCCGCACCCAAGGCAGCGGCAATATCGGCGCCACCAACGTCCGCCGCACGGTCGGCAATCTTGCGGGGTTGCTCACGCTGGCCGGGGATGTGCTCAAAGGGGCCTTGCCCGTCTGGCTGGCGCGTGCGTCACACCCCGTCGGCCAGAGTGTCTGGAGTGACGCTTACCTCGGCCTGGTGGCGCTGTGCGCTCTAGCGGGACACCTTTTTCCCGTATTTCTGAGGGGGCGCGCCGGCGGCAAGGGGGTGGCCACGGCCGGCGGCGGTCTCCTGGCGATGGCACCGGGCGGGTTGGTGGTGTCGCTGCTGGCATTCGTGATGGCGGTCTGCTGGTTCAACCGTGTTTCGGCCGCCTCGCTTCTGGCGACAGCGCTTCTTCCGCTGATCGTCTGGAAGGCCACGGACTCTCCGGTGTTGGTGGTGTGGGCGCTGCTGACCTTTGTCCTGGTGGCCTGGCGGCACCGGGACAACATGGTGCGCCTGGCCCGGGGGAGCGAACCTCGGATCTGGGACGATTGAAAGGGACGACTGCCCGGGGGGCGTCCGTTTCCGTTTCGATTCGCTCTGAAGCGTCACCGCCGGCACGATCGCGCCCACCCGGAAAGAACGCCAAAGGCCGCATCCTGGTTTTAACGGAGGATTTTCCAGACGAAACCCAGAACGCCCGCCAGAATGAAGACGGACTCCATCAGGAATTCGAGGCGGGCACCGGACGGAACCCGGCCGTCTGCATGGGCGCGGATGACAGCGGCCATGGATAGCGGAACCAGGAGCAGCAGATAGCCCAACCACGGGATAAGTCCGGCCAGGCTCATTGCCAGCAGGAGCAGCATCATCGCCAGAATGTTGTGCCTGATCAGGCCGGCCGCACGTTTTTCCCCCAGCAGAACGGGAAGGGTCTCCCGCCCCACGAGCCGATCACCCTGGATGTCCATGAGGTCGAAAAAGGCCGAGCGCGAAAAAACGATGCCGCCTGCCCAGACCATCACGAGCAGCGTGGTGAAGCCCACCTGCCGTGCGGCCATGGCCGGCAACAGCGCGGTGACCACGCCCCAGGCCGCGGCGATGAGAAAGGTCTTGGACCCCGGGATGTCTCTTATGCGCCGATAGCGACCGCCGCTCAGAAATCCGGGCAGCACGTGCAGGTTGTAGGAGAGGCCCAGAAGACTGATCACCAGCAGAACGGCGAAGGGCAGGCCGCCGGATGTGGCCGATACGGCCAGGCCGGCGGCGCCGCTGAAAAAGGCCAGCACGGCCAGCGGTCGTTTGTAGCGCGCGTAGAAGTGCTCCCGCTCGGGACTGTTGTAGCGGTCGGCATCACTGCCGGTCAGATTGTTGAGCAGGTGCATGGACAGGACATACAGCATGGCCACCACCCCGTGCCGCAGTGAACCCGGCAGCATCTGGAGCATCTGGGAGGCATAGGCCAGGCAGCCGGCCCCGAGGGCCAGATAGACGTTGGTGAGAATGATGGCGCGCTGCAGGCGGTGGATGCGGCTGCGCAGGCTCTTGGCGGCGCGGTAGGGCGCCAGTTCCAGGGCCCGGCAGACCTTGCGAATCTGCCAGTTGGGGGTCGAGGCCCCGGCCGAGACGCCGACGCACTGCATGCCCGAGAGCGCCTCGAGGTCGAGTTCCTCTTCGGTTTCAACGTGATAGGCCGGCTTCCCCGTCGCCCGGGCGATCTCGAACAGGCGCTGGGTGTTGCCGCTGTCCTTGCCGCCGACGACCACCACGGCGTCCACCAGCGCGGCCATGCACTTGACCTCGGCCTGCCGCTTTTCGGTCGAATCGCAAATGGTGGCGAATAGTTTGTAGTGCGGACGATGGGCCTGCACCCAGGCCCGGATTTCTTCGAAGGTGCGGGTGTTCTGCGTGGTCTGGGCCACCACGATGGCCTTTTCAAACGGCGGCAAATCCCGGAGTTCGGCCAGGGAGGCGGCCACGTGGCCCTCCTCTCCGGAATAGCCCAGCAGCCCGATGACCTCGGGGTGGTCGCGGTCCCCGATAATGATCGCCGCGTAGCCTTTGTTGCTGTGCTTGCGAATGATGGTCTGCACCCGGATGACCCGGGGGCAGGTGGCATCGATCACCGCATAGCCGGCTTGGTTAAGATCGGTTTTGATTTCGGGCGGCACGCCGTGGGCCCGGACCAGGACCGTGCCGCGGCCCTTGTCCGGAACAGCGTCCAGAACCGTAATCCCCTTTTCATCGAGCAGTTCGAGCACCTGGGGGTTGTGGATCAGCGGCCCGTAGGTGCAGATGGGCGGATCGTGCTGCTCCGGGGCTTCCATCACCAATTCGACGGCGCGTCGGACGCCCATGCAAAACCCTGCGGTTTGAGCGAGGATGATCTTCAT
>JASJBQ010000335.1 GCA_030066455.1 Desulfobacterales bacterium
GGGAGGGCAGCCACTATAGGGGACGCTCTGGATACGCAGCATTCTCCAGCCAATTGGTGCGGCGGGGGCCGGCTGAATCGGGTCTGAGTTCGAATGGCGGCCAATAATATACCTATTCTGCAAAAGGAGGTCACTTTGGATGCGCTGAGCGGGAACATGCTGGTGATGGCCGTACTGGGCGTCGGCGTGGGTATCGGCGCCGCATTTACAGGGCTCGGTGGCGGATTTCTGATGATACCGATCCTGCTTTATCTGGGGTTCACGGCTCAGAAAGCGGTGGGAACCTCTTTCCTGGCGATCCTGGTCATCTCGATCTCGGCCTTGTTCGCCCACGGCCGCTTCGACAATGTCGACTATCGTGCCGGCGCCCTGCTCGGAGTCGGCGGCATTGTGGGCGCCCAGATCGGTGCCCGGCTGGTGCAGCAGGTTTCGACCGAGGGATTTAAAAAGATTTTCGCCGTCGTGCTGATCGGCTTGGCGGTCTATCTGTTTTTCAAAAAATAGGACCGGTCGTCAGCCGGTCTGCCAATCGGCAAAGATCGACGCCTGTTCATCCAGGATCGCATTGACGATGGTGTCATCGGTCATGGGGTTCATGATGACGGCCCGCAGCACCACCGTTGCCACGCCGTCGGGCGGGGTCAAGGTGGTTCGGGAAACGAAGCTGCGACCGGCCTCCCGCTGGAGGCGCTGCAGATCGGTGTTGATGCGGTTGAGTTCGCTTGTCAATCGTCGCCGGGTGCGCCTGTCTGCGGATTTGAGACGCTGTTGCCATTCCGGCGGGCAGATCCGGTAGGTTATGATGTTCAGCACCGGGGGGGTGATCAATTCGAATAGCGGTCGCTTGGCAATGGCTTCGGCAAAAGCGCGGGCGGTTTCGATGCCGTGGTCGATCAGCACCGCATAGCCCCCGGCGCCCATGATATCCAGCGCTCCGCCTAGGATGAGCGAGTTGGCCGCCCGTGAGCCCACCAGCGATTTGATGCCCAGGTCGACCGAGCCGGGGCGATTGACATAGGCGGCATGGTAGGCCACCGCATCCATGGCGCGGGGGTCCCTGAAATAGACCATGCCGCACCCCATGGGCATATAGAATTGTTTGTGTCCGTCGACGGTCACCGAATCGGCGGTCTGAATGCCTTCGAGCAGACCGGCGTAGCGCTCCGACATGAGCGTAGGTCCGCCCCAGGCGGCATCCACATGGAAATGAATGCCATGCCGTCGGCAGATGCGGCCGATGGTGGTCAGATCGTCGACACTGCCCGTTTCGGTCGCTCCGGCAATGCCCACCACGGCGATCACCCGGGTGTCCGATCCGGCGGCCGTCAGTTCGCGAATCGTGTTCTGCAACGCCTGGAGGTCCATCCGATAATGACCGTCGGTCTCGATGGCGAGCACATTGCGGTTGCCGATGCCCAGGACCCCCCCGGCCTTGCGCAGAGAGTAGTGGCCCATGCGGGATACGAGGACAACCGCCCGCCGGGCATCATGCGCAGCCAGTGCGGCGGCCAGCCCCTCGGATTCAATCCCTTCAAACGCCCCCTTGGGTGGAAAACACCGGTTGCGGGCCACCCACAATGCGGTCAGGTTCGCCAGGGTGCCGTCCTCGACGAAACAGCCGAGCGTGCTTTCGGGGTGCTGGATGTGGTGCCGGTAGAAACCGGCGGAGCGTCTGAAAATGCGGCGATGAAGTTTCGCCAGCACTTGGCGTTCGTGGATCGAGATGATTTTGGAGGTTTCCAGTTTGACCAGGTTTTGATTGAGGGCGGCCACGATGGTCTGCAAGTGAACCATGAAGAAAGGGATCGCGGAGGTCATGTGGCCCACGAAATAAGGCGAGGCCACATTGACCGCATATGGGGCCAGGTCTTCGATGATGCCTTGAATCACCTCCGCCAGTTTGCGCCGCGGGTGTTCGTGGATCAGGCTGTCCTGGAAGTGCGTGGAGAGTTTTTTTAGGCTTTGCGCTTCGGTGATGCCCACATGGTCGCGCAGAAAGTCGTGCAGCCCGAAAAGAATCTGTTCCATGTATTTGACCAGCGTGGCTCGCACGGCCTCGTTTTCGGGGCGGATAAAGACCTGCTGCAACGTCTCCCAGTTGGCCACCAGGGCGCGGCCTTCGGCGTTGCGGGCCTTCGGGGCCGGATGCTGCCGTTTGTCATCTGTTCCGGTGGTGCTCATGGTCGTTGATCCTGCGGGGGGTCGATAGAGGCTGGTTGACATGCTACCGGCGCGTGCGGAATGTTTCAGTTCCACCGGGTATTGTCAAGCGGTTCTTACCGGCGTTTCCAGACCCAACCGGGCCCCGCCGGCAATGGCCTGGGGACGACGGCAGCGGCGGGGAGGAAAGGAGTTGGATTTGCGAACGGAACACCATCGACAAGCCGCGTTGCGCGGATACCCCGATGCCCCCCGGGTGGCGGTGGGGGCGGTCGTTTTCTGCGCCAGTCGTGTCCTGCTCGTCCGCCGGGGAAGGCCCCCGGCCGATGGTCAGTGGGCCATACCCGGCGGCGCGGTGGAACTGGGCGAGACCCTGGCTCAGGCCGCCGAGCGCGAGATTCGCGAAGAAACCGGTATCCGGATAGAGGCTCAGGCGCCGATCTACGTTTTTGACATGGTCGAACGCGACCCGTCAGGCCGGGTGCGCTTCCACTATGTCATCGTGGATCTGGCAGCCCGTTTTATCGGCGGTGAGCTTCGTGCCGGCGACGATGCGGCGGAGGCCCGATGGGTGTCGGCCGATGAAATGCAAGACTTAGAAGTCAGCCCGCCCACGCGCCAGCTGCTGGCGCGTCAATACGCCTTCGGTTGATGATCAGGTGCGCCGGCCCATGCAGATTGATCGGATTGAATGGAACCGCCGTTATCGCCGTGAGACGTTCGATGCTCAGCCGGCATCGATCGTTCGCGCCCATGCCCTTCGGGCGCCCGTGGGAAGGGCGCTGGATGTGGCCTGTGGCAACGGCCGCCATGCCTGCTATCTGGCCAGGTTGGGCTTTGGCGTCGATGCCGTGGATATTGCCGCGGAAGGTTTGAAGCGTTTCGTCTGCCGCCCCCAGGGCATCCGGCGTATCTGTGCCGATCTGGACCATTTTGCCATACCGCCGGGGCGCTACAGTCTGATCGTCAATGTCCGCTACCTCAATCGCCGACTGCTGCCGGCGATTCAGGACGGCTTGGCCCCCGGAGGTATGCTGATCTTCGAAAGTTACCTGAAAGCGCCGGTCAGTTCCGCCTCCGGGCGTCACCGTGCGGACCATCTGCTGGAAAAGGGTGAATTGCAGCGGGTTTTCAGTGCACTGGATATCATTGCCTACCGGGAGCACCCCAGCCTTCAGCCCGGGGCGCCGCCCTTGAAGGCTTCGCTGGTGGCTCGCCATCCGGCGCGCGCGGTTTGCACCGACGCGTCGAGCGGCAGCTGACCGTCAGGGGACCTCGTTGTTGGTGGCCATGGCCCGGGCCTCTTCACGAATTTCCCTGCGCAGTCGCTCGGGTGCGAGCACCTCGGCCTCCTTACCCCACTGCAAGATCCAGTATTTGATCTCTTCGGTACCGGCCACTTCGGATTCGAAGATGACCGCGCCATCCGCCTGCGGCTGCAAGCGCTGGGAGTGATGCCAGATTTTTTCCTGGATGTAGCCGGCCACGCGGGGGGTGAACCGCACCCGGACGGTAACCGGATCCCCGGTAAAGACGCCGAAACTGGTCGCCATCAGGGATTCCATGTCGAGCGTTGGCGGGGGGGCGAAATGCTCGTCCGTCGACGTCAGGGAACGGATGCGGTCCACGGCGAAGATACGGATGTCCTGGCGCCGGTAGCAGTAGGCAATCAGATAAAAGGCGGCGTTGAAAAACCACAGACGGTAGGGCGCCACCTTGCGTTTTCCGGACCGTCCGCGGCTCATGGTGTAATAGTCGATGGAGAGAATGGTATGCGCGCCGATGGCCTGGTTGATGCCTTCGAACACGGCCCCCCGGGCGGGCGCGCTCTGGCGGGGATGCGCCCCGACCTTGACGCTTTGCTGGAAGGCGGCAAGGTAGCCCCGGGTTTCCGGGGGCAGGGTTGTCTTGATTTTACGGAACAGACCCTCCAGGGCGTCGAACAGAACGGTGCCCCGGAGCACCTGCAACAGATCGCGACTGAAATACAGCGCCATCAATTCGGTCAGACTGAAAGGCACCGGGACCTGGGGGCGGGCCGAATCCAGCAGCCGCCAGCGGGTCGTACCCTCCGCCCGCTCGTTGTAGATCGGAAAGCCGGCAAACTGCAAGGCTTCCAGATCGCGATAGACGGTGCGCGTGTGGCAGCCAAGATCCATTGCCAGATCGGAAACGCTCTTTCCGTTCCAATCCGCTTGAAGGCTTTGGATGATGCTCCACTGTCGCGCCAGTTGATCACCGCGGGCCATGTTTTCCTCCATCGCGCCAGCCATGGGGCCGAATGTCTGCTGCCTGTGGACGCCGTTTTTAAAGAAATTTTAAAAAAAAGTCCATCGTGTGACCGGATCTGTCACAACCTGTTGCTAAAAGACAGTTTAGGCTTGGTTGGAATCCCTGTGTTCAAGGGGGCCATCGTCACCGCACGGAAAGGAGAAACGCGATGCAGACGGCAAACGCTCCGATGGACTACGATGATGCCTACGAGTACGACGGCAGTACCACCATCGAAGTCACCCGGCGGCAATTCGGTCGGGTGGTCTGGAAGGACTGGCTCATCTTCGATTCGATCGATGAGGCCCGCACCTACTACGACGAAGTGCACTAATCGGTCATGAAAACCCATCCTTTAACGCACTGTCCAGACGGGCGGCCAACCGCGGGTCGTATAACGGGGATTGGCTGCTATGGTAAACCCATGCATGTCGCCCAGACACTGGCCCGGGCGCTGTCGCGTTTTGGATTTACGTCTTCCGACACGCTCTGCGTCGCCTGGCGGCGGACACCGCGCCGGGCGCATTGCGGCCGGCAGACGCTTCGGGGTCAGCGCTGCATGCCGGGTGATGAGGCCGTTGCCATGCTGGCACAGCATGAGCGTACGACCGGTTTCATTCTGTCGGCCGCCAAGGGTAGACC
>JASJBQ010000336.1 GCA_030066455.1 Desulfobacterales bacterium
CCGAAAAGGATGTCGGCGATTTCGGTGGCGACCATGGAGCCACCCCAGCCGTCGGCCAGGGCCGTGCGGCTGCACTGCTTGGTGATGTTCTCGTAGTGCTGGTCAACGCCCATGTGGGAGCGGTGCATCAGTTCCATGATTTCGCGCATGGCACCGCGGGGCACGATGCCCTGCTTGCGCCAGACTTCGAGGGTCTTTTCCGGTACACGTTTGGCAAAGGGGATCTCCCCCTCCACCTGGGTGTAGGTGCGTTCGAGTTCCTCGTAGAGCGCGGTGGCGATTTCCTTGACGCTGCGGCCCTCGGTCTCGATGCCGATTTCCTGGGCCACGCTCTCGAGTTTCTGGGTGTCCTTGATCTCGTAATCCAGGATCTTGCCGTTGACCACTTCACGGAAGAGATCCAGCATGCTCATGCCATGGTCGGTGTGGGCCGCACCACCGGCGGCAACCATGCGGGCGAAGTTGCGCGCCATGATCGTGTCGATGGTGGCGCCGCAGACCCCCACTTTGTCGTAAGGCGCCTTGGCATTCAGACGGCAGGGCCCCATGGAACAGTGCTTACAGCAGGCCGAATCCGCACCGATGGGGCAGGCCTTCATATTGGCGGCACGATCGAACGCGGTTTCCACGCCGTCGCGCTTGGCCTTTTCGATCATCTGGGCGGTCGACGGACAAATGGTCACGTCCTTCGTAACGATCTCCTTCTTGGAGATCACTTTCTTTTTTTCCATGTCGGCTCCTTTCGTAACCAAACGGTTGGATAAACAATGATGTATTAAATCGAATCAAACGACTGTTGCCAGCTGATGAGCATGCCGTCAGGAAATTGCCAGTGGAGGTGCCTACCAGATTCAATACGGATGCGGCTTCGGTCACTCAACATTCTGAAGCAAATACCAGACCATAAATTAGGCTGGGCCCAAATACATCATCCGGTTTGGCCCGGTGATTTCGCTCCATGCGCGAGTACAAATATATACTACTGTAATTATTTAATATATATTCCCTGGGCGTCTCTCCCGCCATGTTGCCCCGCGGAACCTGCCGTCAGTCATCCGCGGCTTTTGGCTTCCAAACGCATCGATGCCCGAAAATTTTGAGACATTTAAATGATACAACCATCCGCCCACCGTAGCGTCACGGTCCAGCCGTCATAGCGGTGGGCATGTCACGCGCAATCCGGTATACGCACCCAAAATGGATTTATCAACAGGTTACAAATCGGGCCCAGGATCCATCCAGACGGCGTTAAATACCGAATATACTAATTATAACAATTATTTGCGGTTTTAGTGTCGAGAGGTTTCCAACTGAATACTTGCCCCAAAATCATTAATGATAATGATTCTTGTTACCCTAATCGAAGGGTTCCTTGATTGTCAAGCGTGTGTTAATAATGGACCGGGTTGAAGATCGTAACCATCCAACAATGTCTCGACTGTAAAATGAGACAACATTGTTTCAGCCCACGCCGATACGCCGCAAAAATGAAAGCCAGAAGCGGGCCGCCCGCAGACCCCTCCAAATCTTGTGAGGCACGGCCGCAAGGCGTTCTTGCTGGGGCACATGTTTATCACCGGCAAGCCGGCCGTGCCATGCGTATCGGATCTTACACGGCCGTCGCGCGAAGGGGCCCACCCCTGGGGATTGCAACCGCCTACCAATTGTAATATGCACTGGTTAGCGAAGCTTGGATACGGCCGCCGGGCGGCGTGCAGCGACCCGGAGGGCGCTTGCGTTAAGGAAAGGAAGACACACCATGAGCGCGAACAACGAGGACGGTAAAGACGTCAAAATCTATTCCCTGAGCACCTGCAGCCATTGCAAAGCCACCAAAAAGCTACTGGACGAATGCACGATCAAATTCGAGTTCGTCGACGTCGATCTGCTGGAGGGCGAAGAGCGCAAAGCCATGGTCGAGGAAGTCAAGAAGGTCAACGAGCGTTGCTCGTTTCCGACCATCATTATCGGCGAGAAGGTCATCGTGGGCTACAAAGAAAAAGACATCAAGGAGGCGCTGGGACTCTGATGGACGCCGAAAAACTCTACGCCATGCTCAAGAAAGTACAGGAGCCTCAGGGCTATTATTTCAACGTCGACCGCGAACGCACGTTTGAACTCCTGGAAGCCCTGATCCAAAATAAAGAACGCTATGGCTACATGGCCTGCCCCTGCCGCCTGGCCTCGGGCGACCGTGAAAACGACAAGGACATCATCTGCCCCTGCGTCTACCGCACCCCGGACGTGGCCGAGTACGGGGCCTGCTATTGCAGCCTCTACGTCTCCGCCGACTGGAACGCCGGCAAGATCCCCCACGATTTCGTCCCCGAACGCCGCCCCCCGGAGAAGATCGTCTTCTAACCCGGTCAATTTCTTTCTATACATTTCAAATGGCGCTGGCGCTTCTTTCCTTCAGCGCCACTTTTTTATCTGCAAACGATCAGATACGAAAATGCACCCAGAGGCGATTCTTATCTCCTTGTTTTTATATTGAATCCTTGGAATTCGATGCTTGACAAACGAATTTCATTGAAATATGTTAATAATAATCCACTTAAGTGGAGGTGGATGGCAAATTGCCATCGGGGCCGCAAGGCCCTTTTTTATTGCCTATAGAAATTTCTTGCCATAAATTCGCCCGCCCTGCTGATCATATTTCTCCTGCAAAATTTGAATAATCCTGTTCGCAAAAGGTGCAATTGGCCTTTCTAATAAATTGTTGTCATGCAATATTTCATTGCGGCTTGGATGCGCTATGAGATCAGCAAGCTGAAGTCCAGAAATATTGTTCGCCTTTGGTTTAACCTTCAATTGTTTACTTGTAAAAACTTCTTGAAATCTTTCAGGCAATACGAATTGAGTACCTTCATTCCAAAGTTTATGAAATGATGCTTTAAGTCGTTTATCTTCTTTGCCCCCTCTTGATTCAGCCATTACATCACCTTCAGCATTTTTTCTTGTCAAGAAATAATTGAACCGCTCAAGTAAAATCGCTAAACAATAATGATAAGGATCATACCTCCAAACTTGGTAAGTTTCTTTGTGTGATTTTTTGTCCAAACAGACCGTAACTACAATATAATCCCATTCTTTCAAAAAACCGAGCAAGTCTCTATCAAAAGCATTTTTGGTTTCTTCATTTCTTAGCGCATTAAATGGCCACTTTGCATTAACAAGCTCTTTCCTATGAAATACAAGTGGTTCATCGGGGTGATAATTGAAAAATTTTAGTTTTAAGCCTTCCATGTCCGGGAACAATTTTTCTCTGACATAGTCAAGATCAATTACCACACCTGTGAGGCTTAAGAATCTATGGAGCGGGTTGTCTGAGCTATTCAAATCAGGATTACCAACTTCGTCGATGTACATTCTGTATTTCATGATCCAACCAGATGGCAGATAGTCAGAGGGGTTTCCATGGGAGAAAAGAAACCGTGAGAAGTTGATTGCAGGCGTTGCATCGTGGTTCAGCGCAAGGCGCGCGGACGGTCGCAAGCGGAGCATACGCCGGTATGTGAGCATTGCGGGCGGTCGCGCAACTCAGCGCTGGGCCGCGAGGTGACGCCTGCAATCAACTTCTAGCCGAAGTCATCGAAGGCGATCATCTCCTTCTCCACCCCCAACGCGTCCAGCATGTCCATCACGGCCTTGATCATCATGGGCGGGCCACAGAGATAATATTCGATTTCGGTGGGGTCGGGGTGATCCTTGAGGTAGAGGTCGTGGGCCACCTGGTGGATGAACCCGGTGGGGCCTTCCCAGTTGTCTTCGGGCTGGGGCTCGGAAAGCGCTACGTAATAGTTGAAGTTGGGGTAGCGCGCCGCGAGGTCTTTGAACTCTTCGTCGTAGAACATCTCCTGGGCCGAGCGCGCCCCGTACCAGAAGGTGATCCGGCGGTCGGTATTCTCGTCCAGGAGCTGGTTGAAGATGTGGCTGCGCATGGGGGCCATGCCGGCCCCGCCGCCCAGGAAGCACATCTCGCGCTGGGTTTCCTTGACGAAAAAGTCGCCGTAGGGACCGCTCAGTCCGACCCGGTCCCCCGGTTTGAGATTGAAGACGAACGAAGAACCCACGCCCGGCGGCAGGTCCATCTGCCCGGGCGGCGGGGTGGCGATCCGGATCGTGAAGCGCAATAGGTTCCCTTCGGACGGCGCGCTGGCCAGCGAATAGGCCCGGTTGACCGGCTTGTCCGATCCGGCCTCGAGCTTGAGCAGGTCGAATTTCTTCCACGCCGAGCGGTAGGTGTCGGCCACCTGGAAGTCCTTGAAGGCGGCATGGTATTCGGGGATGTCGATCTGCATGTAGGCCCCGGCGGTGAAGTCCACACTCTGGCCCTCGTCCAGCTTGATCACCAGTTCCTTGATGAAGGTGGCCACGTTGTCGTTGGAGACCACGGTCGCGTCGTATTTCTGGATGTTGAAAATCTCTTCGGGAATCCGGATGCGCAGGTCCTGCTTGACCTTGAGCTGGCAGGCCAGGCGCACGTGGTCGAGGCGTTCCTTGCGGCTGACCAGGGAAAGCTCGGTGGGCAGGATGTCACCGCCGCCATCCAGCACCTGGCACTTGCAGGTACCGCAGGTGCCCTGCCCCCCGCAGGCGCAGGGAATCAGGATGTCGTTGTCGAGCAGCGAAGCCAGGAGGCTTTGCCCCAGGGGAGCGGTGAGCGATTGCTCCTCGTCCTCGTTGACGACGATCTGACGGTCGCCCTTGATGACGACCTTGGCTTCCACCAGAAGCAGCACACCCACCAGAAGCAGGATGACGGCCAAAAAAACGGTTAGACTGATGAGATAAATCAGCACGACAGCCCCCTAAAGCGTAATGCCCGAAAACAGCATGAAGGCCATGGCCATGAGGCCGGTGATGATCATGTTGATGCCGAAACCCTGAAGCCCCTCGGGCACGTCCGCATAGCGCAGCTTCCATTTGATCGTGGCCATGGAGATAATGGCCAAGGCCCAGCCGATCCCCGATCCCATGCCGTAGACCACGGTTTCGCCAAAGGTGTAACTGCGCTCCACCATGAAGAGCGAAGCCCCCAGGATGGCGCAGTTGACCGTGATCAG
>JASJBQ010000337.1 GCA_030066455.1 Desulfobacterales bacterium
ATTGAATCTCAGCCTCCGCAGATGCCACTAGACTCACCAATCGGCACCCCATCTGCATTTTGCATGTATAAAGCTGTGGCGCCTCCCACAGAGCGGGAGCCCTCGATTGACCTCCTTTGGAAGTGCGGTCCCCCAGCTGCTCCGGCCGCCTGATTGCCCTCAGTTGATTCGATATCGTGTTGACGGACGCTGCCATCGGGGCTGGACGGTCTGGTACGAAAAAAATAGAGAAGCCTTTCACTGTGAGCGTTTAGACGGGGAGCGCCGCTGCAGGATAATCTGAGCGTTTGCCTGTCGGACCCCGGACGATCATGTTACCTGACAGCTTCGGAACGCAAGGCCGAAAGAAAAAAGATGTTGGACCGGGGAGCGTCCAAAGAATTTCTCCAATGATTCACTTACACCCATATTCACCCGACCACCGGCAATAAGGCGGTACCGTTTAAATGTTGAAATTCGTTGCGGTTGCCTGATATCCTCATACCGGTGTCGTTGAAAGCCAACGGGTGGAGGCAAGGTTGGGCTTTTCCGCAGGCTGATCCACCGGTAACAGCATACACGGGAAACCAATGGGGAACGCCGCTAAACAGCTAACCGGATGGGTGAGCCGGCTGGTATTTTTTACGCTGCTGTCCGGCTGTGCCGGTGGCTTCTACACCGACGATTACGATACCTACCTCGATGCCAATGGCGACGTGGTCAGGGCTTACGCCGCGCCTTTTGATCAGGCCATAGAATCTGGTATTGAGGCCCTGGCCGATGTCGGCGGAACGGTATCAAGCCGATCAATTGAGGGCCACGAAACGATTGTTCGGGCCCGGGCCATGGACGGCTCCCCAATTATACTCCGCTTCACCCGGGAGGGCCGCAACCTTACGGTAGTGAGGGTCCGGACCGGCCTGCTCGGCCACGTCAACAGGGAATATTCCAGCCAGTTGCATGCGTATCTCGCTGCAAGGCTCAAGCATCCGGGCGTTCTTCGCGCCGGTCCGCCAGAGCCTTCGCCATCCGTCGCCGCGCCTGCCGCGGAATCCAATGCCCGACAGCCCTCCGGGGCCGCTGTCAAGACCACCCGGACCGAGGCCGCAGTTCCATCCGTCAAACGGCAGGAAGAGCTTCCCGCAGATGAACCACCCGCCGGGACGGCCAAGACGGGGACCTTCCCCCCAAGCAACAGCAACTCTTCGGAACCGTTTCCGCCTGCAAGCGGTGACGATGCGCCCCCGGACGTCGCCAGACTGACGCCACCGACACAGCCCCATCCCGACTATGTGATCTTTTTCGAAAAGGACTCCAATATCCCTTCGTCCGAAGCCCTGGCCATCCTGGACCAGGCGGCGGAGATGATACAAACGCATCCGGATGCCGCCGTTGATATCAGCGGGCATGCCGATCCCGATGAAGACCCGCAGGAACTCCACCTGGTTTCAGAAAGCCGTGCCATAGCGGTCAAATCCTATCTGATCGGCAAGGGCATTCCCCCCGGCCGAATCCGCACGGCATGGCACGGTTCCGATTTTGCGCGCTTCGCGTCGGATGACAAATCCCAACTGCGCCGGGTCGAAATACGCCTGGCGCGCGGGCTGTAGATCGCGACCACCGGTTGTGCCGGCGCGGCCATACCCGATCGCGAAGCACCGACAATGGCTGCAGGGATTTCTGATCCGCGAATTCATATTATAAATACCAAAGGGCAGGGCGTGCGCCCTGCCCTTTGGTATTTAAGGTGAGATGATGCAAATCAGCAATTAGCGCGTCAGGATAATTACCATTCCCCAATGGTCTGCACATTTATTTACGCTAGCCTGAACGTAATTGCTTATGTCGGAAAATGTTAAAGCACGTTTTATGCCGAGTCCGATAATTTATCATATTTATATTATAATCAATTAGTTAATAATTCTATACAAAGATTAAAACTTGGAAAACGAATGAAAATGGCAAACGGGTGTATCTTATTGTGCATAAGCTGAGAGAAGCACCGCCGAAAAAAACCATCGGCGCCTATCGGAAAGGTATGGTGCCCGGGGCCGGAATCGAACCGGCACGGTGTATTACACCGAGGGATTTTAAGTCCCTTGCGTCTACCTATTCCGCCACCCGGGCAGCGGGCAGGAACGTGCAGAGGCTTTTACCGGTAATCCCCTGAAGTGTCAACAAACAGGCGGCTTGCCATAGGCGGCCGCATCCGTTGCGGCCGGCATCCCC
This sequence comes from Desulfobacterales bacterium, assembly GCA_030066455.1. The sequence continues at coordinate 2,209 of JASJBQ010000337.1, forward strand.
GGCCCTGACTGTTGCACGTTGGGCGTTGGACGTTTTTTTCATTATCACGGGTTGCCTCTCTCCGGCCGTCAGGCGAGTGAAAAGGCGTGCATCACACCGTGACATTTGCAGGCCGTGCTGAAAAGGAAATACCCGGTTTTCCGCCGCAACCAGCCCCATCCGTCATACAGGGTGGCCGCCTGATAGCCACCGACACCCGGCGCCAGTTGAACGCTTCGAATCACGAAGGATACGTAGCCCCCGTAAACCAAATCGGCAAGGAACGTGTGCATGATTAGCGGTCGCGGACGGCCGGTATGGGCGCAGATGGACTTCGGCTCGGGACAGTCATCCGGGCACCTGAAATCGGCATGGCTGAAATAGACCTGGCCCTCCGGACCGACACAGGGGTTCGGCAGGAGGGGCACCAGCCCTGCGGGCACGGTTTGGGGTTTGAAGCGTCGCTCGCCTCGCAGCCTGCCGGCGACCCACGTGTAGGCCAAATGCATCGGAAGCGCCGGCACGATCCACGCGCCGGAATTGGGCTGCATACGATCGTCGAGGAATTCGACCGCGTCCGCCGTCACCGTCTCGACACCCTCGGGCATCCCGATCTTCCGTCGATCGACAACGACGATCGGCGCCCCGGGCCGGGCGGCTTTAAGCCTTTCGCACGCCAGGCGACCGAAGCGACCGCAGCCGAGGATCCAATAGGATGGTTGCCGCATGGGAACAGCCCGTCTGTCATTGCAGGTTTTCTGCAAAACAACCGCGCAGGGGAGCAAACTGCGTGCCTTTGCATCTTCCCATAGTATTTACCAGGCTGACGGTCAACGCAGCGTACGTTTCTCGGCCCCGTGACCCCGCGCGACTGCTGAAAACCCGCCCCGCTTGTCATCCCCCCCCGTATTTGTTAATCATGGCCTGCAAAATCAATGCACCAACGACTTCACCCAACGATCCGATGGAATTGGCCCATGACCGTCAACGGCGTCGCCACGACCGATTTGATTCTGGCCTCCCAGTCGCCCCGGCGTAAATATCTGCTCGAGCAGGCCGGGCTCACCTTCCGGGTGATCCCGAGCCGTATCGACGAGGCCGCACTGCCCCTTTCGGCCCCGGCGGATTATGTACGGCAGTTGGCCGAAGCCAAGGCCGGGGATGTGGCGTCCAGCTACCGCGACAGTTGGGTGCTGGGGGCCGACACCATCGTCGCCGTGGAAGACCGTTTGCTGGGGAAACCGGCCTCACCCCGGGACGCCCGCGAAATGCTCAGGCGACTTTCCGGAAAAACCCACCAGGTCTATACCGGCTTTTGCCTCGTTCAGCACGGCAGGTCACGCTGCCTGGCCGACACGGTTCGGACGGACGTGGTTTTCAAGACGCTTACCGACCGGGAAATCGAATGGTATATCCATACGGGCGAGCCTTTCGACAAGGCCGGCGCCTACGCCATTCAAGGCCTGGGTACCTTTCTGGTGCGGCGGATCAACGGCTCCTACACCAATGTCGTGGGCCTGCCGGTGTGCGAGGTGTTGGAAATTCTGTTGCGCGAAGGGGTGATGGGGCTTGAAGTCCAACCCGGCAGTCAACATATTGCTGAGGGACAACCGTGAGCCGCGCGATCGAAACCATCAGGGAACGCATGCGCCAAGCCGCTGAAAGCTGCGGCCGCCGCGGGGAAGATATCCGTCTCGTGGCCGTCAGCAAAACCGTTCCGGCCGAACGGGTCAGGACCGCCGTCGTTGGCGGGGTACGTATCCTGGGCGAAAACTACATCCAGGAAGCGCGCGAAAAGATCGAGACGCTGGCCGACCTGGAGGTCACCTGGCATTTTATCGGCCACCTGCAGCGCAACAAGGCCAAACACGCCGTACGCCTTTTCGACCTGATTCACTCGGTGGATTCGATCCGTCTGGCCCGCGAAATCGACAAACAGGCCGCCAAGGCAGGCAAGCGGCAGCCCATCCTGATCCAGGTCAACACCGGCAAGGAAGCCTCCAAATCCGGTGTCTATGCCGAAAATGCCCTGGCCCTGGCGCGGGAGGCCGCGCAAATGGAGCAAATCGCCGTGAAAGGCCTCATGACCCTGCCACCCTATTTTTACGCCCCCGAAAAGGTGCGACCCTATTTTCGCGCCCTGCGGGAACTCAGGGACCGCATTCGTGATGAAGGCATACCCGGCATCGACATGGTGGAACTCTCGATGGGCATGACCGGCGATTTTGAGACGGCCATCGAGGAAGGCGCGACCATGGTGCGCATCGGGACGGCCCTGTTCGGAGAACGGGCATGAAAGTGCTCATGCATGCCTGCTGCGGCCCCTGCAGTATCTACCCGCTGCGCCGCCTGCGTGACGAGGGTTTTACCATCCTGGGGTATTTTTACCGGCACAACATCCACCCCTATACCGAGTGCCTGCGCCGTCAGGAGACGCTGGAAACCTTCGCCGCCCAGGAAAAGCTCAAACTGATCATCCAGGAGGGCTACGATCTCGAGGGCTTCATGCGCAACGTGGTGCATCGGGAAAAAGACCGCTGCCGGCACTGCTATTTCGACCGCCTGCGCGCTGCGGCCCTCGTGGCGCGCAAGGGCAGGTTCGATGCCTTTACGAGCACCCTGCTCTACAGCAAGTTCCAGAAGCATGAAATGATCCGGGACATCGGCTTGGCGGTGGCCAAAGACACCGGCGTTCCCTTCCACTACCAGGATTTCCGCATCGGCTGGAAAGAAGGTGTGCACGTCTCCAAACGCACAGGTATGTACCGCCAGGCCTATTGCGGCTGCATCTACAGCGAAAAGGAGCGCTTTTACCGCCCGCGCCGGCCGGCACCGCCCCGCGACTGACCCCGATGTACGCCAATTTCATATATTTTATC